>CAZLHQ010000001.1:0-32758 GCA_964559355.1 uncultured Hyphomicrobiaceae bacterium
TATCGGAAAACCGGTTCCCACTTTTCCGGAAGCACTCTAGGCGGGGAAAGACGTCAGCCGTTTGCGCAAGCAGCGGCTGACGTCGTGCCGCCATGAATCGAAAGGTCGCGGATGGTCGGGGTCCTGCCTGACAGCGCGTTGTCGGGATCCCAGGCGACGCGCACGCTTTCGAAGCGGCCCCCTTTGGCGTCATAGATGAGCAGCCGCCCGGCAAGGCTGTCGCCCGTACCTGTGATTTCTTTCAGCACCTCGGTCGCCTGCAACGTGCCGATGACGCCGACGACGGCGCCGAGCACGCCGACCTCGGCACAGTTGGCGACGGTGCCGGGCGGCGGCGCTTCGGGGAAAATGCAGCGATAGCTCGGATAGGGCTGACCCTCGGCATTGACGAGGTGCGGCTTGAATGTCGTCACGTAGCCATCGAACGGGCCCACGGCTGCAAAGACGAGCGTGCGTTTTGCGAGATAACAGGCGTCCGAGACCAGATAACGCGTGGCGAAATTGTCGGAGCCGTCACAGACGATGTCATAGCGGGAGATGATGTCGATGGCGTTGGCGGCATCGATGCGCGTCCGATAGGTCTCCATCGCAACATGCGGGTTGAGCCGCGCGATCATGTCCTTGGCGCTGTCGACCTTTGGCCGCCCGACATGCGCCGTATCGTGCACGATCTGGCGCTGCAGGTTGTCGAGCGATACCACATCGTCGTCGATGATGCCGAGCGTGCCGACACCGGCGGCGGCCAGATACATGAGCAACGGCGAGCCAAGACCGCCAGCGCCAACGATCAGTACGCGCGCCGCCTTCAGCCGCTGCTGTCCCTCCCCGCCAACCTCCTTCAGCACCAGATGCCGCTTGTAGCGTTGAATTTCCTCACTCGACAGCATGTTGTGCTCATCCAATCCTCAAGTCGCCGGCGGCTCGGCGAACAAGTCCGTCGAGATGTAGCGATCGGCCGCCGAGGGCGCAAACGTGACGACGGTCTTGCCCGCCATATCCTCGCGTCCGGCGATGGTGAGCGCGGCGGCGACGTTGGCGCCCGTCGAGATGCCGCCTGGAATGCCTTCCGCACGCGCCAGCAGCCGCGAAACCTCAAACGCCATCTCGTTGGGCACGGTGACGATCTCATCTATCAAGCTGCGATCGAGGATGGAGGGCACGAAGCCTGCGCCGATGCCTTGAATCTTGTGCGGGCCTTTTTCGCCCTTGGAAAGTATCGGGCTTGCGGACGGCTCGACGGCAATAATGCGTAGCGCCGGATTGCGCACCTTCAATACACGGCCACATCCCGTGAGCGTGCCGCCCGTGCCGACGCCGACGACGAGCGCATCGATCTTGCCGCCGGTATCCTTCCAGATTTCCTCGGCCGTGGTCTTCTCGTGCACCAGCGGATTGGCCGGATTGTCGAATTGCGCGGGAACGATTGCATTGGGGATCTCGGCAGCCAGCGCATCGGCCTTTTTGAGCGCGCCGCTCATGCCTTCCGCGGCAGGCGTCAGCACCAGCTCGGCGCCCAGGTGCGCGAGAATCTTGCGCCGTTCGATCGACATCGATTCCGGCATGACGAGGATCAGGCGATAACCGCGCGCTGCAGCCACGAAAGCGAGCGCAATGCCGGTGTTGCCGGAGGTGGGCTCCACCAGCGTCGTCACGCCGGGTGAAATCTTGCCTAGAGATTCGAGCGTATCGATCATCGACACGCCGATGCGGTCCTTGACGCTGGACAGCGGATTGAAGAATTCGAGCTTCAATAGCACCTCGGCCTTGGCGTTGGCGGCCTGCGCCACCTTGCCGAGACGAACGAGCGGCGTGTGCCCGATGGTCTGTGTGATGTCGTCATAGATGCGTCCGCGCCCCCACGATTGCGTTGCGGCAAGTGTCTTGATGGCGGGCATCTCGTTCATGGCTGGCGTACCTTGTGATCGGGAATGGACAACTGAAATTTGTGCCGTCAGAGCGTGTATCTCTAGGGTGTTTTCGCAGCAATTGGCCCGCATCTCAAGCCACCTCGGCGATAAGGAGATTGCCCGGGTCAACGCAAATCGAAGATCAATTGGCACACCGGCAGCGCTTAACGGCGGCGCGGCTTCGTCGGCTTGGCCTTTGCGGCAACCGCCTTGCGATTTGCCACAGATGATGTGACGGGCTTTGCGGCTTTGCCGGGCGAGCGTTTCGGCGAAGGTTTCCCAGGCACCGCTCCCGCTTTCGTTCGCGTGCCCGTAGAGCCGAACCCACCGTCACCGCGGAGGGTGGCGCGGGCTTGCTTGCGCTCGACAAGCCGCACGCGGATATGGGTGGCGACGACCATCTGTGCGATGCGTTCGCCGCGCGTGATGGTAAATGGCCGGTCGCCGAGATTGACGAGCAGCACCTTCACCTCGCCACGATAGTCGCTGTCGATCGTGCCGGGGCTGTTGAGCACGGTGATGCCGTGTTTCATGGCGAGGCCGGAGCGGGGGCGCAACTGGGCTTCGGTGCCTTTGGGCAATTCGAGGATCAGGCCAGTCGGCACCAGCGCGCGCTGCCCCGGTTTCAGTACCAGCGGTGTGTCGGCCGGTACGGCGGCGAGTAGATCGAGGCCGGCCGCTTCTTCGGACTGATAGGCCGGCAGCGGCAGGTCTGCTGCGGCCTCGAGGCGAACCACGCCGATGCCGGGGCGACGCGACCCGCGCATGCTCATTGGGCGGCATCCTGGCGTTGACCGAAGTGGCGCGCGATGCGTGCGACGAGCTTAGCTGCAACGTCCGCCTTGCTCATCTCGGGCCAGCTTTCGACGCCATCGGCGGTGACGATGTGGACGGTGTTGCGGTCGCCGCCCATGATGCCGGTCTCGGGTGAAACGTCGTTGGCGACGATCCAGTCGGCTCCCTTCGACTTGCGCTTCTTCATGGCATAGGCAGTGACGTTCTCGGTTTCGGCGGCAAAGCCGATGACGAGCCCAGGCCGTGCGCGGCCCTTGGCGGCGATGGTGCGCAGGATGTCGGGGTTTTCGACGAGCGCCAGTGATGGCGTCTTGGCGCCCGCGTCCTTTTTTATTTTCTCTGCATGCGGGCTGGCAACGCGCCAATCGGCAACGGCAGCGGTGAATATGCCGATGTCGGCGGGCAGAGCGGCGCGCACGGCCTCCAGCATCTCGGCGGCTGTCTCGACGTGAACGACGTCGACGCCTTCGGGATCGGCAATCGTCACCGGTCCGCAAACGAGCGTGACGCGCGCGCCGGCCTCGGCTGCCGCTGCGGCAATCGCGTGGCCCTGCTTGCCGGACGAGCGATTGGCGATGTAACGCACCGGGTCGATCGGCTCATGGGTCGGTCCGCTCGTCACCAGCACATGACGGCCGGCGAGCAAGCCTACGTGCGGATGTGTTTCTTTGGCGCTGCTTGCGGCAGGCGTGCTTGCGGCAAGCCTCGCCTCGATCGCTGTGACGAGTTCGCTCACTTCGGGCAACCGGCCCGGGCCTGCTTCGCCACGCTCGGCCATTTCGCCGACCGCGGGCTCGATGATGCCGATGCCATCGGCGCGCAGTTGCGCCACGTTGCGTTGAGTCGCCGGATGCAGCCACATGCGCGGATTCATGGCGGGCGCCACCAGCACCGGCTTATCGGTCGCCATCAGCACGGTGGAGGCCAGGTCGTCGGCATGGCCGCCTGCCATCTTCGCCAACAGGTCGGCGGTGGCGGGCGCGACCACGATCAGGTCTGCCTCGCGTGACAGTCGGATGTGGCCAATCTCGCGCTCGGTATCCAGATCGAAAAGATTGGTGAAGACCGGCTCGTTCGATAACGCACCGACGGACAGTGGCGTCACGAACTGCTCGCCCGCGCGCGTCAACACCACGCGCACGCCGATGCCGCGCTCCTTCAGGCGGCGGATCAGGTCGAGGCACTTGTAGGCCGCGATGCCGCCGCCGATGATGAGAACGATGCGCTTGCGGGTCATGGAGGGGGTGGGCATGTTGGGGCCGCAACACCTGAACTAAAGGCTGACAGAACACATGACGGCAACCTAGCACGGCTGCGATGCCAATGGGTTAAACCGTATGTACCACACCTCAGGCCCGCCGCATGAGGAACGCAGATAAAGGCTTGACGGGGTTGTCGCAATTCCGGCTACTCGTTGGGCTACGTTGGGTGAGCAGGGCCGGTCGCGACCGGTCGAGCAATTTTTGGGACACGTTGGGCAAGGAGTGGCGGCTGTGGCGTCGTCGGCAACGCGCGCGTCGAACATTGGCAAAGGCAAGTTGCCTCGTCGGTCCTTGCTGCGCGCTGCCGCAACCAGCATGGCCTTCGCACTCCTGATCGTGCCGATGCAACACGGCCGCGCGGGTGCGGATCCGACGAGCAAGGATGCCGCCAGCGATTGCTTCAGCGACGACAGCTCGCGGCGCATCACGGGCTGCACGGCGCTGATCGAGGGCGGCGCGGAGCTATCGGCTTCCGAAAAGAGTCTGGCGCATGCCATGCGTGCACTCGCCTATTCGCTGCAGAGCCGCTTTGTCGAGGCGCTCGCCGATTACGATGTCGCGATCAAACTGAAACCTGATTTCGACGTGGCGTTGAACAACCGCGCCTGGGCGTTGTTCAAGATCAAGCGCTATGCGGAAGGGTTCAGCGATGTGCAGAAGGCCTTGAAGATAGCGCCGTGGAGCGCGCATGCCTTCGATACCCGCGCTCATCTGCATCACGTCGAGGGGCGGCCACAGCAGGCGCTCTCCGATTACCTGCTCGCCATGCGGTTCGGTGGCGAGACGCTGGTCAAGCTTTATCAGTGCGGGCTAGAAGCGCATGGGCTGTTCAAGGGCCCGATCGACGGCAAGGAGACAGAGGATTTGCGCAAGGCCCTGGTGTCGTGCGTGCGCGACGAGAGCTGCGATCCGCTGCCGCCCGACGAGGAATGCCGACGGCCGACATCATGAAATGAAACCGGCGCGATCAGATATCGCCGCGCCAGCCAGCACGAGGACCTCTCAATCATGTCGAAATTCAAATGCACCGCTGCGTTCGCCGGCGCACTTCTGTCGCTATTGGCCGTCACCGCGGGTGGCATGATCGCATCGGCTCATGAATTCAAGTCGAAGACCGTCACCGTTGCCCATCCGTGGGCGCGCGCCACGCCACCGGGCGCAAAGGTCGGTGGCGCCTATCTCGAAATTCAGGCAAGCAAGGCCGGTGGCGACCGGTTGATCGGCGCCAGTGCCGATGCGGTGGCCGGACGGGTTGAGATCCACACTCACGAACATGGCGCGGATGGCGTCATGAAAATGCGTCAGATCCCCGACCTCGAGGTGAAGGCCGGCACGTCGGTGGTGCTTTCGCCGGGCGGCCATCACCTGATGCTGATGGATCTGAAAGCGCCGCTCGCCGAGGGCGATCTCATCAAGATTTCGCTGAAGTTCGAGAAGGCCGGCAACATCGATCTCGAAGCGACGGTCGAGCCGATCGGCGCCAAGGGGCCGCACGGCATGGATCACCAGCCCGGACAAGACGCTGGCAAGGCGCCAATGGATCACGGCGCGCACAAGCATTAACGGCAAGCAACCCGGTAGCGCCCAGGCGGCGTGTGCACCCGTCATCAGGTATGGACACGCCCGCTTGCTCACGAGCCGGCATTCGCATAACCAATGACCGCGGCGATGGCGCGTTTCCATCGCGCATAGGCGGCCGCGCGCGCGGCTTCGTCCTGGTGCGGTTCGAAGCGAGCTTCAGCCCGCCACATCGCTGCAAAATCCTGCCGGCCTGGCAGCACGCCGGCACCGTGTCCCGCAAGCCAGGCCGCGCCACGCGCCGTGGTCTCCAGGTGGGCGGGGCGCTCGATCGGGGCGGCCAGCGTGTCGGCAAGACATTGCAGCAGTCGGTCGCTCGCCACCATGCCTCCATCCACGCGCAGCACCGTTCGGCTCGTGTGCTGCCAGTCGCCGCACATCGCTTCCAGCAGATCGCGGGTCTGGAAGGCGGTGGCTTCGAGCACCGCCAGCGCCAGTTCGGCAGCGCCGGTATTGCGCGTCATCCCAAAAACTGCGCCGCGTGCGTCCGGCTGCCAATAAGGCGCTCCGAGGCCGACGAAGGCCGGCACCAGCACGACCTGCTGAGTGGGATCGGCGCGGCCGGCAAGCTCGCTCGCCTCGGCGGCGCTGGCAACGACGCCAAGCGCGTCGCGCAGCCATTGCACGGCGGCGCCGGCGATGAAGATGGCGCCTTCGAGCGCATAGGTGCGCTCCCCGTCGAGGTCGTAGGCGATGGTGGTCAGCAGTCGGTTGTGCGAGGTGACGGCGCGGGCGCCGGTGTTCAGCATCGCAAAGCAGCCAGTGCCATAGGTTGCCTTCATCATGCCGGGCTCGAAGCAAGCCTGGCCGATGGTCGCCGCCTGCTGATCGCCGGCAATGCCGAGAATTGGAAGGCTCGCTCCAAAAACCCCGGCGTCGGTGGTGCCGAAACGGGCGTTCGATGGCAAGACTTGCGGCAGTACCGACGCGGGGATGCGGAAAGCCTCCAGCAACGCGTGGTCCCAGCCGCCGCGGTGAATATCGTAGAGCGCGGTACGGCTGGCGTTGGTGGCGTCCGTTGCATGTACGCGCCCTCCCGTCAGCCGGTAGAGCAGCCAGCTGTCGACGGTGCCGAATGCAAGCCGTCCCGCCTCAGCCTCAGCGCGTGCCCCTGTGACGTTGTCGAGCAGCCAGGCGATCTTGCTCGCTGAGAAATACGGGTCGAGCCGCAGCCCCGTCTTGGCGGTCAGCTCGCGTTCCAGCCCGTCGTCTGCGAGCTTGCGGCAGAGCGCGGCGGTGCGCCGGTCCTGCCAGACGATGGCGCGGTGGATCGGCCTTCCGGTGGCGCGATCCCATAGTATGGTGGTTTCGCGCTGGTTGGTGATGCCGATGGCGGCGACACGGCCAGCGCTCTCCCCGGCCCGCTCGAGCGCCAGACGTGCCGTGGCAAGGGTGGTGGTCCAGATCTCCTCGGCGTCGTGCTCGACGTGGCCGGAGGCAGGGTAGTGCTGGGTGAATTCCTGCTGGCCAAGCCCTTTGACGGCCAGGTCCTGGTCAAAAACCAGTGCCCGGCTCGAGGTGGTGCCCTGGTCGATGGCCAGGATCAATGCCGTCATCGCGATTTCCCACCCGATTAGTCAATTTTAGCGCCGGCCGCGATCCGCCCCGTGTGGCCTCGATTCTGGCCGAGAATCGCCCATTCAAGCCTGGAATTAATCATGATGTCCTCGTCAAGCACTCTCTTTCCTTGACACTGTGTCGCAGCTCTAACATTGTGCGCGGACTTCGGGCGCAGGGCCGCGTTCCGAAGGCAAAAAATTCAAACGGTCCCGAGTCTAGGGAGACGAGCAAGGGGCGATGCGGTCCGCATCGCCCCTGCGCTTTTTTGTGGTGGACACCGGTGGGCGGAGGGGTGCCGGGCGACGGCGCCGGACGTGCTTCGTGGCGCGAGAGAATACGGTAAAAAGCTCTATCAGAGCACAACGACGGGTGCTCAACGCCTGGTGCTCGATACCCAGCAGCTATGTCGCCGAAGTCGTCGCCGGCCTGGGCTTCGACAGTGTCACCATTGACCTGCAACACGGCGCGATAGATTACGCCGCCGCATTCCAGATGCTGCAGGCGATCTCCACCAGCAGCGCAATGCCGATGGTGCGGGTGCCTTGGAACGACCCCGCCATGCTCATGAAGCTGCTCGACGCCGGCGCGATGGGTGTGATTTGCCCTATGATCAACACGGCTGAGGAGGCGCGCGCATTCGTTGGCGCCTGCCGCTATCCGCCGATCGGTTTTCGCTCGATGGGGCCAAACCGCGCCGTGCAGTACAGCGGTGCGGACTACTGGCGCTACGCCAACGCGCAAGTGCTGCTGCTGGCGATGATCGAGACCCGCCAGGGCGTCGAAAACCTGGAAGCGATCTTGAGCGTCGAGGGACTGGACGGTGTTTACGTCGGCCCTGCAGATCTGTCGATGGCCTACGGGGCTGCCCCCAGCATGCGGCCGGCCGATGCCGAGGTGGTGGCTGCGATAGATCAGGTCCGGCGCGCAACGATGGCGCGCAACATGGTTGCGGCTATTCATACCGACGGCCCTGCGACGGCACGCGACCGGTTTACCCAGGGTTTCATGATGTGTACGTTACAGAGTGATATTCGTTATATCGTCACCGGCGCGAGCGAAGCCCTGGCTGCAGTCAAAGCGCCTTGAAGTTCCAATTCAGAATGGCACGCCATTTCTCGGGCATGCCGAACTCCAAACGTGCGCGACGCGATTGCCGCACGGCAAGTTTTGTACGCACTTCTTTCCAGCGCTCAATTCTTGAGCGCGATTTTTTGAATCGCACGACATTGCATGACGCGAGTGTTTGTTGCCATGGAAGACCAGCCTGCCAATCGACTTGACCTCAATCTGCTGGCAATTTTCGATGCAATCATGTCGGAAGGCAGCCTGACGAAGGCGGGTCAACGCCTGGGAATGACGCAATCGGCGGTCAGCCATGCGCTGGCGCGATTGCGCGACCTGACGGGCGATCCGTTGTTTGATCGGACCGGGCGCGGCATGCGGCCTACGCCCGCCGCAGTGGCGATGCAGGCCAATGTTGCCACGGCGCTCGATCTGCTGCGCAAGTCGGTTCGCACGCCTGGCAACGCATTTTGCCCATCAAGTGACAGTCGCGTCTTCAAGATCGACATTCCCGCGGGCGTCGACACGATCGTCGCGCCGGCGCTGCTCAGGCATTCTGAAAATCCGGATCGTCTACGCTTCTTCATATCGAACGGGCGAGCCCGTGCGCTGGTATCGGAGCTGCGTTATGGACAGTCGCTGCTCGCACTCGACTATGAGCCGCCTGAAGACGTGGGCCTGCGCTCCGAGGTGGTGTTTGACGAACCGCTCGTGCTGGTGACGCGGCGGGCGCATTCCCGGGTCTCGCATGGCATCGACGCCGACGGCCTGTTGGCGTTGACCTTCGTCGGTCTGAGCTTTGGCCCGCACGAGGTCTCTCCACTCAGCGAGCGCATGGCGGCGATCGGCTTACCGCGGCAGCTCGGCATTTCGGTGCCTTCGCTCGCCACTGTGCCGGCGCTGGTGGAATGCACCGACATGGTGGCGCTGTTGCCGCGCCGCTTCGCCCAGCACTACGCGCAATGGCATGCGCTCGACGTGCACGAGCTGGCGCTGGAGTTGCCGCCGATGCCGATCTACATGGTCTGGCACGAATCTTTCGAGCCTGATCAGGCGCATGCCTGGCTGCGCGAGCAGGTGCGCACGGTTTTCGCCAAGTTGTGACGCCGATGCGCCGCCCGGGTTGCGCAGGTTGGCGAAAAGCTGCTTCATTCGACCCCACCGCGTCCGACGGCCTGCAATGGCGGGGCCAATTTGGCGGGCGCTCGATTCTGGGGGATGCGACGAGTGAGCCTTACGCGACGCAGCGAGTCTGCGCGACCATCGACGTGGCAACGCACGCGCCGGTTGGCAATCGTGGCGGTCGCCGCCGTGTGCGTGCTGGCGCTGCTGGTGCCACTGGCCGCGCCGATGCTGGAGGCGGTGGCGGTGCTTGGCATGCCGCTCTCGTACTATGCGGGCTCCCAAGGCATCCCGATCGCACTTGTCATCGTCGTGCTCGCCGTCTTGATGGCACAGCGGCGCATCGATCGCGCTCCGGGCATCCAAGAACCAGGTGCGGTGGTGCCTGGCGCAGATGAGCCGGGGGCTTGAGGCATGCAGGCGCGCAGTCGTAATCAGGCAGGCCTTGGCACTCTGACCGGGGCATTGGCGACGGCATCCCAGGTATTGTCCGGCGCCACCGTGCTGGCCCTGTTCGGCATGATGATGCTGTTCGGCCATGATGGGCTGACGATGTTGACCGGGCTCATGGCAGGCCTGGCGCTCGCCGCAATCTTGATCGCACCCCATACCAATCGCGCGGGGCTCGGTAATCCGGTGGCGTTTGTGGGCATCCGATACGGTGCCGTGGCGCGCCTCACCGCGTTGCTGGTTGCGGCAACAGCGAGTGGCCTGCTGCTCGCTGCCGAGGCAACGGCACTGGCACAGGCCGTTACCGTTCTGTGGCCACGGGGCGGCAATGCTGCGGTGCCGGTCGGCATTTGCCTGCTCGCGTTTCTACTTGCGGCGCTGCTTGCCAGCGTGCGCGGCTTGAGTGAGGTGCAGGCCATCGCCTATCCGCTGCTGCTGGCTGCTCTCGTACTGCCCGTGGCATTGCTGGCGATGATGGGCGGTGGTTCCGGCGAACCGTTGACCCCGCTGACGTTTGGCAAGGTTCTACAGGATGTCACCTCGCGCGAGCTGCAATTGCTGGAAGCGGGGCTTGCCGATCCGGTCACGCTGAAGCCGTTCGTGCGGCCCTTCATCAGCGCTACACCCACGAGCATGATCACGCTGACGCTTTCGGTCGGCCTTGGCCTTGCCGTAATGCCACATATTCTGCAAAGGCCGGCCTTGGCGAGATCGCGCGATGGGGCGTCGTCGATGCTGGCGATTGCGATGCTGCTGGTGCTGCTCGCGCTGCTGGCGTTGACGCCGATGGCCGCCGCGGCGCGTCATGGCCTGCTGACCAATCTGACCGGCAGTGGCGTCGGCGCGCTGCCTGCCTGGCTGTATGACCTTAGCGCGCGCGGCTTCGTCAAGGTTTGCGGCGTCGTAGCGGTATCGCAGGAGGCGGTGGCGGAAGCATGCCGCGCGCTTCCCGACGCGCCGGGCGTGGTGCGGCTCGACGATATCGAGCTGGCACGAGATGCAGCGCTTGCTGCCGTGCCCGGTCTCATGGGGCTGCCGCTTTCTGCTGCCAATGTTTTGGCCGGCGGCATCGGGCTTGGCGCGTTACTGGCCGCCGCGTGGCTTGGGGTGGCGCTTGTCGACGGCGTGGCAGAGGAGAGTCGCGCGGCCCCGGTTTGGCGTGTCGCAACGCTAGTGGCGTGCGTCGCGATGGCGGCATCGGCGGGCGTGATCGCGCTTGGTCGAAGTCCCGATATCGCAACGCTTATGAGCTGGGGGCTGGCACTGGCGGCAGGTGGTCTGGCGCCCGCATTGCTGGCCGGAATTTGGTGGCGCAGAGCGAGTGCGGCGGGTGCAGTGGCCGGTATCCTCACCGGCAGCGCGTTGACGGCCTACTACATCATTGGCACGCGCTATTTTGCGCCGGAGTTCTACCAGATGTGGAGCGCGCTTTCGTCTGCGGGCTACGGTGGCATCGCCGAATTCGAGGCGGCCAGGGATGCGTTTGCGGCTGCCGAGGCGGCCGACCAGCCGGCTGCGCGTGCGGCGATGGTGGAGGCCGCGCGCAACATCGCCAACTGGTGGGGGCTGCGCGATGTCGCGGCCGGCGCGCTCGGTGCGCTGGCGGGGAGCATCGTTCTGCTGGTGGTGTCGCTGGTGACACCGGCGCCTAAGGGGCGCGCAGCAGATCTCATCGAGGCGATCCGCAATCCGCATGAGGGTATATGATGCGGATTGATGACTGATTCTCGCAAAGACGATTCGATCTACGATCTCGCCGTGGTTGGCGGCGGCATCAACGGCTGTGGCATTGCCGCCGATGCCGCCGGGCGCGGGCTGCGGGTGTTGCTGATCGAGCGGGATGATCTTGCCAGCGGCACGTCGTCGGCCAGTTCGAAACTCATTCACGGTGGATTGCGCTATCTCGAGCAGTATGCCTTCCGGCTGGTTCGGGAATCGCTGCAAGAGCGCGAGGTGCTGCTCGCCAACGCGCCCCATATCGTGTGGCCGTTGCGTTTTGTCGTGCCGCATGTGCCGCAGATGCGTTCGAGGATGATGATCCGCGCCGGGCTGTTTCTTTACGACCATTTGGCCAAGCGCCGCCGCATTGCGTCCTCCAGTCTCATCGACATGGAGCGCGATGCCGTGGCGCGGCCGTTGTCGACGCGTTTTCGCTCGGGCTTCTCCTATTGGGATTGCTGGGTGGATGATGCCCGACTGGTCGTTTCCGTGGCGCTTCAGGCGGCAGCTCATGGCGCGCACATCAAGACACGAACGGCGTTGACGCGGGCGAGTGTTTCCGGCGGACGCTGGCAGATCGAGATCGAGAGTGGCGGACAGCGCGCCAAGGTCGAGGCGCGCATGCTCGTCAATGCGGCGGGGCCGTGGGCTGGAGCGCTGGCCCGCACTGCGATCGATCGCGGTGGCATGGTCAGCAATGTCGCGGTGCGGCTGGTCAAGGGCAGCCACATTGTCGTGCCGCGCATTGCCGGCGCCGAGTGCGCCTATCTGTTACAGGCCGAGGATCGTCGGGTCGTCTTCCTGTTGCCGTTCGCAGATAGCTTCACGCTGATCGGTACCACTGATGTTGCCTTCGATGGCGACCCGGCCACGGTCGCGATCAGCGTGGATGAGGAAGCCTATCTGCTGCGTGTCGCCAACACCTTTCTGGCCGCTCCGCTACAGCACTCAGACATCGTTTGGCGTTATGCCGGCGTCCGGCCTCTCTATGACGATGCTAGCGAAAATCCCTCCGCCATTACGCGCGACTACAAGCTGGCGCTGGAAGCATCCGGCGATGCGCCGCCGCTGCTGACCGTGGTTGGTGGAAAGGTGACGACCTATCGCCGGCTTGCGCAATCGGCCATCGAGGCGCTGGCGCCGTTCGCGGGGGCTGCGCTTGGCCCCGAGTGGACGGCGCGTGCAGCATTGCCGGGCGGCGATATGCCCGATGGGGATTTCGAAGCGTACTTGCGCGCGCTCCAGTCTCAGCACCCCGCCATGCCGCCCGCTTACCTGCGGCGGCTCACTCGCCGCTATGGCACACGCGTCGGTTTGGTGATCGGGGATGCCAAATCGGTGAGTGATCTGGGAGCGGACCTCGGCTGCGGGCTCGGCGAGCGTGAGGTCGCCTACTTGCGCGACCAGGAGTGGGCACGCCAGCCCGATGACGTGCTGTGGCGGCGCACCAAGGTCGGGCTCACCGTTCCCGCGCAAGATTTAGCCGCGGTGCGAGCGCGCATTGCGCGTGTGTTGGTCGGGTAAGATCTGCCGCTGCACCGGCCACGATTCGCGCAAGTGGCACCGCGAAAGTTTCGCCAGCTTCGTCAAGACAATTGAGCGCGCAGTCGCACGCCGACTCGAGGCTGTTGTAAAATGGCTGCGCCATTAACGTCGAATTAACTGGGGTGGCAGATGATTGGAATTGGACCTCGTATGTGCGTACCGCCTTTTAGAGCACGTTCAACTTACATGGAATCGTCTCGTTCCATGGTGGCCTGCTCTAAGCCCTTGATTGAGAGTCTGATTCACGCCCTCGATGAAAACGCTTGGCGTTTCCATCTCAGACGATCAGGCTCTAGTCCCTCGACAGGCGAACCAGGCAGAAACGCACGTGCCCATTGCGTCAGCACATATCCGCTTGCAGCGCTTCAACCGCCGCGTCCTTCGGCGGGGATATAGCGCTCTGCGTGTGCTCGGCAGCATCAATCCCAAATCGATCGAGCGTTCCACTGCCGTCGGCATTTCGCTGTTCGCGGCCAGTTCGATTGCATTGCAAGGCTTCGTCGTCGCTTCCGGTAATCTGCATGGCAAACCGGCCGGTCGGGCCGAGGCCGCCGTAGCTCATCTCGATCAGGTGCTAACGACGGCGGCAACGAAATCCTCCAAGGAAATCTCTGCCAATGCCGTCGCATTGCTGGCGGTCGCCGAGCCACTGGCGCGCGCCGATAAGCTCGTCGATCGGCTTACTGCATCTGACGCAAACACCACCGCCAAGGGCCGCAAGCTGGCTCGCTATGCGAGCCTTGTGCCGGCCGACACGATCTTGCCGAAGACGGTGGTGGCCGCGATCGCAGCGAACGAAGCCGCCGCCACCGTAGCTGTCACCGCCCCGGCTGGATTGCGCGACGATACTTTTGCGCCCGATGCCGGCAAGCGCTCGCTGCGCGAGGCGGCAGCGGAAATTGCAATGGCGCCGCGCATGGCTGCTTCCGGGGTGCCGGCGCCCACCCGGGTCGCATTCCTCGGCGGTCAACTCAACGACGCCAGCGTCGGCATGCGCAAGGACAAGGGCGTCATTATCCAGGCTGCCGCGCCAACCAGCGTTCCGCGCATGTTCGGCTCCAAGACAAAAGATGTGCCGGCCGCTGTATTGCAGAAGGTGCATTTCCAGAGCGATACGCCGGAGCGCTGCCTGCCCAGCGATCTGATGAACGTGATCTATGACGTTGCCGAGAAGTTCGGCGAGGTGCAGGTGCTATCCACGTTCCGCGATCCAGACCGCAATCGCCGAGTCGGTGGCGCAACGCGCTCGTTTCATCTGCGTTGTCAGGCGATCGACTTCCGCGTCGTCAACCGCTCGTCCGGATTGCTCGAGTTTCTGGAAAAGCGCGCCGACGTCGGCGGCCTGAAGCGCTATCCGCTGGGCTTCTATCACATCGACACAGGCCCGCGTCGTTCCTGGTAACAGGAACCATTTCCGGCAACATAAAACCGGCCAAACCTCATCGCCGCGAGCTTGATCGCTCTTTGGTGCGCGCAGGCGTGGCCGCGGGCGGTGGCGTTTGCTTGGCGGTGACGATGGCTTCGCGCACGCGCGCTTCGTTGGCTTGCCACCAGACCGGATCGAAGCGGATGGCAGTTTCGAGATTGGTCGCCGAGGTCGGCAGGTAGGGAGCGAGCACTTGCCCGGTCACGCTATGTCGCGTTGCAAGCGCCACGGACGAGCGCCGCATCGGACCATAAGGAATCTGGCGCGCCAAGGCGGCCAAACGTTCGGGCTCTAAGGCAAAGGCAACAAGATCTCGCGCCCGCGATTGTTCGGCGGCTGATTTGCGCACGGCGAGATAGCTGACTTCGAGCACCTGCGCATCCCAGACGAGGCCGAGCGGTCCCGAGCGCGCCTGCTCGACGAAGGCATGCCCGCTCGAGGTCAGCGCGATCGTTGCCTCTCCCGATCGCAGCAGCGCTATGGCATCCCCCATCCGCTCGTACCACACCACCTGCGCAGCGATCGATGACAGCCGCGTCATCGCGCGTTGCAATCCATCGGCGCTGTCGAGCTTGCGATAGATGTCGCTTGCCTCCACGCCATCGGCTGCAAGAAGCGCTTCGAATAGCCCGCGGCCATTGGCGGGAAGCGCCCGCTTGCCGGGAAAGCGCTTGAGGTCGAAGACATCGGCAACGGTCTTGGGTGGCCGCTTGGAGAGTTTTGCCGGATCGAACACGAACAGCGTCGACCAAGCCATTTGGCCAATGCCGCATGGCTTGACGGCGCCTTCCAGAAAGTCGTCACGAGCTGGTTGCTTGGTACTGTCGGGATCGAGCTTGGCAAAATCGAGCTCGGCGAGCTTGCCGTCGCGGCAGCCGCGATCGAGTTCGGCGGCGTCCAACATCATGACGTCAGCTTCTCCAGCGCCGTCCTTCCCGGGAATGGCAATGCGCGTGCCCGATTGACCTTCGAACGGCATCAGCACGATGTCGCGATAGGCTTGCGCGAAGGCGCCCGTGCCGCCGTCAACCGCCAACGCAGGCTTGGGCGGTGGTGCTGGCGGCTGCGGCGCAGGCGTTGGCGACGCTACATTCGCCGCTGCGGGTTTGGTTTCGGCGGCGGCAGGCTTGGTGTCCTCCGCGGTCTTTGCCGCCGGTTGCGGCGCGGGCGTTGGCGGCGCTTCATTCGCTGCTGCGGGCTTGGCCTCGGTAGCGGCAGGCTTGGTGTCGACAGCGGATGGAGGCGTTTGGGCAGAGGCGAAAGTTGCAACGCTCACGATCACGGCAATGGCGGCGGTGAGGCGTAGGGTTATCATGGTGCGCTGTCTTCTTCCCATCCAGATTGTCGTATCGAAGTGTGCCGCGTCGTTTTGCGATCGATGCAGGTCACGTCGCCAGCGGGTCCATCGAGCCGCATTGTGAGCCGACGAGAGCGCATGGTCCCTTTCGCCATCCAGGTGCCGGCAATATTGCACACGTTCCGGCGGCAACATTAGAGCAAGTTCAATTCTAGAGCAGGTCCGATCTTGATGGAATCACTTGTGTGCTGGTGGCCTGCACTGGTGTCGCCGCCGTCAATCTCAGTGCGTGGCGACGAACACGCCCGGCAAAGCGGCAACTGCATCAAGGGAAACCGGCATCTGCGCGGAGCGGGTTGCGTTCAACCACTTCCGGCCGATGCGGGTGATGTAACGGCGGGTGGGGCTGTGGGCGCCACGTCTCGCGCCGGGCGTTCCGACAATGGCACGAAGCGAATTTCGGGAGCGTCGAGCGGGCCCAGGAAGTGCAATCCGCCTCCGGGCGCTTTCGTATCGACAGGTTTCTCGGTGGGCTTTGTCGTCGCTGACGTGGTTCCGCCCGACGCGGCGATTGCCGGTTGCCCGGAGGGCTGGGTGCCTGGCTTGGCTGGTTTGGCCGCGTTTGCGGTGGCGTTGCTTGCTGTCGCATCGACGGCAGGATGTGTGATCCAGACTTTGAGATCGGACACACTGTCCAGCAGGCTGATGCTGCCAACCGCCTTTAGCGCCGCATCGCCTGCCCGTGCGCCGACACGCTCGGCCGAAAGGTGTCCATTGCGCAGCAGAAAATGCGCGTTGAGCCCGTCGATTGAGGTTTGCCCTCGTGTCGCACCGCCCCATCCCTTCAGAACTTGGGCGCGTGCTGTCGCTGCCAGCGTGCGCAGGTCTATGCCAATCTGTCCGCTGGCAGGTTGAACGATGCTGGCCTTGCCACTGGCCGACGACAAAATCGACCTTTGATCGTGCCCGCGCGCGCTCAGATCGACAGTGACATCGCCAGTCCCCGAAAGAAAGGCGTAGGACCAAAGAACGTTCGTCAGCACCGAAAGATCGATCGATTCGACCTTGCCTCGCAGCGTATATCGCGGCGTGCCGTCGCGCGCCTGTATGCCGAACTGGCCGCCGCAGCGCGCACCCTTACCAAGCTCCAGCTCAGCCAGATCGGCAAGCAACATGCCATCCTTGAGAGACAGCGATGCGGCGCCCTTGCCAAACACAGCCGAGCGCGCAGTCACGCGGTCGGCGGAAATACGCAAATCAGCATCGAGCTGGCTGAGCATCGGAAAAGCGCCATGGGCGCTGTTCGTGGTCGAAAAATAGTTCGCGAAGTCGAACGACGTGGTCTCGCCAGCCGACTTCGACCGACCAAGATAGGGCGTCGCGTCGAATCCCGTGAAGTCGAGCGTGCCTTCGAATTCTGGGCGCACGCCGCTGAGTTTCAATGCCAAGGCGCCGGTGGCCCGATTGCCGTCGAGCTCGAAGGTCGCGCCGGGAAATGCAATGCCGTTGGCTGACCAGGTGAGCGGGCCGACGGCGCGGAACGAACCAAGCCCTGGTCCGTCCGCGAGATGCAGGCCGAGCCAGCGGGCGGTTTCGCGCGCATTCGCAACGATGATCTCGGACTTGGTGGTGGTGTACTGCGGAAGCTCTCCGGCCGATAACGAGCCATTGGCGGTGATCTGCACCAGGTCGCTTTTCACCATGACGTCGAGTGTGCGGCCGATCATGGATTTGCCGCGCTCGGCTGGGTCTTCGGTCAACTGTGCGTGCGTGGTGACGGCGATGTCGAATGAGACTGGCCGATTGCGGAACACGAGCGAACCGGCGGCGCGCGTCTGGCCCTTGTTTTGTTGAGCGACTTCGATGGAAACCTTCGAGATGACTTCATGTGAGCCGTCGGCATGCTCGATGCGAACGGCAGAGTCGCGCAACTCGAGTTGTGCAAAGGACAGCTTCATCAAGGCTGAAAGCAGCGGGCCCATGCTTTCGTCCTTGCCGGCAGCGGCGGGTGCGTTTGCTTGCGCATCCGGCTTGCGGTTCGGCGCCACCAGCAATGTCGCATCGTTGAGCACCAACTTTGCCTTGCCGCCCGTGAGCAGGGCCAACATCGCCGCACCCGTCATCGCGTCGCTGGGCGCGGCAACCGACAAGGTGCCCGACTCGATCGTGACGCTCGGCAGCATCGGCAGGGCAACAGGCGAACTCAACGCATAGCTATCCCGCGTTGCAGCAATGACGGCGGCTGTATGTAGGGAAATTTCGTTCCGGCTGGAGTCGATGATCAGCGGCGTCGCCAAGCCTATGCCGGCGCAGCACATTGCGGCCAAGGCCAGTCCGACGCGATGCCGCTTGTGTGGTGTCTGGCGGTCCATGAGCCTTGCTGAAATAACAAACTACCGGCGGATACAAACCCGCTCCGCAAACAAGTGACGGCGGTCACATTGGATGACCGACGCGGGCGACCGATGCTGCTCTTGGCGAGGCAACCTAAACCTGAAGTTTCAACCTTATTAGGGCGCGCGCGTGGCCTGTGCAAGTGTCAAACGGGACCGGTTCCTCGCTATCCCTGTATTCCGCCAGGGGCGCGTCCGGCCGTCAGCAAGTCATCGCCACGAATTTGCACTTTCCGACGTAGGTCGCAAAAGACGTGGGGCGCAAAACAAGTGACTGCACTTGATGTGGCGCAATGTGAGCAGTATGCGCGCACCTACCGATAAAGCATGTCGGTCCTTGCTTTGGGTCATGACGCAAGCGATACGTCACCCGGTACCGATGCGTGGTCTGGCTGGCAGGTGGGCATTCAGGCAGGCGTCAGGCAGGGCGAGGGTTCAAACTTGCGTAAAGCGTTTCGCATCGGTGGCCAGCAGGTCGAGGCGGGAACCCGCAGGCTCATCGATCTTCCGGTGGCGCGGCTGTCGAATCACGCTCCTGTCAGCCTGCCGGTGCATGTGCTGCACGGGCCTCAACCAGGGCCGACGCTGTTCCTTTCGGGCGCCATCCACGGCGACGAGCTCAATGGTGTCGAGATCATTCGCCGGATCTTGCGCACGCTCTCGCCGGCAAATATCTCCGGCACGCTGCTGTGTGTTCCCGTCGTCAACGCATTCGGGTTCATCGGCCGCTCGCGCTACCTGCCCGACCGCCGCGATCTCAATCGTTCGTTTCCTGGCTCTTCGGGCGGCTCGCTGGCGGCTCGATTAGCGCACCTGTTCGTCAACGAGGTCGTCAAGCGCTGCGAGATCGGCATCGACCTGCACACGGCCGCCGTGCATCGCATCAACCTGCCGCAGATCCGCTGCAATCTGAAGAAACGGCCGCGCTGCCGCGAACTGGCGCGAGCGTTCGGGCCGCAGGTCATTCTCGACAGTCCCGAGCGTAGCGGTTCCTTGCGGCGGGCGGCGCGCGAGCACGATTGCGACGTGCTGGTTTACGAAGGCGGCCAGGGGTTGCGATTTGACGAATTTGCGATTGCCGCCGGTGTCGATGGCGTCGCGGGCGTAATGCTGAGCACCGGCATGCTGGAGTTGCCCGAGGGTGTGGCGGGCGCGTCGCGGCGAACGCCGGTCGAGCCGATCATCGCCAATGCCTCACGGTGGGTGCGGGCTCCTGAAGGTGGCGTTTGGCGCACCTCGCGACGCATCGGCGATGCCGTTGCCGCCGGTGAAATCGTTGGGCACGTTGCCAACCCGTTCGAGGATATCGACGTCGAGGTGCGCGCGTCGCATCGCGGCATCATTATCGGCGCAACCACGCTTCCCATCGTCAATATGGGTGACGCGCTGTTTCATCTCGCTTGGGCCGCAGAAATGAGTGACAAGACGGGGGTGCGCGAAACGGGTGCCGAGCCGCTGATGGACGAAGACGAGATCATCTAGACGGCGCAGACGAGGGGCGCACACGGCCATCCGCACAGATCGGCATGCGATGCAGATCGCCTAGTCGGTTCGTTCATCACTGCTCAGCGCTTGCTTGGCAGCTTGCGCATCATGAAGACGAGCAGACCCAAGGTCACAACCAGAACCGCGACGAAGCCGCCCAGTGCGATCAAAGCCAAAGGATCAGTGTTAACGATGAGACTCTTCAGGTCCATGTGATCCTCCATGAGGCGTGCATTAGGAGTCGATATTGAGATCCGCAGGCTGATTTGCCCAAGCAATCCCGGGCGGGTCAACAGCTTATCCGCACGCCTCGTCAATCGACAGCGCTTCGACTTGATGAAAACATCGTGGTCCGTCACCACCCGCCGCGCCTTGCGGCATATCAAGACATCCGCTGATATCAGTCAGCCGATGTGCTGGCGTTTCGGCGTGTGCCGGCGCGGCCACCGGCAACAGCCCGGTGCAGTAGCAACACGGGTGCCAGGCCGGCAATGACGATGGCCAGCGCGCCCAACGCGGCTTCCTCGAATTGTTCCAGGGCCGCGAATGAATAGACGTGTGTCGCCAGTGTTTCGAAGTTGAATGGCCGCAGCAGCAGGGTGGCCGGCAATTCCTTCATCGCATCGACAAAAACCAGCAGGCCGGCAGCGCCCAAAGAGGGAATGAGCAGCGGCAAATGCACGCGGCGAAGTGCCGAGAAGACCGTCTCGCCGAGCGCGCGGGCGGCGGCGTCGAGATTGGGCGATATGCGTTCTAGGCCGGCTTCGACCGAGCCGAGCGCCACGGCGAGGAAGCGCACCGTATAGGCAAGCACCAGCGCCACCATCGTGCCGGAGATGAGCAGCCCTGTCGAAATGCCGAACGTGGCGCGCATCAGCGCGTCGACGGCATTATCGAACAACGCGAAAGGAATGAGCAGGCCGAGAGCCAGCACGGTACCCGGCAATGCATAGCCGAGCCCCGCTGCGCGATTGGCGAACGTGGTGAAAATGTTGGGATCGATGCGACGCGCGTAGGCAACGATCATCGCCAGCACGACGGCGACAGTAGCGCTGACCGAGGCGAGTATCAGACTGTTGATTGCCGCCGAGAAGAACCCGCCTTCTAGTCCGGCGCGGAAATATATGAGTGCATGGCGGAGCAGCTGCAGGAAGGGCAGCAGAAAGCCGATCACGAACGGCATGATGGCAAAAAAGCCCGCTGCATAGCCACGCCAGCCGTCGAGGTCCTGGAAAGGAATCGAGCGATAGCGGCCGGTGGTGTGATGCACCTTGGCGCCGCCGCGCGCCACGCGTTCGATGGCGAACAGAACGACAATAAGCACCAGCATCACGGTTGCTAGCTGTGCCGCACCTCCAAGGTTCGACCGTTGCAGCCATGTTGCGTAGATGCTTTGCGATAGCGTCTGCACGCCCAGATACTGGACCGCTCCCAAATCGTTGAGGCACTCCATCAATACCAGCGAGAGGCCCGCCGCGAGGGCCGGACGAGCCAGCGGCAAGGCCACCGCGCGCAGCGTGCCAAGCGGCGTGCGCCCCAGCGTGCGTGCGACCTCGAGCGCACATACCGATTGCTGCACGAAGCTCGCCCGTGCGGTTAGGTACACATATGGGTAGAGCACGGAGGCCATGACGAAGATGGCCCCGTGCAGCGAGCGGATTTCCGGAAACCAATAGTCGTGCGCGGTGTGCCAGCCGAATATCGAGCGCAGTGTACTCTGCACGGGGCCGGAGAAGTCGAGCAGCTCGACATAGCAGTAGGCGACGATATAGGTCGGCATCGCCAGTGGGATGACGAGCAGACGGTCGGCCAGGGCGCGGCCGGGAAAGCGGTACATGGTGACGAGCCAAGCTGCCGCCGTTCCGGTAACGAGCGTCAGAATGCCAGTGCCCGCCATCAACAGCAGTGTGTGCAGCAAAGAGACAGGCAGGACCGTGCGAAAAAGGTGCGGCCAGATGTTTTCCTGAGGTGAAACCGCAAGCCACAGCACGGTGACGATAGGCAACGCCATCATCGCCAGAATGAGAGCGTCGGCTGCAAGCCATGCGATCGGGAGTGGCCGCTGCGCTAGCCAGTTGCGCAGCCGCTCCCGTGGACCGGCATTGTGATGCTGGCGCTCGTTTTGTGCAGGCTGTGCGGGTTGTGTCGGCACGCTCAACTCAATGGTGGGTATGTCGCGAAAGTCGGCACGGTTTCAGCATCTCTTTGGATGTGGCAAGCGGCAGCGTCCTCAGGTTTGCCATTGCGGCCCGGCAGTGGGCATTACCAATTCTATCAGCACGTTCCAGGTCCCGGTGGCAATGGCCAGCACCATGGCGGCGTTAAGCAGGTTCAGGTGCGTGGGGAACATGCCGAGAGGCTCCGTCGGTCATATCGTGTCGGACGCAGAGGACGTCATCTCATGAGGCATGGCAACGACCGGCTTCCCGAACCCTGCCTCCCAAGGCGAAGTCATCGCCAAGCACCCATACTCCAGGTCGAAGGTTAACAGCAAAAGAGCGTGCGCGGCGATCGGTCCCCCTGCCCCGCCGCTCTCGCGGCACGACCGGCAGCGCCCACTCCAGATATTCAGATGGGGATCTGCCGGCCGCCTGGGAAAGCGAGGGTGACGCGCGTGCCAACCCCCGGCTGGCTTTCGATCGACAACGTGGCGCCATTGACGGCGGCGAGCTTCATGGATAGCGGCAGGCCGATACCGTATCCGCCCCCCGGCCGCTCCTGTCCCTCGCCGCCATTGGTGTCGGCCGCACCCGACGTGATGCGAGCGATCTCGTCGCTGGACATGCCGGGGCCAGTGTCCGCGATCGTGATGGTCAAAGGCCCGCCCGTTTCGATACGCGAGATAACGGCGACGTTGCTGCCTCGCGGGGCAAACTTCAAGGCGTTGGTGAGTGTGTTGATCAAGATCTGGCGCAAGCTCGTCGCGTCCGCGACCACGCGCGGCAGCCGTGGCGCAAACTCTGTCTTGAGGCTGATGCCGGCCGTGGTCGCCATGATCTCCAGGCTGGAAACGACGGCGGATAGGATGGCGTTGACATCGAGGTCCGTGAAGGCCAGCTCCGGCGTCTTGGTGTCGCCGGAGACGCTTCGCCCCAGCATGCGCTCGATCACCTGCAAGGCATGGTGCGCGCTGGCGTGGATGTCCCTGGCATAGCGCAGATAGCGGGCATCGCCGATTGCGCCGAAGCGTTCGTCCTTCATGATTTCGGCGGCCGAAGCGATGGCGCTGATCGGTGTCTTCAACTCGTGGGCGAGGCGTCGCAGCAGGTTGCGTCGCTCCGTCGAAAGCGGCTTGTGGCGGTTGTCCTGGCTGGCAGTCGCGGTGTTGGCGTGCGGTGCGGCTGGCGGCAGTGAAGCAAGTGGCGATGCGGCGGAAACGGCCGACTTGCCAGCGGTGTGCTTACCCGCTTCGCGTTGCCGATGCTGGACGGCTGTAGAAGCGGGCGCAGCAGGTTGGGTCGCATCTGACTTGCGCGGAATGGTTGGTGCGCCAGTGCGCGCTGCCGCTGCTTGTACGGCCGGTTCTGCATGTGGCGCACCCGTGGCGGTCCTTTGCTCCCCATGCGTTTTGCGCGCAGAGGGCGGTGCAGGCTGCAACGGCTGTTCTGCGCCCGGTTCCAAAGACGATGCGTGCGAGGAAGCGGGTTTGGGCGAAGCCGCTGTGTGAGTCTCGCGCGGTAGGGCGGTCGGTTCGGCGGGCTCTCTGTTGGCCGACGGTTGAGACATAGCTTTTCGGCCAGCCAGGATCTGACGCGCGATCGCCTTCAATGTTTCATCATCGCTGCGCGGCGCGGGTGGCGGCGGCGGCGTGAGCGGCGGGGCGGAGACAGCAGGGGGCATCGATGTCGCGGCGGCGACGGTCCGTGCAGTATTGCGCTCGGCGGGCGCTCGCGGTTGCGGCGTGCTTTGCGGTTCGGTGGGGTGTTCGGGGCGCCGATCCCATGACACGGACTTCGCGGTTCCCGCGAGTGGCGGTTGGTTCGGTGGTGATGCCGCAGGCGGCGGCGCATCTATGGCAGCGTTATCGTGATACGGGGCCGGCTGTGTGCTGGCGGGTGAGACCGGCACCTCCGCATGCGTCTCGGCGGCCGGTTCGACGGCGATCAGGGCAAGCCGTCGTGGCCCTGCCTCTCCCGAAAGGCGAACCCGGCACGTCAGCCGAGCCACGCCGTCGGGCGTCCAGAACACCAGAGTCATCGTCTTTCCAGCTTCGCCCGGCGATCCGCGCATGGCGGCGCGGCGCAAATCCATGATCGCCGGCATGGCGCTATCGAGCGGGATCGCACCGTCGAACTCGGTTTCAAATCCGAGCGCCTTCGCACCATGGGAGTTGGTTGCCATGAGCATGGCGTCGTGAGGCGTGATTACGAATGCGGCCCAGGTGGCGCGCGCCAGCCAGGCGAGGATGTCCTCGCCAAGGCCGTCCGCTCCACCTGAAGGCTGCATGCGCTGTTCTTTCGTCAATCGGAAACCTCGTTCTTACAGAACGTGTTAGTCCGGGCGGCTCGGCGCGTCCATGAGCATTTCATGCGTCGCTTGATCCGCTGATTTCAGTGACTTACTGCCGGCGGCACCTGCCACTGGCCTCCTGTTGCGGATACACTGTGCCAGTTTTCGCGCCGTCAGTCGCCGCGCCCGGCCGTTTGGCCAGCTGCGGCGCATGAGCGGCAATGCGGCGGTGTGCGAGGGGGGAGAAATCATGTCGCGCAATGAGGAAGACCTCGCGATACCTGACGATGTGCGGGTCTTGGCTGAGGATAACGTGGCGCAGGCCCGCTCGGCCTATCGCCAGTTCGCTGAGGTGTCGCAACTGGCGCACGACATTGCCGCGCGGTCGTGTGGCGAACTCGCGGCCAGCGCCGTTGAGATCCAGGCGCACGCTCTCTTGCTGGCGGATGCGAACATCAAGTCGGGCTTTGAGGCTGCGGCGCGACTGGCGAGCGCGCGGGATTTGAGTGATCTACTATCGATTCACTCGGACTATTTGGCGCAACAATTGGCTCAGGCCGATCGGCAAACCCGCGAGTTGGGGCAAATGGTGGCCGACGCCCTGGATCGATCGGGAGCGGCAAAATCAGGGCCGGCAAAGCCGTAGCGGCACGTGAGCCGACGTTTTTGCCGCGTGCGTGCCTGCGCTGACGCGAGCAACCGACAGCGGGTCAACTGGTTGTGCGATCGATTGAAACGGGCCGCCATTGTATTTCCACGTTGCCGGGCTTGGCGGCACGCTTCAGCACCGCTATTTTTACTTGACGGAAGCTGGCCCTTCCGGCTTTACACACGGTCTCGCTGCAGGCGTCAGCCGCCCCGGCGAAGCGTGGCTTGTCCCGCGGTTTGCCAAATCGGCGCTGAGCCGCATTGGCTCATTGTGCCGCCTTAGCTCAGATGGTTAGAGCGCTAGATTGTGGATCTAGAGGTCTCCCGTTCGATCCGGGAAGGCGGTACCACTCAAGAGCCCCGAATTGTGCGGGTGCATCTTCTTGCATGCGTGCCCCCATTGCACCTTGTTCCCATCATGCCGACGCATTTGAGCGCCGAGCGCGACGACGACGGCGTTCAGTGAGCTGGCGTGCGTGGTTAACGATGCTGGCAAAAGCCGGTAGTGCGGGCACGTCCCCGCCGATAAGTTTGGCGCGGAGCATGTGTGGCAGCAGCGTTGGACCGATGCCGTGACAAGCAAATGGAGCGCGGTGGTAACGTTGTTACATTTTGGACGCATTGGCTTGTTAAGGAACAACGATCAGTTGGCGTGGCGGCGCTGACCGGTTAATCTACCTATGGTTTTGGGGGACGATCCCTCACTGGTGCGCGAGCGCCAAATTGCTTGAAAATTGTCGGGTGGAGTGCCGACATCGCGGTTGTTTCTGATTGCGAAGTCCGCAATCAGAGATGGCGCGCGTGGAGTCTGTTGGCGTTCTGTTCGTTATTTTTGGGTTGTGAGTTTCGTTCCATGTCGAAGATCGGTTTTCAGGCAGGCGACGCAGGCGGACAAACCTTGAACGGTGGTCCGGCTTCCCATCCGCTGATCGCAAGCTTGGCGCGACTGGTGCCTTACTCAGGCATTCAGTTCATCGATATTTCCATCCCAACGCGCACCCTCGCTGCCACACTCGCCAAGTTTGTCGAGGATGCCGACCCCGTCGACGGCACGATGCTGATCCAGTTGTCGCAATCGCCCGACGCCTACGGTGTGGAATGGCACCCGGTGACGCAAGAGCCGCTGGCGCCCAACCAGTCGCTGTGGCTCAACGGCTTCCAGGCGCTCGAGCCGTTCGCCGGCCGCTGGTTGCCGCTGCCCTATCTGCGTTTTCTCGGTCGCAACGAAGATGGTCAAGCGCGCTACGATAAGGGCCCTGTCAATTGGGTGCGGCTGTACATCGACGAGCCGGCCGAGGGATTGCGCCAAGCCGAAGTCGTGCAAGCCGTGCTCGCAATCGATACCCAGCTCGACGGCAATAGCCGCGTTGACCAGGATGACTATCTGGCGCCCAACGTCGACGATATCACGTTCGGTCCGGTATTCCGGCTTGCCGCCGAGCCCGCGCATCTCGGTGATTTTCTTGGCGGGGTATGGTTCGACACTTGGCTGTCGCAGACATTTGCGCAATTCCGGCAACGCCAGCCCGCTCAGTCTGCCGACGCATCAGCAGGGGCACCCGAGCCGTTCACGCTCGAGCATGTCGCGCGCTATCTGACGCTGCTCAAAGTGCTGGATCAGCATGTGCAGATGCCGCAGCTGCAATTCCTCGACATGAGGACGCCGCATTGGCGCACGCGCACCAGCAATGTCGATCTCATCCTCGATATCGATTCCAAGGATACCGCGGCGACCATCGTCGGACGCAATTCCAAGGCTGCGGGCGGTTGGCCGGTGAGCGAAGTTCTCAAAATGCGCGACCTGATGCGGCCGACGCATGTTCATCATGGGCCGTTTCAAAGCGCCACGGAATTTGCCACGCCCAATTTTGGCGACGCGCAAGCCTCGCGCCTCAGCGGCCGGCTCGATGCCTTTAACTGGCCGAGCCTGGTGCGCATCGGCGAAGAAGGCACGCGCCTTGCGATGTCGTCGACAGCCTCACCCGGGCACACCGGGGAAGGCGATGTGCTGCGCGGTCTCAACGATACCAAGCCTCACGACCAAGTGTGGCGCTTCAGCCGTGGAGATGCCGACGGTCACGAGCTCGGCGGCATGATAACGGGCAACCTGCTTTCACATATCGCCGAGGATGGGCAGGTGATTGGCGAGCACGCTGGCGATCTCGCGCCGGCTCTGCGCCCGCATTTCTCGCGGTCCTCGCTGGTGTCGATGTTTATTGCCGAGTGTTTGCTGCATTCGATGGCGCAGATCAACGCGCCTGCAGACCTCGCAGCGCAGGGCGAAGTGCGCACGCTGCAACGCGTGATCGTGACGTGTCCATTGACAGCGACGCCTGAGGAGCGCACGCGCCTGCTCGATCGCGTGGAAGATGCAGTGGAGCTGGTGTGGAAGGCGAACGGCTGGGACGAGAGCGAGACGGGTCTCGCGCCGGCGCGTCCGCAAGTCAGCCTTGGGCTCGACCAGGGCGCCTCCTCGCAGATCATGTATCTTTACGATGAGATTCGGATTCGATCCGCGGGTCATGCGCGACAGTGCATGCGCCGCCTGGCTGCCCCGCGCGATCGTATCGGCGAAAGCGAGCATGTGCGTATCGCGTCGCTCGACGTCAGCGGCCGCGCCACCAGTCTTGCCGTCGTCGACTATGCGATGGGTAGCGAAGGCGCCGTGCATCCAAGCCTCGAGATTGCCGATCGCACGCTGATTGCCGGCGACAGCTTGATCCAGGCGATCATAAAGGCCAACGTCGTTCCGGCGATTACCGCTGCGCTCGATCGAGCTGGACACCCCGACGGCGCTGGGTTGCTGGCGCGGGTCATGGGCTTGAACTCGGATGGAGCATTGCTAGACCGCCACTTTTCGGCTCGCTTTTTGCGCAAAATCTTGGTTCCTGCGGCAACGGCGCTGCTCGATGTCTACCAGTCGATCTCGGTTTCGGCGGCAGATGCGGGCGTGCGTCGGGCAACACTTGCTAATCTCGTTCGTCTTGGGGGCGGACGCATGGCGCCACTGGATGCGCAACTGGAAGCAGTCGCTTTGCGTGAAGGCGCACGCGAGTTCCAACTCGCGCTGGCGGTCGTTGCCGTGAAGCCGCGCGCGCTGGCACGCACCATTCGCGATCATTTCGAAACAGTCGTGGCGCGCGTCACCGAAGGCGTTCGCCAGAGCAACGCCGATATTGTCGTGTTGAGCGGCCAGCCCGGCGCGCTCGCAGACATCGGCGACATGCTTCTGGAGCGACTGCCGCTGGCGCCGCATCGCATCGTATCGCTGCCGGAACGCTGGGATGGCATGGCGGAGTCGCGGGCTGCGGCTGGCTTTGCCGAGGTCTCGTCGCGTTTTCGCGCCCTGCTCGCCACGTCGCTCGTCGGTGGCATGGGGGGCAGCGCGCGCGATCGCATCGGCCACGTCGCCGAGCAACTGATGCGTGCTTTGCCGACCGAGCCGCCGGTTGGGCTCGCAGCGCTCGCCCAGCGGGTGCACAACGAACTTCCGTCGCTGACGGCGGCTCCCGCCGTGCCTCGCATCGAGAGTGCGGTGCGCACGCCGGCTTGCCCTGCCGACGCCGCCGAGCCGCTGTCGGGAGGTGCCGCGTGACCCCCGCCCAAAAGATGTCGCTCGATGCCAAACATGCATTGCAGCGTGTCGAGCAGTTGACGGCGTGGCTCGATCGCAATCGGCCGATTGTTGCCGACAACGATGCCGCGCTGCGGCGCGAGCTCAAGTCGCTCGAGGTGCACTTCAGTGGCGTGCAGGAAGCCGTCGATATCCCACCGGCAATCGGCGTCGTTGCGGAGCAGCCCTCGGCCCGGGCGCGGCTGGCGGCGGTGCTGACGCAACAGAATGCGGAGGCAGAAGACGAGCGTATCCAGGCCGATGATGCCGATATCCTGCGGCGGCTGCTGGTGCAGGCGGGCGAGCTGGAGACGTGTACGGCGATCCGCTTTCGCGCCTCGGAAGCCGTGATGACGCCGCGTGAGCATCCCTTCAAGGCCAGTCTGCTTGGTCTTGCCGATCTCGCCGCCATCATGGTGCGCGTCTATGATCTGATCGGTGCTGGACGCCCGAGCGATCTGGTCCCTTCGGTCGAGCGGATGACTTCGGTCTACGAGGATGTCGGCCGCAAGGTGCAGGCTTCCATCGTCCCGGGCATGACCGGGCGCGACGTCAATGGCCTGCAGAGCCTGCTCGATTCGCTCTATCCGGATTCGACCAGATTGAAATTCCTCGCTGCGGCCGGATACTGGAGCGATCTGGAGGAGGTTGCTTCGCATATCACCGATGCCGACCGCATCCGTGCGCTGTCGCTGCTTTGGGACGAGGACGAAGAGATCACCGGACTGCTTCGCCAGTTGGTCGATGTCCTTGCGCAGTTGGGCTATGCGACAGAGGCCTTCTGTCCGCGCGATGCGCTGCTTGATCGCGACGCGCACTCGGGTTGGTTCATCCATCATCCGCGCAGCATCATCTCGGCAGCGACACTGTTCGACTTCGGCGGCAGTGACGAAGCCGGTGTACG
Organism: uncultured Hyphomicrobiaceae bacterium; assembly: GCA_964559355.1. Taxonomy (GTDB): domain Bacteria; phylum Pseudomonadota; class Alphaproteobacteria; order Rhizobiales; family Hyphomicrobiaceae; genus JAEUMD01. The sequence continues at coordinate 29,216 of CAZLHQ010000001.1, forward strand.
CATGGTCGGCCGTTACGGTCATGCGGCCGTGTTGCCTCGCCCGGCAATCGCGGCGGTGGCCGCCGAGGTCTGTGTGTTCTTGAATTCCAATTCCAATCCGATACTGCGGCAAGCCGATGTGATCGACTTCCCGTCGCTGCCGCCACCGCTGGATTTGCCGCCGCAAGGGCGCGGGCGCGGGGCGGGGCCCGGGTTGAAGGGCGAGCTTCTGGCGCGCGTCTATGCCAGCGCCAAGGCTTTGCACCTGGTCGATCGCGCATGCCATTGCGACGAGCTGACGAGTCTGGTCGCATGTTGTGATGCCGATGGCGACAACGACGACCTGCTGGCGCCATCGATCGGCGATTGGGTCGATCTGGTGCAAGGCGAGGAGCCGCATTTGCGCGAGCATTCGCGCACGGGCCTGTTCGTGGTTGCGGCGCAGCGGTCTGGCGGGCGGGCGGCCGCGCCACGGGAAGATGCATATGGCCGAGAGCTGCGCGAGGTGCTGGCGGGCGGCGATGAGTGGCCGGGCGAATGGACGCCAGGACGGCCGTTTTCGAACGTATTCGCATGGGACCTGGAACCGCGAACGGACGGTGCGTTGCCGACGTCGCGTGGTGCTCGCTTCGGCGGGAGTGCGCAAAGCGGGCTGCTGCGGTTGTCGGCCGCCATCGATGGCGCCGGCCGTGATATCGCCACGCCGGACTATGCGTTTTCGGCCGAACCAAGCCGTCTCGATACACAGCGTCTCGTCGAAGGACTTGCGTTCGTCAGCCATGTGGGCCGCAAGCAGCGGCAGTTGCGTCGCAGGCTGGCGGAGCTCAACCGCAACACACGCGCGCGATTCCTGCGTTACCGCGCCGACAACGATTTGGTCGAGGCGAGCGACTGGCGGCAGCGCATTGCGGCGACGATCGAGCATCGTCTTGCGCGCACGGCGCGGCGCGGCAAGCTCGGTCGCTTGATTGCTGCACTCATGGTGGGAGATGCCGAGCTTGTCGCCGTCTATCGCCGCAGCGACAGGGCAGGCTTGAACCAGCGGCTGCGGCAGGGGGCCGGCGCCGTTATCGATCTGGAAGTCGACTACGGAGTGATGGCGGCGGCCAGCGAGAAGGTCGTACCGCGCGGCCGCTCCATCACCATGGCGGAGGCGGCGGTCGGCTATTGGCTTTCTGCCATCCGCCGCAGCGCTCGCTCGCAGCGGTTCTGTCGGCGACTTGGCATGGCCGACTTTCTACTGGAGCATATGGCTGACGAGATTGGCGCCGGCGCCGTGCGAATGGGGGTTGTGCGCCGCGTTGCCGAAGTCATAGAGGTGTCGGTGGTGCGCGAGCGCGGTGGTGAAAAGACGTTTGCGGCTGTCGTGGGAAGTGTCATCAATGGATTCGTGGAACGACTGGCGTTGGACATACATGATGAGGAAGCGTCCAGTGCATTGCCGGTAAGCCCCGGCCAGATTGCCGCCATGCAGATGGCTACAGTCGAAGCGGGGAGGCAACGGCGGGATATTGCAGATGCATGGTGCGCGGCATTCAGCACCCTGGTCGAGGCAAATATTGCTAATTCCCGCTTCGCATCCGCTGGCGAGGCGAGTACAGATTTGGCGCGCATCCTTGCGCAGTTTCCAGCCAACAATCTCGAGGTCGAGTAGTGAGCGTCGTGAAGATTGAGATTGTGCGCGATGCCGCCAGTGGCGCCACAGGCGAAGCCGTGATCCGTCTCAACGGTTTGTTTTCTCTTCCGTCGAGTCCCGTCTTTCGCATCGATCCAATCGACGAGGAGGCCGGCCTCGAAAAGCAGGACGGTTGGCCGTCGGGCGAGTTGAAAGCGCGATCCATGCGGCTTGGCGAACAGGGCGTCGAGCTGGTGATCGGTCCAGAGGTCGCGGATGCACCACCGCTGCTGCCCGGCACGCCGGTTGCCGTTTCCATTCCTTCGGCAGACATCCGGCACGAGTTGCGCTGGCCGAATTTGCCGGTAGCCCGGCCAGTGCGGCGTGGTGCGGTGGTGATGAGTGGCGAGCAGCGCGCAGCAGAGCTCGCCGCACGCGCGAAAGCGCAGCGAGATGAACTTGCACGCATCACCGCCGAACGCTTGGCAGCCGAGCAGGAAGACCTGCAGGTCGACGAGCCGGACGTCGAGCAGGTCGACGAGGCGGCGTCGCACCATCTTCAGGAGGCCAAGTCACTGGCGCGTCTCGACGTCAATCGCAAGCCAGCACCGAAGGGTGACGGGGAGCTGGAAAAGATCGCTGATCGCGCCAAGGCTGCAAACGTCGCGGCGGCGATGGCGGCAGTCGCGGATAAATTGGCCTCCCCGCCCGCCCTTCCCAACGCACGCGCGGCGCCTCCGTTGATCCCGCCCCTGCAGCCTGTTGTGAGCCCGGCTGCAGCGCGCAAGTCGACGGCGCCTGTCGCGAGCACGCCGAAACCAACTGCCGGCCCGCATGAGAGTGCCGCCGTTAAGCCGCCGCCTCTGCCGGCAGAAGCGGCCGTTATATCGCTGCCGGTGGCCGCGGTCTCTCCGCCTCCGCCGCCGAAGTCTATTGATTTGCCGCAGGTGCTGACTAGGCCCGAGCCTACCGTCAACCCTTGGGCCTCCACACAACGCGCTTTCGGCTTGGGCTTTCTCGTCGCCGCCGTACTGGCCGGGATTTCCACACTTGCGCTGCGCTCAGACGTGATGGGCCTGATGTCGCCCGGCGTTTCGCGCCAGCTTTCCGCGGCCAAGCCGCGCCCGTCCGCAGCGGTGCTCGCGGAGATTCTCGATGTCTCCGGCAAATCGGAACGTGGGCTCGATGCAACGGCGGCCGATATGGCGCAATCGTTGAAGCATGCCGACGAAAGCCTCTATGGCGGTGCCGGCAAAGCTGATCGTGACGAGGCGCGCTTCTGGCTGCGCAAATCGCTGTCGCTGGGCCTGGGCGATGCTCGCCTGGTTTGGGCGATGACGCAACTCGGCACGTTGTATGCGTCGCCCGGGGTCGGCGCCCCGGACTATGATGCGGCGCGCGTGCTGTGGGAGTTGGCATCGGCCAAGGGTGATCCGGTTGCGACCTGCTTCCTTGCCTCGATGCACGAGCTTGGTCTTGGCGTTCCCAAGGATAATACCCACGCGCTCGAGCTCTATCGCCGTTCCAAAACCAATGGAGGCTGCCCCGGCATCGATACGGCGCTCGCTCGACTGTCGAAGGGGGCCCAGTGATGCGGTTTCAATCCTCCCGGACCGCTTTGGCATTGGTTGCGGGCTCGGCGATGTTTGCGGTATTGGGCAAGGCTTTGCCGGCGTGTGCGCAATCGACTGGCCAGGGCGGGCCTGCCTTCGTCGATGAACGACGGTTGCCGCAGGATGGAGCGGCCGCCGCTCGGCAGCGCGAATCGGATGAGGCGTTGCAGCGGCTCAAGACCGAGGCCGAAGATCTGCGGAAGAAGCTGGCGCAAGAGGCAGAGGCGCGCCGCAAGATCGAAGAGGAGGCTGCTGCAAAGCGTGCCGCCGCTGAGGCGCAGTCCAAGGCTGAATCCGAAGCGGACGCCAAGCGCAAGGCGGATGATGAAGCCGCTG
>CAZLHQ010000001.1:32858-130297 GCA_964559355.1 uncultured Hyphomicrobiaceae bacterium
CCGCCGCGCAGCGTGCCGAGGCCGAACGGCAGGCAAAGGCAGCGGCTGAAGCTGAGGCCAAGCGCAAGGCGGATGATGAAGCCGCTGCCGCCGCGCAGCGTGCCGAGGCCGAACGGCAGGCAAAGGCAGCGGCTGAAGCTGAAGCCAAGCGCAAGGCTGAAGAAGCTGCCGCCGCGCAGCGTGCCGAGGCCGAGCGCCGAGCGAAGGCTGCGGCCGCCGAGGCTGAAGCCAAGCGCAAGGCTGATGAAGCCGCTGCGGCGCAGCGTGCCGAGGCCGAGCGCCGGGCGAGGGCTGCGGCCGCCGAGGCTGAAGCCAAACGTAGGTCTGATGAAGCCGCTGCTGCGCAGCGTGCCGAGGCCGAGCGCCGGGCGAGGGCTGCGGCCGCCGAGGCTGAAGCCAAACGTAGGTCTGATGAAGCCGCTGCTGCGCAGCGTGCAGAAGCCGAGCGCCGGGCCAAAGCTGCTGTGGACGCCAAGGCCGCCGCGGAGACGGAGGCCAAGAGCAGGGCTGCGGGTGCCGCTGCCGCAATCGCTGCCCGCATGGCGCCCGATCAGCCATGCAAAGACGTTGTGACCAACAGCAAAGTGCTGCCCGGTGCAACCGTCGAAATTGCTGTCACGTCACAATGTCTGGCGGGCAAGAAAGTTACGTTGAATTACGGCAAGCATGTCTTCGTTCACGCCATTCCAGCCAATGGCGAAGCAAGACTCAATCTCGATCTCTTCGAAGGAGCGCAACCCGCAGCACTGGTGCTGCCGGATGGCCAACGCGTCGCCATCGATACGTCAGGAGCCGACCTGTCGCAGGTTTCCAAGGTAGCGGTGATCTGGTCGGCTCCGGTCAATCTCGATCTGCATGCTCTCGAGTATCTGGCGGTGCGCGGTGGCGCCGGCCATGTCTGGAGCGGTTCGCCATCCAATCGCGAGCAGGCGGGCGCGGCCAGTCGCGAAGGTGCTCAAGGGCGCGGCTTCATGAGTCGCGTCGACGATGGTTCAGGTGATGGCGTCAAGGCCGAGGTCTACACATTCTGGCACAAACCCGGTCAGCGCAGCGGTGCCGTGACGCTCTTTATCGATAACGCTTCGCGCGGTGACACGCCTACGGGCGACCATTGCGGCAATGGTGCATTGGCGCGCGTCGAAGCGATGGTCGTGCGGATGCGGCCGGGCGGCAAGGTGGAAAATGAATTGGTGAGATTGGGACCGGCAGTGTGCGGGCAGAAGCTGCGTGATGCGGAACGATTCAATCCGGACACGCTGAGCCATCTGCTGGCCAGGGGATGAGATTGCCCGCGTTGGGCTGAGGAGTGATGGAGTTATGAAGATGGGGATTTTCATGCGCCACCGTTTGTTTCGCGTACTGGTGGCGATCGGGATGGGCGGGTTGGCTAGCCAATCCGCCCATGCTGCCGAGGCGACGCTGAGGTTCAAGGGCGGCGGCTTCGAGGTGACTGGCGAGGTGCGTGCGTTCGACGGCAAGAAGTATTCGATCGAATCGAAAGTGCTCGGCCTGATGACGCTGGAGGTCGAACGCTTCGATTGTGTCGCCGGTGCGTGTCCGAAGGCGCCGATAGCGGGGCCCATTGCACCTGCGGGACCTTCGTCAGCAACGCGTGCAGCACCCGCGGCTGATCTTGGCGTTGCAATCTGGCAAGGTGGCAGCGGTATCGGCACCGACTACATGCCGCAACTCGTCAAGGCCTACGCGACAAGCCGCGGACTGGCTCTTGAGCGCACCATCGGCGCCGACCAGCGCGATATCGAATTCAAACTGCGATCTGGCGATCGCGAAGTGGGCCAGTTCAACGTGCGCCGCCGTGGCGTGTCGGAAGGCTACGCCGAGTTGCCGAAGGGCGGTGTCGAGCTTGTCTGGACAAGCGCCCGCATGACCAACGAGCAAATGCAGTCGCTGGCAGCCGTCGGCGTCGGCGATCTGCGCGTTCCCGGCAGCGAGCATGTTTTCGCGCTCGATTCAATGGTGGTGCTGGTATCGCCCGACAATCCCGCAGTGTCGATTACCGAAGATTCACTTGCCAAGATCTACTCGGGACAGATCTCGGATTGGTCGCAACTCGGATTGCCAGCCGGCAAGATCAACGTCTATGCGCCGGTCGATGGCATGGGCCTGCTCATGCATTTCGACAATACCGTGCTGCGGCCGCGCAATCTCAAGCTGCGCCCCGACGCCATTAGGCTCGGTACCGTGATCGAGTGGTCCGATAAAGTGGCCGCCGATCCCATGGGCATCAGCTTCAATTTCATCGGCTATCTACGCAATGCGCGCGCGCTCAACCTGGAAACCTCGTGCGGTCTTGTCAGCGTGCCAACGACGTTCTCGACCAAGACCGAGGAATTCCCGATGGCGCGGCGGCTGTTCTTCTACACACGCGGGCGGCCCAAGTCGCGACTTGGACAGGAGTTGCTCGACTTTGCATTGTCGCCGGAGGGCCAGGAGGTTCTGAAGACCGCGAACTTCGTCGATCAGTCACCCGAGCTGCTCGAGTTTCGCGAGCAAGGCACGCGCATCGCCTATGCGCTCAACGTGCCGGCAGAGGATTTCGATTTCGCGTTGATGCGCGAGCTGATCGGCGAGGTGACGGAAGCGCGACGCCTGACGACGACATTGCGCTTCGAGACCGGTTCGTTCCGGCTCGACACCAAGGCCAACCAGGATATCTCGCGACTGGCGGCCTATCTCAATCAAGAGAGCCTGCGCGGCAAGCGCGTTGCGCTGCTCGGGTTTGCCGACTCGCGCGGCCCCTTTGCCGCCAACCTGAAGCTGGCGCGCTCGCGCGCAGATACGGTGAGGCGGGCGCTGCTGGCGGTACCGGGCGGAGCGGCACTTGCCGATCGCGTTGCCGCCAAGGGATACAGCGAGCTGGCGCCCGTTGCCTGCAACGACAGCGACCTTGGGCGCGACTTCAATCGTCGTGTGGAGATTTGGATCCACTAAGCGGGTATCGCGTTAACGTGCCTTGTGCGGCGGCTGGGCGGTGCGCCGCATGAGTGACGTCTCATCTCGATAAGGTCGGCGCGGGATCGTGGAGATCCTGGCGCCACCGAGGTACAAATGGGTCAAGTCAGATGATTGCCAATTTCGCCCTGCGTTTCATATTCGGCCTATCGGGTTTTCTCGCCGCGCTCGCGCATGCACAACCTGCCGCCGCACAATGGAAGCCTACCAAGCCGATCGAGTTCATCGTCATGGCTGGTGAAGGTGGCGGCGCCGACAAGGCCGTGCGCTTCATCGCCAAGGCGATGCAGGAAGCGCAGCTGGTGCCCGCTCCGTTCAGCATCGTCAACAAGGCCGGCAAGTCGGGTGGCGAAGCGCTCGCCTACCTGAAGTCTCGCCTCGGTGACGAGCACACGATCATGTTCACCTTGAACAGCTACTACACGACGCCGCTGGAGCAGCCCGATCTTGGCGTCGACATCGGCACCTTCGCGCCCATCGCCCGGCTTGCAGAGGATGTCTTCCTGCTGTGGGTGCACGCTGACCGCACCGACATCAATAACATCGACGACTTCGTCAAGGCGGCCAAGGCCAAGGGTGCGGAGTGGGTGATGGCCGGCACCGGCACCGGGGCCGAAGACAGCATGTTGACCGACTTCCTCAACGCCAGCTACGGCCTCAAGATGAGCTACAAGTCGTTCAAGGGTGGCGGCGAGGTTGCCAAGGAGCTGGCCGAGAAACGCGCCGACTCGACGGTCAACAATCCGTCCGAGCAGGACGACTACTATCCCAAAGGCAAGACGAAGCCGATCGTCGTATTCACGCAGCAGCGGTTGGCGGCCTACCAGAAAATTCCAGCCCTGCGCGAAACCGGCATGGACTTCCAGTATCTGATGCAGCGTTCTGTCGTCGGCGCGCCGGGCATGAGCGTGGCGGCCATCACCTACTACCAGAACCTGTTCAAGTCGTTCTTCGCCAGCAAATCCTGGCAGGACTATCGCACCAAGAACAGTTTGGCGGGCGAGTTCCTATCGGGTGAAACGCTGCGGCAATACTGGCTGAAGGAGCGCGAGAAGCATGCGCGCTGGAAAATGGCGCTGGAGATCATGCTTCCCAAGGCTGGCGTCAAGCGGAACTGAGGTGTCCGCGAACGATCGGCGCTTTGGTTCACGCAAGGCTCACGGCGTCAGTGGCCGTGCAGCCCACGCGCTGGCTTTCGTACCGGCCAGCTCGGTGATCGAGCCGACGCTGCGGCGCGCCACCTCGGCGGCAAGGTGGTCCTTGATGCGGCCGATCAAGCCTGCGCCTTCGTAGATGAGGCCGGTATAAAGCTGCACCAGACTGGCGCCCGCCTCGATCTTGGCAAGCGCGGTCTGCGGACTGTCGATGCCGCCAATGCCCATCAATGGAATGCGGCCTCCGGTCGCCTGATACATGCGCGCCAGCATCACGGTCGAGCGGTGGAACAGCGGGCGACCCGAAAGTCCGCCGGTCTCGGTGCGACTGGAGCTTCGCAGGCCGTCGCGTGCGAGTGTGGTGTTGGAAACAGCGATGGCGTCGACCTGATGAGCCAGCAGCCGTTCGGCGATCGCCGGCAGGTCCTCGCTGGCGACATCGGGTGCGATCTTGACGAAGATCGGCCGCGCCGGCTTGCCCTGGCTCATGTGTTCCGCCCTTGCCGCCATGACTCGGCCCAACAGCTCGTCGAGTGCCGCGGGCGCCTGCAGATCGCGCAGGCCCGGTGTGTTGGGCGAAGAGATGTTGACCGTGAAATAGCTCGCAACATCGTAGAACGTGGCGATGCCTCGCACATAGTCGGCGGTACGGTCGGCCGCGTCCTTGTTGGCGCCGATGTTGACGCCGACGATGCCTTCGATGCCGTCTGTGCGCAACTGCTGCAGCCGCGACAACGCAGCGGCATGACCCTGATTGTTGAAACCGAGCCGGTTGATGACGCCGTGATCCTCGCCGAGCCGGAACACACGCGGTTTGGGATTGCCAGGTTGCGGCAGCGGCGTGACGGTGCCGATCTCGGCGAAGCCGCAGCCCATTGCGAGCACGGCATTGGGCACGCGCGCGTCTTTGTCGAAGCCGGCGGCAATGCCAACCGGATTGGCAAACCTCAAGCCCGCGATTGTGACGGCGATCGTGTCGGGGTCTGTGCGCGCGCAACGCGGGTAGACGCCCCGCTCGAGCGCTTTGATCGTCAGCTCATGAGCTTCCTCGGGCGGCAAAGCGAACAGGAGCGGGCGTGCCAAATGGAACGGATTGATCATTCTTCTTCCTGTGAAAGCGCGCCGAAAATGTCGGGGATGCCATCGGCTCGCAAATCCAGAGGGCGCGACCAGACGGCGGACGTGGTATCGAGCGGGCCGTAGAGGTGAGGGAACAGCTCGCCGCCGCGTGATGACTCCCACTTCAAGGATTCGCCAAGTCCGCCTGTGCTCACGGCGACCAGCAGCAAATCGGGTTTGCCGGCGAAATGTCGGCGCGCCGTCTCCGCCAGTTGCGTGTCTGTCGAGAAGTGGATGAAGCCGTCACGCAGATCATCGCTCGATCCGCGATAAATGCCCTGCGAGCACGCGGCTTGCCATGCGTCCTGCGGCAAAATCTTGTAGATCAGCTCGGCAAGCGGCGCCTTCAGCACGGGTGTACCTCGATTGCAGGTCGGTCAGTTGAATGGCTTGTTGCGAATCGTAAATAGACGTGCGTCGCGGTAAGGTGAAGAGTATATCTATCGAGAGAGGCGAAGGCGGGCGCCTTGGTCAATGCCGCTGGATTATCAACCTCCGCGGTGGGGCGGGCCAGAGCTGCAAAATTTGGGTCTACGATTGGGTGACGCAGGCGATGGCGTGTGCGCCGTTGGCACGTTTGCGGCCGGTTTCCGCGTAGATTGATCAGTTGTTGTCGAAATAAAGATCTGTTGCTCAAAAAGAAGAATCTTGCCGATGTTTCAACGCCTGCCTGTCGCATCTATCGCGCTCGGAGAGTTGTTTGCTGGCGGAACGATGTTCACGGTGCCAGCGTTCCAGCGACCGTTTGAATGGGGTGCGACTGAGGCACTGCAACTGCTCGACGACGTCTCGCGCGCGGCCGGCATCGAAGCTCCCGAGTTTGCCGATCCCGACTATTTTCTCGGTTCGGTGCTGTTGTTGGCCGACGACGGCGTCGGCTTGCCCGGCACATCACCAGGGGGCACGTCACCAGCGGACATGACCCGCGTGCAATATCAGGTGATCGATGGCCAGCAGCGGCTGACGACGCTGACGATCCTGTTTGCGGCGCTGCGCGATCTAGCCCCGCCAAATTCCAAAACCGCCGAGCGCTTGGCGCGATTGATTGCTGTTGCCGAGCAGCCGGCAACGCGCGAGGGGCGTTTGATGGGGACGCACCGGCTGACGCTGAATGGGCGCGATCGCGTCTTCTTTCAGCGCTACGTGCAAAAGCCAGGCGGAACGCTGCAGCGACTGTCGGATGATGCCGAAGAGGTCGGCATTTTCGCCAGCCAGATTCTCGAGGCGCGCGACGCACTCATGTCGGCGCTTGTGGAGTTCGACGCGGAACAGCGCGATGCCCTGGCGACTTTTCTTGTCGCCGATTGTCATATCGTCGTAACGTTGTCGCACGACATCGATCGCGCCCACCGGTTGTTCACGGTTCTCAACGAGCGTGGCAAGCCGTTGCGACGAAACGATATTCTGAAAGTAGAGGTGTTGGGGGGGCTGGCTTCGGCCGACGGCGAATACGCCCATCGCATGTGGGAGGCCGCCGAGCGGACGCTGGGAGCGGATTTCGATACGTTCTTCAGTCATTTGAAATCCGTGCATGGCAAGCGCGCCACCAGCGTCGTTACCGGGCTCCGCAGCTTGATCGCCGAGGTCGGGGGCCCCCGCGCGTTCATCGACGACGTGCTGACCCCTTATGTGAAGATTCACGCCCGCATCGCGGCATGCCGGCAAGCGCCGGTGCCGCACCACGATCCGCTGGCGGTTCACCTTTTTCATCTCGGACGTCTGCGCGGCGAGGACTGGGTGCCGGCTGCGATGGTTGCATTGCGCGTGCACGAGAACGACCCGGCGGCGGCGTTGTCGCTGATCCGCGGCATTGATCGCATCGGATATCTGACGCGCGTTCTGTGCCAGGGCAGCGGCCGGCGCGCGACGCGCTTCAGCCGCATCTTGCGCGCTATCAGGAGCGGTGAGGCCAAGGACGAGACTGCGCCGGTATTCGCGCTGAAGAACGAGGAAATCCGCACGTTGAAGTTCAACCTGCGCGACCTGCACCGGCGCAATCAACCGATCTGCAAGCTGCTGCTGCTCCGTGTCAACGACGGCATCGAGGGCAACATATCGTTGCTCGATCCGGCGACACTCAGCGTCGAGCACGTGCTGCCGATGCGCCCCGCGGCTGCCAGCGGCTGGCGCATATTGTTCGTCGAGCCCGACCTACGCGAGCTGGCGACCGAGTCACTCGGCAATCTGACACTGCTGCCCGGGCGGGTGAACGACCGCATCCGCAATTTCGATTTTCCCGACAAACGGGCGCTGATGGAAACTTTCAGCGAGGAATGTCCTTCGCTGGCGATCACGCGCGATGTGATTGGTTCGCAGGCATGGGATCTGCCGACCATTCAAGCACGCGAGCAGCGGTTTCTGTCCATCCTCTCGGGCATCCTCGGAATCGATGTAGCCGATGCGGTGATGGATTTGCGCCGCAAGCCGCCGGAGGTTGCGGAGTAGGCTTGGCGCCGTGCGGTGTCGGGTCGCGGAAGCGGCGCGTGTCCAGCTGCCCTAGCGTCTCTCTAGCGTTCGGAATGCCACCACCGGCATGATCGTTCGGCGAGAATGGTTGATGCAGGAGGTGAACGACGCCGATGTCGCTATCCCAGCCCGGACGTAATCTGCTGCCGACGTCAACTTTCAGAGAGCTGCTCAAGCTCGGCACCTACGTCAAGCTGGGCCCTATCCGGTCACGGTCGGGTTCACCACGGGCATCGCCGTAATCATCATGGCGAGCCAGATCAAGGATCTGCTGGGACTGAAGCTGCCCGGTAAAGAGCCCGGTCCCCTGCTCGAGAAATTGCCGGTGCTGTGGCAAAGCCTGCCTACGGCCAGCATGGCGACCATTGCCGTGGCGGGTGGGACGATTGCCTTCATTCGGGGCTTGCGCAAATGGCGCCCGCACTGGCCGGGGCTATTGATTGCCGTCATCGTGGCGGCGGTTACAGTCAAAGTGCTCGGCCTTGATGTAGAGACCATCTCGTCACGCTTCGGTGGCATCTCCGGCGCATTCTTCTTCGGTGCGGCGGCAACGCTGGGGGCGGCGCTCGATAGAATTGCCGACGACCATAAGGCCTTCATTGTCGATTTCAGCGCCGTGCCGCTGCTCGATTCGACGGCGGCGCGCACAATGCACGGCACCATCGCCAAGGCGGTGCGGCGCGGCGCGAAGGTTTATCTCACAGGCACCAACGCTGCGGTCCGCCGTGAGCTGTTCGTGCACAATGTGCGCCCACCCCACGTCAAGTACATGGCGCGCATGGAAGATGCGATCGAAAGCTGGACCGAGATCGGCCGGCGCGGCGCCGACGCCGAGACGGAGGTGCTATGAAAGAAGGTCTGGCGGCATGTCTTGCGCGCAGTAGAGCGGTGGCGTTCGCCATCTTTCGATCCGGGATGTGTTTGCCGGCCATCGCACCTGACACAGTGGTCGTGCTGAGCTCACGCCGCCTTCACCAGTTCACCTGACAGGCCCTTGGCGATCAGCGCGCGCGTGTTGTCGACGCCGTATAGCTCGATGAACGAGCCGAAGCGTGGACCTTGGCTCGAGCCCAGCAACACCTCGTAGATCGCCTGGAACCACTGGCGCAGGTTTTCTTTCGCATAGCCATTGTCCTTGCCGGCTTCGAACACGAGGTTTTGCAGCGCTGCCGCATCCGCGTTCGCAGGGGCTGCGGCGAGTGCCTTGTCCAGCGCTGCAAGTGCGCCCCGTTCCAGATCGTTGGGTGCGCGAAACGTCTTGGTCGGCGCCACGAAGTCCTCGTAATAGCGGACCGCATAGCCGGCCAGATGGTCGAGCAACGGGTGCTCCTCGGCAGTCGCGCCGGGCGCCACACGGCGGATAAATCCCCACAACACGTCCTTGTCGTGCGCGTTGGATGCGGCCACCAGATTGAGCAGCAGGCCAAAGGTGATCGGCAGATCGGCAGCGGGCGGGTTGCCGGTATGGATATGCCAGACTGGATTGTCGAGCTGTTGCTTGTTCTCCTGCGCGGGATAGGCGGCGAGGAATTGCAAATACTCGTCGACCGCGCGCGGGATGACATCGAAGTAGAGCCGCTTGGCCGCCTTCGGCTTCTGGAACATGTAAAGCGAAAGGCTTTCGGGGCTGGCATACTTCAGCCATTCCTCGATGGTGAGGCCGTTGCCCTTGGACTTGGAGATCTTCTGCCCCTTCTCGTCGAGGAACAGCTCGTAGTTGAAGCCCTCAGGCGGGGTGCCGCCCAATGCCCTGCAGATGCGCGAGGACAAGGTGACGGAATCAATCAGATCCTTGCCCGCCATCTCATAGTCGACACCGAGCGCGGTCCAGCGCATGGCCCAGTCGGCCTTCCACTGACACTTGACGCGGCCGCCGGTGACCGGCGTCTCGACATGCTCACCCGTTTGCGGATCGACATAGGTGACAGTGCCCTTGCCAGCGTCGCGCGCGATCATGGGCACCTGCAGCACGCGGCCGGTGCGCTGGCAGACAGGGAGGAACGGCGAATAGGTCGCCTGCCGCTCGGGCCCGAGCGTGGGCAGGATGATTTCCATCACCTTGTCATAGGCCGCGAGCATCCGCAGCAGCGTCTCATCCATCATGCCCGAGCGATAGCACTGGGTGGCGGAGAAGAATTCGTATTCAAATCCGAACTGGTCGAGGAAGGCGCGCAGCCGGGCGTTGTTGTGATGCGCAAAGCTTTCGTGAGTGCCGAACGGATCGGGCACGCTGGTCAACGGCTTTTCCAGGGCGGCGGCGAGCAACTCCTTGTTGGGGACGTTGTCGGGCACCTTTCGCAACCCATCCATATCGTCGGAAAAGCAGATCAGGCGTGTCTTGCGGCGACCCTCGCACAAGATGTCGAACGCGTGCCGGACCATGCTTGTGCGCGCCACCTCGCCGAACGTGCCGATGTGGGGCAAGCCCGAGGGGCCATAGCCGGTTTCGAATATGACCGTCTTGTCCTTGCCGCCCGGCATGGTGTCGAGCCGCTTCAAGAGCCGCCGTGCTTCCTCGAAGGGCCAGGCCTTGGCATCGGCGAGAAGCTCGGGTGAAAAAGTTTGCGCGGCGGTGGTCATTGCGGTTCTCTGGCGTGCTGAATGGGCGAGATGCTCGGGTCGGGTCGGTTGCGCCCGTGGATGACGGACATCGTCGGCACAAGCAGGGGCGGCGCGTGGTGGGAAGTGCCGCGGCACAAGCGGCAGGGCACCCTATTGGCGAGGCCAGTTCGCGTCAATCGCGCTGCGATACGAGCCGCTCGCGTCAGAAATCGCAACGGGTTGTCCAGTCCTGCGCGAACGGGGTTTACGCCTGCGCCGGGTTCGGGTTAGGTGCCCGGGGCCAAACACTCGCAGCAGTAGGAAAGCCATGCTCAAGCCGGAACAGGCGCTGATTTATGCGATGATTACTGTGTCGGCCGTCGATCGGACGATCACGGACGCGGAGTTGCATCGCATCGGTTCGATCGTCAAAGAGCTGCCGGTGTTTCGCGACTACGACGTAAGCTGGCTGCTCGATGAATCACGCGAATGTGGGGCGATTCTGGCCACGGACGACGGCATGCGTCGTGTGCTCGATCTGGTGACGGCGAGCCTGCCCGAGCGATTGCGCGAAACCGCTTATGTGCTTGCGGCGGAAGTGGCAGCCAGCGACCGGCGAATCGCGTCTGAAGAAATCCGCTTTCTCGATCTCCTGGGCGGAGCGCTTTCGATCGACAAGCTGACGTGTGCGGCGTTGGAGCGCGGGGCGACCGCACGCCATCAGGTGCCGTGAAGCGACGTATTCAGTCGGCACGGGCGTCTAATACGCCGTTGGCGAAATAGCGTCCGCCGCATTGCGGCCACGTGACGGCTGCGGTTGGCTTGTGCGCGCTATCCGCTTAGATTCTTATCGCGGGCAGGAGCAACAAGGCGGCAAGTCCTGCTGCAATCGCCAGCAGCGCGACGATCGACATTGGAATGCCGGGGCCGGCGCCGCCAGTCAGCCAGGCGATCACGGCTTTGGAGGCGGTGTTGACGCCAACCGCCAGCGCAATGGCCTGGGCGGCAATAGTGGTTGCAACGTCCTGGCCGGCCTGCCGCGACATGGCGAGTGTGATGGCGTCGACGTCGGCGATGCCCGAAACGGCGGCAAGGCCAAGCAGGCCGGATGCGCCGGCACTCGACTTGGCGAATTCGGCCGCCAGCATGATTGCCGCCAGGAGAGCGCCGAATTTGAGCACGGTCGAAAGCTCGAATGGGTTCTGCAGCGCGATTTCGCCTTCGGCTTGTGGTGTATCACTATGGCGCTGCATCAGAACGACTGCGCTGATTGCGGTCACGGCCGCCGCGCCGAGGAGCGCGGGTAGCAGTGCGTACATCAAGGCCGTGTTGAATAATCCCACGACCACGAGCACACGCGTCATCATGGTTGCGCCGGCGGCCAGTGCGCCCGCAACAGCGATGTTCTTTTGGTCCGGCCGATCGTGTGCCAGACGCGACAGTGTAATCGTCACGGCGGTGGACGAAACGAGGCCGGCCGAGATGCCCGTCAGAAGCAGTCCGCGCTTTTGGCCAACCACACGCACGGCGATATATCCGGCGAAGGAAATGGCGGCGATCAGCACCGTCATCAGCCATATTTCGTAAGGGTTGAGCCCGCCAAGACGCGGCACGGGAGCGTTCGGCAACACCGGCAGCAGAATGAAGCTCATCGCCGCCAGCAGCAGTGCGGAGCGCAACTCCAGCCAGTTGAGCTGGCGCAACCAGCCGTGCAGATGCCGTTTCAAGGCCAAAAGCCCGGTAACGGCAACACCGGCAGCCGCAGCAACCTGGACATCGCCGACAACGGCAAATGCCGCCAGCGTGAAGGTGCTCATGGAGGCGACGATTGTGGTTGCGCCAAGCGTCCCTTCGATCTGTGTTTCGCGAAAACGGTAGATCGCCATGATTACGGAGAACGCGACGAATGCGAGGCCGAGCGCAACGGCGCCTGCCTGCGGGAACCTTAACGAAAGCGCGCCCCAGGTGGCGCCGAGCAGTGCCGAGATGGCGAAGGTGCGCAAGCCCATGGCGCGTCGCCCTTCAGCATCCTCCCGCTCCTGCCAGCCGCGCTCCAATCCGATCAGGATGCCGATGGCGAGTGCGACGGAGAAGCGTTGAAATAGTTCCAGGGTATCCATTGAGCGCTCTCAGGTGTCGCTGGTGGCAGGCTGCGAGAGCCTGATCGGCTGAGATGGAAACGCCAAGCGTTTCCATCGAGGGCGTGAATCAGACTCTCAAACAAGGACTTAGAGCAGGCCACCATGGCACGAGGCGATCCCATGCAAGTTGATCCTGCTCTAATGATCGTGCAAGCGGCGTACCGCGCTGAAACTATCGCGCAATACCGGCCGGCATCGCCATGGCATTGGTCAATCTGCATGGACAGAGTGCATGTATCATGCAACTCGCCGTGCGGCGAAAAGTGCAATCTCGTTCGCCGCAGCTTCAAGGTTTTTGTGGTGAGAAACATCCTTGCCGGTGCGCGGCTTGAGGTCATGATCTCCATCGATGGCCCAGCTGAACGCGATGGTGGGGGATAACTGGTAGCCGGCGACCTCCGCGCGTGCGCCCAGTGCGTCGCGCTCGCCCTGGATGACGAGAGTTGGCACGGCATAGTCCGCCAGGTGGGCCGTGCGCAGCGATTGCGGTTTGCGTGCCGGGTGGAATGGATAGCCAAGACATATGACGCCACAGATCGCGCCGCTGGCGAAAAGCGATGGGGCAACGAGCGTTGCGATGCGTCCGCCCATCGATTTGCCGCCGATCAGCAGTGGCAGGGCTACGGTTGCGGCTTCGGAACGGCAGGCGGTTACGGCGGCGATGAATTCGCATTCCAAAGCCGCGATAGGTGGCGGTGGTCGGCGTTTGCCGTCGAGCCGGCGACGCGCCATGTAGGCGAACTCGAATCGAACCACCTCAATGCCGCGTGCGCCGAGGAGTGTGGCCATCTCGGTCATGAACGGCGAATCCATGCCGGCGCCGGCCCCATGGGCCAGCAGCAGCCGCGCCACCGGTTCACTCGTTGCCGGTGAAGTCTTCAATAGGTTTAAGTCGAGCATAACGACGGACGCTTCGAGTGGGTGGCCAAACACGCCAGCCAATTGCGGCAATCACGGCGCGCGCGGCGGAACAGGTGCAGTGAGCGATGTTCGCGATATGTGGCTCGAATGGCCGGATCAAATACCTGCCGATGTTCCGGGTTCGGCGATCCTATTTTCGCCAAAGACGACTATAAGGTCGAGCAGCATGGTTAATGATGCCGCAGGCGAAAGCCCTAGATCGGCGGCGAACTGGTGTAGACTTGTAATGTGGGGAGGTGAACGCTCTTGATGCGGACTGCGCGCGTCCTGGTTCTTGTCGGAGGCACGGCCGTCCTGGCTGCTTTGCCGGCGCAGGATTTCGCGCGCATTTTTAATGCGATGGCCGCGGTTGGTCGCAAGGCGTCAGCATTCACTGCCGAGCAGATCGCGCGCTGGTCCGGTCCGGCCGCAGAACCCGCCAAGTTGTCCCGGTCTTCTGCGGCAGTTCCACAAACCACGGCGACGACAGCTTCCACAACACCCTCGCCGGATTTGGTGGTTCCGGTGCCGCGGCCGGCCGAACGGCCCGGCCTGGTCAGCGAGGAGGCCAAGCGCCAGCTCGCCCAGGTGCGCATGCCGCCGCCCCTGCCCGCGCCGTCCGCCGTAATAACGCCAGCCGCTAAGGAACTACCAAACGCTGCGGTCGAACCCGCCGGCTTGCCCACGCCTGCGCCGGTTGCATCTTCGCCGGCTCCGCCACAAACAGCCTCGCCAGCGATGGGGCCGCGCAACGAAATTCAACCCGCAGCGATGGTTGCGCCACCGCCCGCGCTCGCTCCTTCCCCGGCAGCGGTTGGCGTCGCCGCAACTGCAGAGCCGCCAAAGCCTGTGGCTGCCAGCGCGGTGGAGGACGACGACGACAAGTCCACCAATGCCGACGCGACAACCTCGGACAAGAAACCCGTGGTGGCTGCAAAGCTGCTGTTCGGTGCAGCCAAATCCGCAGCACCATTGGCCGCGCGCTCGATCGGCTACTATTCGCGCGGCTGCCTATCGGGAGCCAAAGTCTTGCCGGTGGACGGCAAGGGATGGCAGGCGATGCGCCTGTCGCGCAACCGAAACTGGGGCCACCCCGATCTTGTTGCCCTGATCGAGCGCTTCGCTGGTGATGTACAAAAGGAAGATGGCTGGCCTGGTCTGTTGGTCGGCGACATGTCGCAGCCGCGCGGCGGTCCGATGCTGACCGGCCATGCGAGCCATCAGGTTGGACTCGATGTCGACATCTGGTTCACGCCGATGCCCGATCGCACACTGTCGCATCGCGAGCGCGAGGACATTTCGGCCACCTCGATGATCGATGGCCCGTTGAAGGTCGATGCAGCCGCGTTCACGCCCGGTCACGTCAAGGTCGTCAAGCGCGCCGCCTCCTATCGCGAGGTCGAGCGAATTCTGGTGCATCCGGCCATCAAGAAGGCACTGTGCGAGGCTGCGGGCACGGATCGCGCCTGGCTATCCAAGGTGCGCCCCTATTTCGGTCACCACTACCATTTCCATGTGCGCATCGGCTGTCCCAAGGGAGCGAGCGATTGCAAAGCGCAAGTGCATCCCAGCAACGACGATGGCTGTGGCAAGGAACTCAATGACTGGTTCAAGCGTCTGACGGAGCCGCCCAAGCCCCATCCGCCCGGCTACAAGCCGCCACCACCCAAGCCGCCGCTGACGCTGGCCGATTTGCCGCAGGAATGCCGCGCGGTGTTGACCTCGGGCGATTCCGAAGTGGTGAAGGACGAGGCGGAGATGGTGCGCACCAGCATCGAGCGCTCCAAGAAATTCAACGACATTTCGGGCGAGAAGCGGACGCAGTGACGCAGTAAGGCGTCAATGCGTGGATGGCGCGTGCTTAGAGTGCTTTCCGGAAAAGTGAGAACCGGCTTTCCGATAAGAAGCACGACGAAACAAAGACCTGGAGCCGTTTCGCGATTCCATCAAAACCGGAACGGCTCTAGCGCGCCGGGTCGATGCGATTGGCGCTCGAGGCGTTGACGCGGAACCAGCCGGCGATGACGCGCCGTGTCTCATGTGCCGCGCGCACGGCGTGGGGGATCTCCTCAGACAGCATCAGCACGAGGGTTCCCGCACGCGGCGCCACCGTCGCGACCGGCTCGCCATCGTCGCTGGGCGAGGTCCACACGTCGAGTTCGCCGCCGTGCGCAGGCTCCCAGGCGGTATTGAGATAAGCGACCAGTGAAACGATGCGGTTGCGCGAGCCGGCAAGGCTGTCGAGGTGGCGTTGGTAGAAGCCGCCGGGCGGATAGGTGAGAAACTGTGCCTCGAACTCGAACAGACCCAAAAACAGTTGCTGGTTGATCTCCAGCCGCAGCCGCTCTGCCAACACAAGAAACTCGGCCTCACCCGGCCGTGAGCCATCGAGCCAGGACGCATCGACACGGCGAACGCGCGGTTCCAGGAGATGATGCTCGTCGCGGCCGATCGAGGCCCGCGCCATTGCACCCGTCGTTTCCCTATGACGGCAGTCGTCGAGCAGGCGCGCGACCAGTTCGGGATCGAGAAAATCGAGCGCGATCGCGTAGCCGTTGGCGGCGAGCGAGGCGATGAGATCGTCAATTTGGTTCGGGGCGCGGGTGGCGGCGAGCATGGCGATACTTGTACGTTGGCGGGGTGATGTGGCGCATGGCAACGATGCCTGCAGCGAGCCGCAGTCAGCTTGTTATGCCGGTGCCGACGGGGCAGGAGACGCCGGTTCCGCCGAGCCCGCAATAGCCGTGCGGCACCTTGGCCAGATACTGCTGATGGTAGTCTTCGGCAAAGTAGAACTGTGGTGCGGCGACGATCTCGGTGGTGATGACGCCATGGCCCTTGGCGGTCAGCAACGGCTGATAGGCGGCGCGGGAGGCCTGGGCGGCGTCACGCTGGGCATCGGTGAACCAGTAGATGCCGGAGCGGTACTGCGTGCCCACGTCATTGCCTTGGCGCATGCCCTGCGTCGGATCGTGGCTCTCCCAGAATGTCTTCAGCAACTGGCTGTAGCCGAGCTTGTCTGGCTCATACACCACGAGCACCACCTCGTTGTGACCGGTCATGCCCGTGCAGACTTCTTCATACGTGGCGTTGGGCGTCTCGCCGCCGGCATAGCCTACTGCGGTGATCCAGATGCCGTCTCCAAGTTGCCAGAACTTGCGCTCAGCGCCCCAGAAGCAACCCAGCCCGAACATTGCCATCTGGGTTCCATCCGGATACGGGCCTTTTAGCGCCCGCACCGAAAGGTAGTACGATTTGGCCGTCGGGATCGGCTGCGCACGGCCGGGCAACGCTGCGCCGGGGGGCGGCATTTCCGCTTTCTTCCTGAACAACGCCATGGTGATATCCTCGCTGCGGCAGAAACCTACCTCTATGATTTAGTAACTCGATTATGCGTCTACCGCCCCGTTTGCGCCTCACTTTTTCGCGACTCTTCGTGCGTTGCTATGGCGGCGGGAGTAAAACGAAGCGCGGCGGGGGGCAAAGCTGCGCACTTCGAGGGGAGCCTGCACCATGACCGATGCATCGTTCGTGCATCCAGCAGATGCGCTTGCGTCCACGCTCGGCGATCCGAGCGTTGCGGCAAACACGGCCGCGAATACGCCTGCTCCGCCGCCCAAGCAGGCGGGCGAGCGGGTCATCTACCGCGCCAGCGGCGGAAGGCGCATTGCCTTCACGTTTATTTTCATGCTGCTTCTGCCGTTCTTCATCAGCCTTGGGCCGATGCTCGTCTCACGCATCAGCCACGGCCTTTGGGAAGGCACCATTGGCTTGCTGGTCATCGCGATCGGGTTTGCCATCATCATGTTTCTCGTGCTGGTGGAGATGCTGCATTCGATCCGCTCGCGCGTCGAGCTTGGCAATACTATGGTGCGGCTGACGCTGCCATCGGGGCGCGGGGCGCAACCGATGCTGCGCTACCAGACGCACGAGATCGCTTATAAGGACATCGACGCGATCGAGATGCGGCGCGAAGTCTATGGCGGCATGCTGGCGCCGATGATGTTGAAGGGCGCGCGCATCCTCACCAAGTCGGGCGACAAGATCAGGCTCGGTTACGTCAACGAGGCCAATGTCGATCCGGCCTTTCCCTATGCCGAGATTGCCGAGCGCATTGCCAACCGGGCCGGCGCTCGGATCATCGATGCGGGTAGCGTACGCCGTTCCATGCCGAAGAAGATGTTGGGGCTCATTGCAGCGCCAGACGAGAACCGAACCATCGACGAACAGCAGATGCGCGACCTCAACCGCAAGCATGCGCGGCTGATGATGGCCCTGGTGGCTGGTCTCGTTGTGTTGATTGCGCTCGGCATTGCCGGCGATCTGATGCAGCCGGCGTGACCCAGAGCATTTTCCGACGAAGTGGCAACCGGGCCGATCCGCGTCAATTCACGTACACGTTGACGACGCGGCGTCGGCGCCCAGCGATGCCGAGCAGCAGTGCAAGCAGCCCGAACAGCAGGTAGGCCGGCAACGCCAGGATGCTGGTCATCACCGGGTTCCAGGCGAATGCACCGAGGTTTCGCGTAACCGTTGCAGCAGCTCCGGCAAATGAGGCCGGCGATAGCGCCTGCCAGCGCGCCGCTGTGGAGCTGGCGCCGGCATGGGACAAATCCGCGACCAGTGAGACAATGGCAGCGAGCAGGAACAGCGCCGCCAGGAAGCGCAAGACTGGCGCCGCTGCAATGGCGATGCGGCCGGGCAGGTTTTGCAACAGGCGTAAAAGTCGCATGCCGGTTCACCTCTCGATGGACCAAGTTCGCTCAGTGTAATTGCGAGTTCGCGCAACGCGATCGTTTGCTGCTGGCCCGCCAATCCGCTTGGCGGCGTGCAGCGATGTCATACGCGATAGAACCCGCGATACCAAGCCACGAACGCTTTGATGCCGTCGGCCAGTTGCGTGCGCGGCCGGTAGCCGAAATCCCGCTCGAGATCGTCAATATCGGCGTAAGTCGACGGCACGTCGCCCGGCTGCATCGGCAGCATGTTCATCTTCGCCTTGGCGCCTATCGCCGCTTCGAGCGTTGCGATGAATTCCATCAGCGCCACCGGCTCGTTGTTGCCGATGTTATAGATCCGATATGGAGCGTGACTGCGGCTGGGATCGGGTTTGGCGGGGTCGTAGGAGGCAGCGCCGGCAGCCGGCCGTGCCGCAACCTTGACGACGCCGGCAACGATATCGTCGATGTAGGTGAAGTCGCGCGACATCCGCCCCTCGTTGAAGACATCGATTGGCCTGCCCTCAAGTATGGCTTTGGTGAACAGCATCGGCGCCATGTCCGGACGGCCCCATGGGCCATAGACGGTGAAGAAGCGTAAGCCCGTCGTCGCAAGTCCGTAGAGATGGCTGTAGGTATGCGCCATCAGCTCGTTGGCCTTCTTTGTCGCGGCGTAGAGGCTGACTGGGTGATCTACGTTATCATTCGTCGAGAACGGCATGGTGACATTGGCGCCGTAGACGGAGCTCGACGAGGCATAGACCAGATGCTTGACGCCGGTGTTGCGGCACCCCTCCAGGATGTTGCCGAAGGCGACAAGATTGGAATCAATGTAGGCGGCGGGATTTTCCAGCGAGTAGCGCACGCCGGCCTGTGCCGCCAGGTGAATGACGGTGCCGGGGCGGGTTTGGGCGAACAGACGTTCAGTGCCGGGCCTGTCCGCGAGGTCGAGGTGAACGAAGGCAAATTGTGGTTTGTGTCGTAAGAGTTGGAGCCGGGCCTCTTTTAGCGCCGGGTCATAGTAGTCGTTGAGATTGTCGACGCCGACGACCTTATGTCCGCCATCGAGCAACACCTGGCATACATGCATGCCAATGAAGCCTGCTGCGCCAGTGACGAGTATGGGATTGAGTGGACTTTCGCTCATGGGGAACAAGTTTCTTTAGCGTAATGGCCTTTTTCAAAGGCGCTGGTCAGGGCTGATCTTGGGTGCGAGTTGCCAACTGTCAGTGGATGTCGGGCGGCACGCAGACGACGGCGCAAGGGGCTGCGTATTTTGGTGTGCTGCGGTTTCATAGCACTGTCCAAGGTTTGGGCAATGTGCTGCGAGTGCAACGGTGAAAAACTAGCTTGATTCTCAGGATTCGTCCTTGCACGCCTGGTGTGGACGAACTAATGGGCTTGTCAGTAGAATGCGTCCTGGGCCGAGGCCAGAACGTCAGTTGGCGGCAAAAATGATGCGGACGAAGATGGTGACGTTTCTGCGTTTGCTTGCATCTATTTCCAGACGCAAGCGCCGGGTCGTCCTCGCTGCCGTGGATTTGGTGCTCCTGACGCTGGTCGTATGGGCGCTTCTGTCAGTGCGCTATTGGACGACCTCCGTTCCAGTGGGGTTGGAGACGTTGCTTTTGGCGCTGGCAGGCCCGGTGCTCACGGTCGGCGTATTTCTGCTGCTTCGTGTCTACCACATTGTCGCGCGCTATTTGGGGTTTTATGGCGCAATACGACTGGGCGCCTGTGTCGTCGTCGGCACGGCGCTGTGGGCAACGCTGCTGTTGCTGGTTGGCCAGCAAGGCATTCCACGCACTGTTGTGCTGGCCTATGCCGTGGTTGGCACGATGGCGGTCGTCATGGTGCGACTGCTTGCCGCCAACGTGCTGAGCGGCATCGGCATCAACGTGCAACGCAGGTGGCGCGACTCTCAAGCGCAAATCCCTGTTCTCATTTACGGAACCGGCGAGCTTGCGGTACAACTCGGCCAGACCACCCGCAAAAGCCGAACGCGCAAGTTGATTGGCTACGTCGACAGCAGCAGCGCCATGATTGGCCGCTACATCGGCCGCAACAAGGTCTATCGGCTCAGCAAGATCCAGTCGCTGATACAGGACAATGGCGTTGAGGAAATCTACATCGCCGATCCCCTGCAAACCGCGTCCGAGCGCCGCTCTCTTCTGAAATCTCTCGAGCAGTACAAACTCCGGGTTCGGTTGATCCCGGACTTGGAATCGCTGGCGTCCGGACGGATCAGCCTCAGCCAACTGCGGGGTATCCAAGCCAAGGATCTGCTCGGACGCGAGGAGGTTCCTCCCAACGAGGAACTGATCGCCGCCAGCATTCGCGGCAAGACCGTGCTGGTTACGGGCGCTGGCGGCTCGATCGGTTCTCAATTGTCGTTGCGGATCGTAGGGCTTGGCGTCAAGCGGCTCATCCTTCTCGACAATTCGGAAATCGCATTGCACCAGATCGAGCAATCGACGCGCGAAGTGATGGCCGAACTGGAAACGCCGCCCGAATGCGTGAGCGTTCTGGGGTCGGTGCAGAATGTCGATGTGATCGAGGAAGTGCTCCGCGAGTACGATGTGGATAGCGTTTTTCACACCGCGGCGTTCAAGCATGTCCCCATCGTTGAAAAGCATCCGCTTGCCGGGATCGCCAACAACGTTCTGGCAACGGAGCTGCTGGCGCGCGCCTGTGTCGAACACCACGTCGAGCGATTCGTGCTGGTCTCGACCGACAAAGCTGTCAGACCGGCCAGCGTGATGGGGGCGACAAAGCGACTTGCCGAGCTCATCATCCAAGGGTTTGCGACCACTCAGAAGGAAACCATCTTCACCGCCGTGCGCTTCGGCAATGTTCTCGAAAGCTCAGGCTCGGTCGTTGGCATATTTCGCCATCAGATCAACTCCGGCGGTCCTGTGACCGTGACCGACCGCAACGTCGTGCGCTATTTCATGTCGCTCGAGGAGGCGACCAACCTCGTGCTTCAGGCCGCCGGCATGGCGGTGGGTGGCGAAGTCTTCGTGCTGGACATGGGGTTGCCGGTGAAAATCGACGACTTGGCGCGATCGATGATCCGCCTGATGGGGCTTGAGGAGCGCACCCCCAGCAACCCCGAGGGCGACATCGAAATCTCATACATTGGCTTGCGTCGCGGCGAGAAGCTGGTCGAAGAGCTGGTCATCGCCGAACAAAATGCCTCGGACACTCAGCACCCGCGCATCTGGAAATCGCATGAACCTTCTGTCGATCCCGAGGCGCTCGCCAAGGAGCTTGAATTGCTCAAATCGGCTGTGAGATTCCGAAGCGTTGCGATGGCGTTGACGTCGCTGTCGCGGATCATCGAAGGATACACTCCGGCAGCAACCAGGCGTGAGGAAGTGCGCTTGCCGGAAAAGATCGTGCTCCACTGAGCTTCAAGTGCTATCGACCTCGAAGGTGTCGCTGTCTCAGGCCATCAAGCCCGTAACCGGCGCCACGCTTCGAGGATGCAAGGCGCGCTCCCGGCTCTTGTGAGAACGCCAAACGCGCCTTTGGCTTCGCCGATCTCGCTTATGACTTGATCGGCGGATGTGGAAACCACGGCGGTCATGCGTATCATTTTTCTCGCCAACGTCGATTGGTTCTTCCAATCGCACTTCCTTCATCTGGCGCGCCGCACCAGGGCCGAAGGCTTGCGAGTGGCGCTCGCCGCGCAATTTGAAAGCGACCGCCGTGGGCTGCTTGGCGAACAGATCGAATTGATCGAGCTTCCCACGCGCCGCGGCCGGCTCGGCTCAACGCAAATGATGGGGGCTGCAACGTTGGTCGCGCGCGAGCTGGCGCGACAGCCGCAGACGTTGTTGCATGGCTTCGGCCTGTTCGGCATCACGGTGGGATCCGCCGCGATGGCGCGCTCGGGCGTGCGAAGGTCCGTTTTCACCATCACCGGCCGTGGCTATGCGGCCGTCGCACCGACACTCAAGGCGCGCGCGGTGCGGATTGGCGCACGCCATTTGTGTGCGCAGCTAGCCGATGGGCCAAACGTGCGGTGGTTAGCCGAGAACGCATCCGATCTGGAGGCTTGCGGTTTGTCGCGGGCCGTTCGCCAATCGCGAACCGCTATCGTCGGCGGCGCTGGGATCGATCCCGAACTCTACGCGGCAACGCCGATGCCGCCGCGTTCGCCGCTGAAAGTCGCTCTCGTCGCCCGCATGATCTGGTCGAAGGGTATCGACACGGCTGTGGAAGCCGTCAGGATCGCGCGCCAGCGCGGCGCAGCGGTCGAATTGACGCTGGCCGGTGGTGTCGATAGCGATAATCCAAGAGCGTTCGACTTGGCGCAGTTGCGCGATTTTGAAAGCAAAGGCGGTGTCACTTGGCTCGGACGCGTCGAGAATATCGATGAGCTATGGTCTCGCCACCATGTCGCGGTATTGCCATCGCGTGGCGGTGAAGGCGTGCCCAAGGCGCTGATTGAAGCTGCGGCATGTGGCCGGCCGATCGCGACGGCAAGCGTTCCAGGGTGCAGAGAATTTGCCGAGGCAACCGGCGGCTGGCATGTTGCTCCCGATTGTCCGCAAGCGCTTGCCGAACTCCTGATCGAGCTTGCGCAGCGCGACGATCTCGCGACGATCGGGATGCAGGCGCGCAGCATCGTGCTGCAACGCTATACGCACGAGCACAATTGGAAGGTGACGGCGGCATTCTACAATGAGCTGATGCGCGGTGCGGCGGGAGGGGCGAGAGACCAGGCAAGCGGCGCCGGCATGAACGTGGCTCGCCGATGATTGACTGCCGCACATGCTTCATAATCACATCAATGCATTTGGGCCATGAATAGAGCATTGGAATTTGTCTGTGCGATAGCGGGG
Organism: uncultured Hyphomicrobiaceae bacterium; assembly: GCA_964559355.1. GTDB lineage: Bacteria > Pseudomonadota > Alphaproteobacteria > Rhizobiales > Hyphomicrobiaceae > JAEUMD01. The sequence goes on from CAZLHQ010000001.1 coordinate 55,721, forward strand.
CTGGCGCTGCTGTGGCCGCTGGCAATCGTCATCGCGCTGGCGATCAGGCTCGACACGCGCGGGCCGGCGACCATATCGCAAGTGCGCGTCGGTCGCGGTGAGCGGCTGTTTCGCTGCCACAAATTCCGGTCGATGCATGTGGGAACGCGCGAGCGGCCGACCCATGAATCGGCGGCTTCCGACGTCACTCGGGTCGGCGGCTTCTTGCGCAAGTCGAAGCTCGACGAATTGCCCCAACTCGTCAATGTCGTAGCCGGAGAGATGAGCTTTGTGGGGCCGCGGCCGTGCTTGCCGTCACAGATCGCCTTGATCGAGGCACGCCGAGCCCACGGCGTTTATGACGTGCGTCCCGGCATCACCGGATTGGCACAGGTCAACGGCATCGATATGTCCGATCCACAGCGCCTGGCCAAAGTCGATGCCATCTACGTGCGCCAGCGCGGCTTGTGGACCGATTTGCAGATCGCGTTGGCGACCATGCCGTTCGGCCGCAGATTTGCGCCATCACCTGGCGCCTGATCGCCTTCGATGAAAGCGCAAGCGCTTCCATCTCAGACGATGAGCCTCTAATACTAGGGGCCTTCGATCCGTTCGAATTCGAAGCGGACGAGAAGCAACACGATCCAGCCAAAACAGATTGAGGCGACCAGCCAGGGCTGCCACAATCCCCAGCCCGGACCGATGGCGACGAGCGTGATTGCGGAGAGCGCACTGGCATAGGGCTGCATGTCGCGATGAAATTTCCCGATGCGATCGAGCAGGAAATAGCCGGCGCCGCCGAATAGCAACGCGCCGATCAGCCCCAGCTCAAGCCAGATCTGAAGATAGCCGTTGTGAGGATGCCAATAGAGACGCCGCGTTTGGCGATCAATCGGCTTTCCTGGCGGCCCGCTACAGTATTTGATCGAGTTGATGCCGATGCCATGTAGCGGCGTTTGAAGCGCCATATGAGCGAGATCGTTCCAGATCACGACCCGCTCCTGGAAGCTGAATGGAATGAGCTTGCTCTTTTCCCAACCCAACGCCTTGGGCACCATCGACAGAGGTATCGCAGCGATCGTGGCGACGATCAGCAGTGCCTGCAGCGTGCGAACTGCGCGCCCGGGCGCCCACACCGCGAGCAAAAACGCAAGGCCGCCGCAGATCAACATCAGCAGCGCGGTGGAAGAACCCGAGGTGACGCAAATGCCGACGGTGAACAGTATGGCGAGGAGGCCGAGGGCGTACTTCAGCGACGGCTTGGGCCAAAAGCATAGAGCTGCAGTGAGACCGGTCGTCATCAAGACCATGGCCGCAGCGGTGCGATTGAAATAGATTTCGTTGAGGCCGACGGCTACTCCGGGCTGTGCGTAGACGATCGCGTTTTCGAAACCGTCGAACATCCACGACATGTGTCTGACGAAGAACAACGTTGGCCCGTTGCCGGTCGCCCACTCCAATAGGAAATAGATGCCAACGAAGATCGCGGCCAGCGGCAATGCGCGGGTGTAGCGGGTTTGGCGTATGCGATCCAAGCCGCGCAGATGCTTGTCGAGTGCGCCCACGGCATACCAGCTGCCAAACACCAGAAGGGCAATTTGAGCAAGGCTGGTCAGCGACGACATCGGTTTCAGCGCCCATGTGCACGACGCCAGGCCAAAGCCGAACAAGGCCATTGAGAAAACCAATTCCGGACGTGGCGAGAAGCCGCCCCGCGCGGCAACGGGACGCGCGCCCGTGACGAAATCCTGAGCCACCGTGACGAGAATGATTGCCACCAACAGTGCGGGCACGGCCAGCGGCGCGATCGACGCGGTGAACCCGGTCAAGCCGATCAGGCTGCTTTGCGCCGTCTCGAGTGGATAGAATTTGGTCCGCGTGGCCAGCATTGTGATTTGCAGTCTCTTGACGGTCGTGTGTTGTCAGTTGGCAGCGCGGGTCGGATGTCGCCGTTCGGGCTGTCGGCCGTAAGGCCGCCGTGATTGCTTTTATGTGGTTGTCATGTCCTCAACGCTGACGTGCAGCGAGCGTGATGCGAGCCTTACGCACCGACACACTCAAGCGGATTTTACTGGCGGCGTGAGCCGCCGATCAATCGAAGCAGAGTCGCGGGACGCATTTGCTCTGATAGCACTGGCAGGAGACGTGCTTGCTCCGCCCACTGGTCTTTATACAACATCAAGTCCTTGCCACAACGAATTCGGCGCGAATTTGCGTGTTCGGGCCAAACTGCCGCGCCGGACGCTGTTGCCTCAATTCGAGTGGCAGGGGCACAGTAATTTGGCATACGCAGCCTATGCACAGCTATCGGGCACCACAGAGTGAGCTGGATAAGGGAATTGGGGTCGATGTTGTGATATGGGGTGCGCTCATGCTGTTGCTGGTGGCCGGCCATCATTTGGTGCGGCAGCCAACATGAGTGCAGGCGATTTGCGGCCCTTGTCACCTAGTCACCGTTCCATTGGGGTGCTCACAACAACGATGAGCGGCGAAGTCACCACGTCCTGGACCGATGAAGTGGGCAAACGCGATGAATGAAAATGTCGGCACGGGCGGTTCTGCACACAAGGATGGTTCGCCATTGCGCCCGCGGCAACGGCCACTTCGGCTAGTGATCGTCGGTCAGTCAGGCCATTCGACATCTGACATCGTTGACGCGCTCACTGCACAGGCCGTTGAGCGCTACGGCCAACAACCGACGTTGTCGAATGAGCGCGCCAACGCGAGTGGCCAGGCGGAGGCGGTGGCGCGCGCTGTTCATGGCCGCTTTGGACATCTTGCCGCACAATTGCATGACGGTGCGAACCGCCATATGAGCCGCCCTGTCCGCCATCAGCTTGTAACGTCGCTTTATGCGATCTCGATCGCGCAGTTCACTGGACCAAGCGGTGACGTGGCAGGTCTTGCCATCGAATCTGCCAATGCAGATGTTGCGATCATGAGCGTCGATGCGTTGTCGGCGGTCTCGCCCGAGACCATTGCAGACGCATACGTCTGCAGTCTGTTCGGCGTTCGCCACATCATTCTGGCGGTTGCGGTGAGGCGGGAAGAAGATTTCAATCAGGAAGCTCTCTATAGCCTCGCCGCCGCATTCATGACTGCTGCCGGCTGGGTCGGACTCGAAAGTGTCAAATCCATTCCAATTGCAGCGCCCAGGTTCGATCAATCGGTGGGCGATGATCGGTTGCTTGCGTGGTATCGCGGTCCGTCACTGTTGAGTTCATTGGAAACGTTCGCGCAGGCTGCGACTTCGACCGTCGGGACCGAGCCCGGTGAATTGCGCCTGCCCGTGCGTGAAGCTGGCCGCCAGAACGGCAAGAGCCGGCTCTCCGGCACGATTGCATCTGGCCACATCGAGGTTGGTGATGAGGTCGTGTCGGCGGTGTCGGGCCGGCAATCGCGCGTTGCTGCCATTGCCGTGATTGATGCCGCGTCAGCTAACACGTCCGGTCACACGGTCGCCTCAGCGCATGCTGGCGATGGGGTCACGATCCTGCTCGCCGACGCCATCGACATCGCGCGTGGCGATCTCATGACGCGCGTGACGGAACGGCCCGAGGTGTCGGACCAATTTGCAGCGCATTTGCTGTGGCTCGACGATCACCTTCTGGCGGGACGTTCCTATGTCTTGCGGATCGGGGAACGGCAGGTTCCAGCGACCATCACATCGATCAAGCATCGCGTCGACTTGGCCAACGGCCAACACCTTGCCGCGCGCCGGCTGGATGCCAACGAGATTGGTCTGTGCAACATTTCCACCTCGGCTCCGGTGGCGTTCGATGCCTTCACTCACAATCGAGAAACGGGAAACTTTGTTCTTGTCGATCGCCTGTCAAATCAGACGGTGGCAATTGGACTCATTCTTTTTGGCTTGCGCCGTGCGACCAATATCCATGTCGAGGAGTTGTTCGTCGATAAGCAGGCGCGGGCGAGCGCCAAACACCAGAGACCTACGGTGGTGTGGTTTACTGGGCTGTCCGGTTCCGGCAAGTCGACGCTCGCCAAACGCTTCGAGAAGCGACTGCACGATTTGGGGCAACACACATATGTGCTCGACGGCGACAATGTGCGCCATGGTCTCAATCGCGATCTGGGTTTTACGGATATCGATCGCGTCGAAAACATCCGGCGTATCGGCGAGGTGGCCAAGCTGTTTGCCGATGCGGGCCTGATCGTATTGTGCTCGTTTATTTCGCCTTTCACGGCGGAACGTCGCATGGTGCGCGAGCTTTTAACAGACGGTGAGTTCGTCGAAGTGTTCGTCGATGCCTCGCTCGAGGAATGCGCGCGGCGCGATCCCAAGGGTCTTTACGCAAAGGCCTTTGCCGGCAACATAAAAAACTTTACCGGCATCGATAGTCCTTATGAGCAGCCTGAGAAGCCAGACATCCATCTCCGCACGGAGAACGTCGACGCCGAGGCGCTTGTCGATACGATGATGGTGTATCTGCGCGAGAAGGGCCGCATATGAAGGAACTCGTTGCCGAGCTCGGAGCCATCGCCTGTGATGCTGGCCGGCTTATTGCCAGGATCCGCGCCGACGGCGTCGAGGTCATGGCAAAGGGAGATGGCACTCCTGTCACGATCGCCGATGCGCGTGCGGAAGAGCTCATTCTCGAGCGACTTGCCAAATCGTATCCTGAGGTCCAGGTGGTAGCCGAAGAGCTGTCGAGCACCGGGGGCATACCGGACGGCGTGTCGGGCCGCTTCTTCCTTGTCGATCCGCTCGACGGGACCAAGGAGTTCATCAAGGGCTCGCCCGACTACACAGTCAATATCGCCTTGATCGAGGCGGGTATCCCGGTCGCTGGCGTCGTCGTGGCGCCGGGCCGCAACGAAATTTACAGCGGATACACTGGCACGGCGCGACGCGGCACTGTTGCCGAATGCGGCGCACCCGTGGACGAGCGGGCGATTGCAGTGCGCCCTCTGCCCAAATCATGGAGCGCCGTCGTCAGCGTCTCGCACATGACCCCGGCGACGGAAGCGTTCTTGAAACCCTTGCCCATCGGCGAGACGGTTTCCATCGGCTCGTCGCTCAAGTTCTGCCTCATTGCCGCTGGCGCTGCGGATATCTATCCGCGATTTGGCAGAACCATGCAGTGGGATACCGCGGCGGGCGATGCGGTGCTGCGTGCGGCAGGTGGCTGTACGTTGACGATCGATGGCAACGTACTTTCCTATGGGCCACGGCCGGGGGAGCTTCATAATCGCTTCGAGAATCCGTTTTTCGTGGCGTTTTCTGGCGCGCGCGCGCGCCTGTTCGATGCGATCAGCGGACGCGCGGATGCCTGAAGGCATGGCTTGCGGTTTTCTGGATGCTACGCACTGGCAATCCTGGGCACGTGTTGCCGTGTGGCTCCCAGTCGCAAGAATCTGACAAGCAAGCGTTGCATTCTCATTGGACGTGTGCAGATTCTCGTCACTGATTGGAGCTTCAAGCACTCCAATTCCCACGACATGCGGAACAAGATCGCAATGAAGACCTCCCAAGAAGCCGGTCCGCTGCGCCAAATGCGGCCGCTTCTGCGTGATCTCGATCTCATCGTCACGCTGACGCGCCGCGAGATCGTCGGCCGCTACCGCGGCTCGATCCTCGGCGTGCTCTGGTCGCTGCTGACGCCGCTGTTCATGTTGGGTGTCTATACGTTCGTCTTCAGCACTGTTTTCAAGACGCGCTGGACGTCTGGCGGCGAGAATGCAACGGGCGAGTTCGCGGTCATGCTGTTTGCCGGACTGCTCGTCTACCAGTTATTCGCGGAAGTCGTGAACCGTGCACCGTCGCTCATCGTCGCCAACGCAAATTATGTGAAGCGTGTCGTCTTCCCACTGCAGATCCTGCCTGTGGTGGCCCTAGGTTCAGCGTTGTTTCACATGCTGGTGGGATTAGCGGTACTCGTCGTCTTCATCATTATTGTGCATGGGTCGCCGCCGCCCACCGCAGTGCTTTTGCCGCTGGTGCTGGCTCCATACTGTCTTGCCATCCTCGGGTTGGCTTGGCTGCTGGCATCACTCGGCGTGTTCATTCGCGATATCAACCAGGTTCTCGCGCCAATTGTCACTGCGCTCATGTTCCTCTCGCCCATCTTCTTTCCTCTGGATGCCCTTCCGGAGTCGGTGCGCAGGTGGGTGGCGTTCAATCCTCTGGCCTTGCCCGTCGAACAGACACGCGATGTGTTGATCGCCGGCACGATGCCGAACTTTGTCGCGCTCGGGCTCTACACGCTGGCGGCAATCGCTGTCGCGGTTCTCGGCTACTTGTGGTTCCAGAGGACGCGCAAAGGTTTTGCCGATGTCCTCTGAGATTGCCGATCACGCCATCCGCGTCACGGGCCTGTCGAAGTACTATTTCATCTTCGATCGGCCCGAGGATCGGCTGAAGCAGATGCTGGTTCCCCGGCTGCAACGGCTCGTTGGCGCAACGCCCAAGCGCTACTTCAAGCCATTCGCGGCCGTGCAGGATGTCTCTTTCGCGGTGAAGCGCGGCGAGACCGTCGGCATCATCGGCCGCAATGGCTCGGGCAAGTCGACGCTTCTTCAGGTCGTTTGCGGGACGTTGCGGCCGACGGAAGGTACGGTCGATGTCAATGGGCGCATAGCAGCGCTGCTCGAGCTGGGCGCGGGCTTCAACCCGGAGTTCACCGGTCGCGAAAACGTTTTCGTAAAGGCATCGATCCTGGGCTTGTCGCATGCGGAGACCGAGGCGCGCTTCGACGACATCGCGCGGTTTGCCGATATCGGCATGTTCATCGACCAGCCGGTCAAAACCTATTCGTCGGGCATGTTCGTGCGACTGGCGTTTGCGACCGCTATCAACGTCGATCCCGACATCCTGGTTGTCGACGAGGCTCTGGCGGTCGGTGATGAAGCGTTCCAGCGCAAGTGCTATTCTCGCATCGAGGAGATCAAGAGTAAGGGTGCGACCATCCTGTTCGTGTCGCATGGCGCGCAGACCATCGTGCAGCTGTGCGACCGGGCCTTGCTGATGGATCGCGGCGAGCTCATTCTGGAAGGCCGGCCCAAGACGGTGGTGAGCCAGTATCAGCGACTGGTGAATGCTTCACGTGCCGCGACCCCTGCTATTCGCGACTCGATTATTGCCATGCGCAATGCTTCGGCAAAGGCGAATCTGCCTCACGAGCCAGAGCAGAAGGCGCAACTTGAAGACGCCGAGCCGCAGTTCGATCCCAATCTTCGCTCTCGGTCGGTGACGTTCCTCGAAGAGCGGGGCGCCAGAATTCGCGATGTGCGTATTTGCTCGATCGATGGGCGTCCTGCGAATTTGCTCAAACGGGGTAGGCGCTACGTTTTGGAGTACGAGGTCGACGTCAAGATCGACATTGAGCATGCAGGATTTGGCTTCGGCCTCCGTACGACCGCCGGTATTCTGCTCGGCGGCATGCATACTTCGGGCTCGCGGCAAGCCGTTCTTTCCCGTCTGACTGCTGGTTCCAAGAAGAAGATCCAGTTCGAGTTCACCTGTCGGTTGTCGCCGGGTGCCTACTTTATCGTGTGCGGCGTACGCGGCATCGTCGATGGAGAGGAGATCCTCGTGCATCGAGCGATCGATGTGCTGCTGTTTCGAGTAATGCCAGAGCGCGATTTGACTGTTACGGGATTCGTCGACCTTGATGCGGTGAACACAATTTCAGATCTTTGACCCCGGATAATCACAAAGAGAGATCTATGACGCATGAGCCTTCATTCGCCATCAGCACGACCATAGACAACTTGCCGCGCTTGCATGCCGAGTTGGTGCTCTGGGCGGTATGCGTTACTCGCAACCTTCCGCTCAACCGCTATCGTGTAACCGTCAATTTCGTCGATGAAGCGCCGGAGGATCTCGCCAGCTGGTTGTCCGAACGTGGCATTGGAGTTTCCATCGTAGATCGCCAAGTGCCAGGGTCGCCCCACTGCAATCGTATCGCGTCGTTTCTTGCTGCAGCAGAGGAGGACTTTATCGTAGCTACCGATTCCGATCTCTATTTCGTCGGCGATCCGTCGCTGTTGTTCGTGTCGCGCAGAAATCGGGCGTGCCCAAATAATTCTTGCAATCCACCTGGATACATCTTCAAGAAGATACTGGAGTGTTCAGGGCTGCCGGTGGCATTCCGCCCAGGAGTTTCTCTTCTTCCGGGACGCAATAGAATGCGCGAGACTCACATCAACAACATAAGCGCGGGAATTGTCGCACTCACGTCTGCTAGTGCCGCAGAGTTTGCTCGAGCTTGGGTACATTGGGCGAAATGGCTTGTGGCAAACCGTAACCTTCTTGCTGATTGGGCGGTTCACGTTGATCAAGTAGCCTTCGCGTTGGCATGCGAACAGCTCGAGTCCGACGTTGAGTTTCTGCCTCCGCAATCAAATTTGATCTTGGAAATGCTTCCATTAGTTGAAACCGCGTATGCAATTCATTTGACCGGGGCACACATCGGGCAATTTGCAAGCCGCTTCAATGCAGATCGCACTTTATCAAAGGAGGGTTTGCAGGAGGGCGTGGTTGACGCCGTGGAACGTTTCAACGCTTGTGTTGTGGAGGCTGCCCGGGAGATTTTGAAACTTCCATCGACGCGTGAACACTCGGCTCTTCTACTTGGTGCTCGGTGATGCGAAAAAACCAAGGGAAACGCCAACTCATTTTGCATGTGGGGTTGCCAAAGACTGGAACGTCCGCGCTCCAGCGCTGGTGCGATATGAATCGAGAAATCCTCAGCGGCATCGGAGTGAATTATCCCGATAGGCACCTTGATCCGTTCGTTCCTAAACATCAGTTTCTCGTGCAGGAAATCATGCAGGGCGATTGCCCGAAGCTCAGAGAGATCTTGGCGCTTGCAGGGCAGCAGATCGTGGTCCTGTCGACAGAAGGATTGACGAATCACCTCATCGATTTTCCATCCAATGGACTGGAATCCTTCCGCAAGTCAGTGCGGGACTTTGAAACAACGGTATTCGTCGTGACGCGCGAACGTGATGCGTGGCTCAAATCCTACTACAAGCAATGCGTGATCAACCCGCCGTCGGAGGTTTATCCTTATGCAACTGCGCTTACCCTCGCTGAGTTCAGCCTTCTGCCTCGAATCCGCTTTCTGGCGGAGATGGATACGCGGCCTGATCTCTTGTTGCAGACTTTCGGTGCGCACGAACTTGTGCACCTCGATTATCGAGCGCCTTGGTTCGATTCGTTTGTTGCTCTCATCGGTGCTCAGTCTGTGGCTGCGGAAAACCGTGTGCAGCAAGAAAACGTTTCTGTTGCCGACGATGTCGTCGAGATCATTCGCCAAATCAACGCCCAGAATCTCACCTATGAGTTGCGATCGAGGCTGCTCAATCTGATCAGCATCGCGTCTCCAACCAAGCACAATATTCTCTCGAACTTCTATCGCGTTGATGTGCCAGCCACAGCCGACGAAGTGAAACTCCTGCGGGCCGCGGTGGCGGCATTGCGGCCGCCGTCCGCCAATGTCGCGGCCGTGCTGGCAGCCGTGCTGCAGAGGTTGCAGTAATAGCTCATTTGGATTTCGTAGCGTCGATGGGATTTGATGTGAGGTGACGTGCAGGACTTCGGGTCTAGCAAACCGTTGTAAAACCCGTCTGCCCAAAACCATGAACAGTGATTCGATCTACGTGCGGCGAAGCTTGGTGCTGAAGTGCGCATCCGCTCAGCCAGCGGGCCGCGGGGGCCGCGCGTCCCGTCGATAACGTACAGAATCTTTCGCACAATTGAATGAGGGCTGGCAGCCGCAGATCGACTTTGACGCAACGCTGAAGCGTGTTCTCGCCTATTGGCGTCTGCGCGTTTCGTGAGGATTGCGGGAAGCCAAGCAGTTCCAATAGAAATTGTCTCATGATGACTTGCGATTGAAGGCAAGCCTTGCGCTGAACAGCACCATCAGCTTGAGCAGTGCCTGATCGCGTGCGAATTGCCGATGGATCTGATGTTCGGTCAGAAACGCCAAGCGGCCGGAGAGCGTATCGATTGCACATAAGCGATCGGCCATCGCGCGTGCTTCGGGCGCCAATTCATCGCGAAGTGCCGTCCTGACGGCGTGTGCCTGCGCGATGAGCGACCGCACGAAGTTGCTCTTCATTTGCCGGCGAAGTCGCGCCACCAACCAATCAAGTTGCCCGCTGGGCAAACCCACCTGGTTGCGCGCGTGCCGACGATAGGCGAGGCTTGGAACTGGATCGTAGATCACCTGACCGAGCGCCGAGATGACGAGGTAGGCCCACCAGTCGTGCATGATGGCGTCGTGGGGTGGCGGATGCCGCCGCAAGATCTTGGCGGCTTCGCCGTTGAGAGCGATCGTGCATCCCGTGGCGATGTTCTCGACCAGCGCATTGGCGAACGACGGGGGCTTGGGCCAAACGGGCGATCTGGCGACGGGCTTCAAAGCATCGTTTACGATGTCGAGAGCACTGCAATACATCGCTGCGCGGCTGCTTGGAACGCGAGCCAGCGCTGCCATCGCACGACGCACTTTGTCGGGATACCAGATGTCGTCCTGATCGGCGAAGAATGTCGCTTCCGCCTCTGGAGCGTTCGACAGCAGGTGCGCAAAGGAAGCCTTGGTGCCGAGGTTGGTGCCATAGTCGACTTCGATGGCGAGCTTTTTCGAAAAGCTATTGATAACCTCCGGCGTGTCATCGTCAGAGCCGTCATCACGAACCATGACTCTGCAATTGGGCCAATCCTGGCGGGCAAGAGAGTCCAGCATCGCCGGCAAATATTCGCCGCCGCGATAGCTGGAAAGCAGAATGACTGCGAGCCCGGGTGCGCTCACGATGCTGCCGTCGATAACGCGATGCCATCGCCATGGCGGCAGCCGTCGGCATGATCGTGCGCCAACGGCGTGCGGCCGCTAGCAGCGTCAACGGTTGGCGATTTGCAGCAGATACTGACCATAGGCCGACTTCTCGATCTCCTGTCCGAGTTTGGCAAGCTCGCCGCGAGAAATGAAACCCATCTTATAGGCGGTTTCTTCGGGGCAGGCGATGCGCAGCCCCTGGCGCTTCTCGATGACGCGAACGAAATCGGCTGCTTCAATCAATGAATCGGGTGTACCCGTGTCGAGCCACGCAAAGCCACGGCCGAGGAACTCGACGTAGAGCTCGCTGCTTTGCATGTAGGCGGCGTTGACGTCCGTGATTTCCAGTTCGCCGCGGACCGAAGGCTTGATGTTGGCGGCGATGTCGACCACGCGCCGATCGTAGAAATACAGACCCGTCACTGCCCAGTTGGATTTTGGCTGCTTGGGCTTTTCCTCGATGCTCTTGGCCCGGCCTTGCTCATCGAGCTCGACCACGCCATAGCGTTCGGGATCGCGCACATGATACGCGAACACGGTTGCGCCCGACGTGCGCGCCGCCGCAGCCTGCAACATCTTCGGCAGGCCATGACCATAGAAAATGTTGTCGCCGAGAATGAGAATCGAATTGTCGCCGTTAATGAAGTCGGCGCCGATGATATAGGCCTGCGCCAGACCTTCAGGCCGCGGCTGCTCGGCATAGGAAATCGAGATACCCCATTTTCCGCCGTCGCGCAGCATGCGCTGGAAGCTCGGCAGGTCATGAGGCGTGGAGATGATCAGGATCTCGCGCGCGCCCGCCAGCATCAACGTCGACAGCGGATAGTAGATCATCGGCTTGTCGTAGATCGGCAGCAGTTGCTTGCTGGCCGCCAATGTCATTGGGTGCAATCTTGTTCCGGCGCCCCCCGCCAGCACGATACCTTTCACAGCCGGTTCCCCTGTTTGCTCATATGACGTGTTCTAAGGTTAGTGCTTGCCGACAAGCCGGCCCACGCATTGTCCGACGCCTTCCTTCCAATCTGGAAACCTGATGGCAAATGTGCGCGCGAGTGCCCCGCAATCCATGCGCGAGTTTGCCGGACGGCGCGCTGGCGTCGGATACTGCGAGGTGGGGATGCCATGGACGACTGCGCTTGGCCCGCCAAGAGCGGCCGAACAGCGAAACACCTCGCGTGCAAAGTCACACCAAGTCGTATCGCCACTGCCCGCGGCATGATAGATGCCCCACGCGTCGCTTCGCCCATCAGGTCCGCAAATCGCCGCAGCAATGCTCATCACTGCGTCAGCCAGATGCGGTGCATAGGTCGGATTGCCGTGCTGATCGTCGACGACGTTGAGATCGGGTCGCGTTTCGGCCAGACGCAGCATTGTCCTGACGAAATTGTAGCCGAACGGCGCATGCACCCAGGACGTCCGCAGTATCACATGTCGCGGGCATGCCGTAGCCACGTTCGCTTCGCCCGCCAGCTTCGAACGACCATAAGCGCCGATCGGGCCGGTGGCATCGGTTTCAACATAGGGCGCATGTTTGGTGCCGTCGAACACGTAGTCGGTCGAGATGTGAATGATCGGGATGCCGGCGGCATGACACGCACGGGCAACGTTTCCTGCGCCCGTTGCATTGATCGCGAAGGCTTCCTCGACCTCGGTCTCCGCCTTGTCCACGGCCGTGTAGGCGCCAGCGTTGACGACGACATCGGGCGCGGCGGCAACAATTGTTCGCAGAACGCTATCGGCATCACGAATGTCGAAATCCGGTCGCCCCAAGGCAAACACAGTATGGGCGTTAGCGCCAAGCTCGGCCAACGAGCACGCAAGCTGACCCGACTTTCCGGTGACCAGCACTTTCATTGCTGCTAGGCCCTTGCCGCTGCCGGAGCAAGGCCGAGACGCTCGCCTGCATAAACGCTGTCGCGCATCGGCTGCCACCAGTCACGGTTGTCGAGATACCAATCGATCGTCTTCTCGATACCTGTTTCGAAATTCTCGACAGCACGCCAACCAAGTTCGGTTTCAAGCTTTGTCGCATCTATCGCATAGCGCTGATCGTGGCCTGGGCGATCAGTCACGTAAGAAATGAGGCTCGCATGAGCATGCTTCTTGGGGCGTCGGCTATCCATGATCCTGCAGATGCGTTGAACCACGTCGAGGTTGGTGCGTTCGTTGCGCCCGCCGACATTGTATTTTTCGCCGAGCCTTCCGCGTTCGAGAATCGTCACCAGCGCGCGGGCGTGATCGTCGACATAGAGCCAGTCGCGAATATTCGACCCGTTGCCGTAGACCGGCAGCTTGATGTCGTGCAGCGCGTTGAGGATCATCAACGGAATGAGCTTTTCGGGAAACTGATAGGGGCCGTAGTTGTTCGAGCAGTTGGAGATCAACGAGGGGAAACCATAGGTGCGATGCCAGGCGACGACGAGGTGGTCTGACGCTGCCTTGCTGGCCGAGTAGGGCGAGCTTGGATCGTAGGCGGTATCTTCATGGAATAGCCCATCCGCGCCAAGCGACCCATAGACTTCGTCGGTCGAGACATGGAGGAAGCGGAACGTGGACTTTCGGTCGGCGGGCAGGTCGTTCCAATACCGCCGCGCAGCCTCGAGCAGAACGTATGTGCCGACGACGTTGGTTTCCACAAATGCGCCCGCTCCGGTGATCGAACGATCGACATGGCTTTCGGCCGCCAGATGAATGACCGCGTCGGGCTTGAAGCTTTCGAATGCCGAGGCCATTGCGCCTGCATCGCAAATGTCGCTCTTTAAAAAGCGGTATTCATTGCGACCCGACACATGATCCAGCGAGTGCAGGTTTGCGGCATAGGTCAGCTTGTCGACATTGAGGATGTCCCTGCCCTTATCAGCGACCAGATGTCGACATAATGCCGAGCCGATGAAGCCCGCTCCGCCAGTGACTATGACGCGCATTTTCGCTCCCCCCGGGTGATCAGAAATAGCGCGGCAGATCGTCAAGTCGCGGCAGCTTGGTGTCCTTGTCCGACAAGATCGCCTCCGCCGCGGAGACGGGCCACGCAATGGCAAGTGCGGGATCGTTCCACATCATGCCACGGTCGCATTCCGGCGCATACTTGTCGGTCACCTTGTACACAACCTCAGTGTCCGTCTCGAGCGTGCAGAACCCATGCGCGAAGCCGACTGGCACCCACAATTGCGACCAATTCTCCGCACTCAAAATTGCGCTGACATGCTGACCGAATGTCTTCGAGCCATGGCGCAGATCGACAGCCACATCGAAGATGGCGCCGCGCACGACGCGGATCAGCTTGCCTTGGGCGTGCGGGTTGATCTGGAAATGCAGGCCACGAACGACACCGCGGCTCGTGGATAGCGAATGGTTGTCCTGCACGAAATCGGCCTCGATGCCGGCTTCCGCCAGCTCGCGCTTCTTGTAAACCTCGGAAAAGAAGCCGCGCTCGTCGCTGAAGCGCTTGGGCGTGACGAGCTTCACGTCCTCGATTGCCAACGATGTGATCACGTCAGGGATTTCCTTGACCAGTTGAGATTGATCGGATGCAAATGCCCCCATTTCACTTAGAATTCTCAGCTGTCAGGACCATTTCCCGCCAACGGCAATTGGAACAGCGAACTCCACAATTTCCGAATTATCCGCATGCGTGAACATTTCTGAAAACGCAGTTCTTCGTTCATTCGTGAAAAATCGTTGGAACGCTTCTGTGCCAACCTCAAGATGTAGGCGCCGCAACGCTTCACAGCAATCAAATGTCGCACCACGGTTTTCGGCCGGCATCACAATGTGCAAGCCCAAAAAATCTTCCAACTGACCTACCCAACCCTCGCCGTCAATATCTATTTCTGTGACCTTGAATTTTTCCCCGTGTCGTTTGGAAAAATGCCCCATGTCGACGCCCTGCCAAGGCGCCGAGAATTCTTCAAACCCACCCGTATAGTCATACACAAAGACAGCATGCCGCCACGCCGACTCAATCCACCCCTTCTTCGAACGCCTAAGAACGAGAAACTCGGGATTGTGAACCCTCAACAATGTACAGAGCGTGTTTATCTGCTCGGAATTAATGTCCATTAGCCTTTCGGAACTCAACACAACAGTTTTATTAGCGTTCCTGACCTGATCACAAATATTCTGAAATTCCTGATCCACCCATTCCTTCGAGAACCACGTAGAAGTCCACTCATCGACGCCCTTGAGCTTTAATGGGACTGCCAGATGCTCATTGAAGTGAATGCCAGCATCTGGGTAGATTATTTCTTTCTGATTAAATAAGAATTTCTGCAGCGAGGTCGAGGCGCATTTCGCCCAACCCACATGCAACACAAGCCTCATGAGTGTCTCCTCGACTTACTTTCTCGCCCCGCAATCTAGCACACGTCATGCGTGCGATTTTCGGAAGACCATTACCTCCTGACCATAGACGTTACCTATAATTTCATCTGCGACCAGGCCAGCCCCAGAAGCAATGCTAATGAAATAGTCGGGATCGATATCGATGCGTCTTGAATCGCCAACAAACCGCTCCCCCTTCGGCACATCAACGTGGATCGAAATAATCGCCTTTCCATTTTTTCGAAGAACACGTGCTATCTCCGAAAGATAACGCGTCGCCTCCACCTCGAGCAGATGGGTAAAAAGGCTGGCTGCCACCGCCACGGTGAAGGTCCTGTCCATAAAAGGAAAGCAATAGTTTTCAGCCTTTACTGAAGATGTTGGATTATACAGAGCCGAGTGCACATCTGCGCCAACAAACTCGAACCGGTCTCCCGCCAAGTGAGCAAAATTTTCTGCGCACCAGTTGATGGCCCGACGATCAATATCCAATCCGACATAGCGAACTTCGGGATTGAGGTATAAAAATCTCGCCAGTTTGCCACAGCTACAACCGACATCCAGAACATGTGGCGCTCTCGATAGAAAAGCGCTCACAATATGTGCCCAAGCCTCGCCTATGGCAAAGAAGCTGTATTCATCGCCAATGGAAGACGCGGCCCGGAGCTCTCGGCTCGGAATTGGCAGCGAGTAAAGTCCTCCGCGATAGCAAGGCTCAACGAACTCAGAGAACGAAGTTTCCTTCTTGACCGCCCACTTCAGCATAAAACTCCCAACCTCTCTGTTTCTAGAGTTTCATTTCGTACGCAAGTGCTCTTGTTTATACCATGCCTCATAACCTCCCCCTGTTGAATCAAAAGGATTTGGGAACGCATCATGCAGGTCGCCCCGATCGCGATACAACTCACGCGCCTCCTTTGGAATAGGCTTTCCTGAACTAAAGGAACCGTAGTGCCAGTAACCGTTCGGGATCCGCGCATCGCTGAATTCCAAGATCAACCTTTTGTACCAAGTCCAAAGTTCGTAAACTTCAATGTTGGGCCCAGCGTATCTTCGCGTCATCGTATCACCTATAGGGCCCAGTTTAGTGAAGTGATAAAAGCGAAGCGGGTATTCTCCATTTACGAGAAATGTCCCGTTCTCTGCTACCGAGATGTTCCGTCGATTCAGATTCCAGCTGGCGACATTGTAACCCGGATCTCTTACTATCATAACCCTGTCAAAAAAAGCCGGGATCAGATCGCACCATTTTTGATCTACGAAAAGACCACGTCCTTTATCATCGTAGCAAAAGCGCAGACATCTTTCTGCCCACCAATCTGCGCAAGAAAGACCGGAACGATCGTTCCGTATTGCAATAAACCCGAGATTGTAGGTGCCATGGATGAGAGAGCTTACTTCATTGTCCCAAATCGAAAAATCGTCATTGTCAAATGAAATCTGATGCGGCGTCAACAATACTGAGGCGGTGTCGAGCATGCGCTGCAATCCACTCAAGCTGTTTAGAATAGCTATGTCAGGGTCTAGATAGAAGATCTGATCATAACCTAATGAGCAGAGCTGCTTAAGAAACGGACCTTTCACAGCCGTACAAAGCTCAACGACATCGTGCTTAAAAATCCAACTTCGAATATTTGGTATATCGAGTTCGGTAATCCAAATTACCCGGTCCCATGCCTCGTCACCGATGTCGAAGTGGAATCCAGCCGGCGCAACATCGCTGATCAACAGCCACAGATCCCAATTTGGATGATATTGCCTGAGCGTCCGCCCCAGCACCCGAGCCCGGTTCAAATAAGAAAATGAAATGCTCGTAAAGCAACAAGTTTTCATGTCCCCTCCCCGACAGGTCACGAAACGAAGCGCCGAGACATAGAGCTGAAGTCTGCCGTAAATTTGGAACGTCGCGCACTGCGCTGTTCCTTTACGGCTGCCCCCAATGAACCATTCTCGAATGCCAAAAAAACCTCTGCGTCGCTCTTTATGATATAACCAAGTCCGGTCCGCCTAACGAGCGCCGCAATATTGCCAGACGTCTCGGTCGTCAAGATGATCGCGCCGCTTAAAATTGCTTCATGCGCTGTGAATGAAAAAGTTTCGAAGCATGTTGACCAAAGAAAGGCGATATCGATATCCCTAGATCTCATGAGTCTAATCATCGCCTGTCTATCGTCTGTGGATGTAATCACCCGCTCAAAAGTAATGTTTTTGGACATTGAGTTATCCTGACCAAAATGGAAGAATTCGTAACGATTGTCCCCGCGAAATTGCGTGGCCAATTGTTTAAAGAAGGGCCAACCTTTGTGGATTCCTGGGTAGCCTAAAAAAGCGATTCGCACGGCCGTCGATGAATCTCTTGGGGTGATTGCCGGGACATTCCCCTCTTCCACTAGCGATATATGTGGCGCTACCAAGATGTCTTGATGTTCAAAATCGACTGCAGCCCCCCAGAACTCGGAAGCTGCCTCGGAGGGTGATATAATTCTAAATGGTATTGCAGAAAAAAGGTTTTTTACGCGCCATTGGTGGCGAGCTCTATCTGCTCCGAACGCGCAAATATTGCAGGAATTTGAGCTAATCGACGGGGCGCCGCAAAACGAAATTCCATTTCGCAACAGTGCATAGTTTGGGCAAATGGCAAACATATCGTGTATCCAAAAAATTGGAATTGCGTGCGGCATCGCCTTTGCGATCAACTCCAAAATCTCGGGGGAATGCCCCAATAGTGAATGCACAATGAAGGCGCATCGTCCCCGATTTGTAGAGGCCGCTGCTAGCGCTTCAATCAGAGTGCGTGCAGAAACGGCGCCAACGTCGACGCCGTTGATTATTGCTTGAAACATAAAAGTTTCGGGGGCGCAATTGGGTGCTAGCATCGGTAGCGGCTGATAAGGATGTAAGCAAAGATAAGTGAAGCCGTCTTCGCGGAATGCTTTCTCTTCGGACTGTGCGCAAATCTGAAGTCCCCCGACGACGTTTTGGTAGTTGTCGTGAGTGAACGAAACGATTAGCCCTGCAGGATATTGAGTCGCATATCCTAACAATCTTTCGTGGAAATTCTGATTGCCTGCTGGTGATGCTGCATCCGATCTCTTCCAAATAACTGCTTGGGTCTCAAGTGGAAGCTGTTCGTCTAAAATCTTTAATTTTTGCTCTGTTACGGCATCTTCGAATAAAGAAAGAGTGTGACTCGGAGTTCTGGTGACTTCCGTTGGCACTCCACAAGATTCGGTTAGGGTAGGTTGTGTGCTGAAATCCACGTTTGGCGAATTGGCTGAGTGCGACGACACAGTTGGCAATTCATACCGTCGTGAAGCGTCAGAGCGAAAACGAACAATTTCGATTCGCCTGCGAATGCCACTTACACCCTCAGCGCGGAATATTCGCATCGCCTTTTGGGCCGACGGCATTACACCCCCTCCGTGGCGGAGAGCCACGGGGACGGCGCCAACCAATCCGCCAATAGAAAGTCGAAAGCGTTTGATTGCCCTAACGGGCTTTGTGAGCCTCCAAGAGGTTGAATTTCTGTACGTGTCGTGTATCACATCAGTTTCTTGCCGAACTCGAGCGATCAATTTCTGCGCTGATACAATCTCGTCGCGATGAGTTGATGTCAGGTCGTCTCGCTCAGACTTCCAGCACTCAATGGTTTGTCTCAGCTGGTGCTCCAACTCCGCGATTCGGCTGTCCGCTTCTCGAAGCTGACGCTCAAGTTCGTCGTTCAGATTTGCTGCATGCACACGCCGTTTGTCTGCCACCTGAAGAGTCTCTCGCGGCTGCATTTCGGCGGCCCCGAGTGCGATCGCCCTGGATTCAACAAGGCTTGTCAATTCTTGAATTATACGCTCTTTCTCACTCGCCTGAATATCGATGGTGTCGCGCGCGGCCGTAAGCTTTGATACCTCGATCTCAAGGCCATTTTTCTCGGATTGAAGCATTGTCCGCTGTTGACTGAGATGTGCGATCTCGGTCGCGCTGTCGCGAAGTGATGCTTCGAACTTCGCGGTTCTCTCAAGTTCGGCTGCGATGCGAGCTTCTTTGCCTTCGAGAACTTTGCCAAGTGCAGACAAGCGCGTTTCGAGTTGGACTCTTTGAGATTGCAGCTGCGCAATGACTTCTTCGCGGTCACGTATCGACTGTTCGGCCTTGCTGGTCTGCTCCGTTGCTGCATCGAGTGCGACCAGCTTGTCATCTACCAGCTTCTGCAAATCGGCGATGCGCTCCTGGAGTACTTGCTTTTCTGCCTCCAGATTGCGCAGCGATTGATCGCGCTGCTGAACTGCTTCGTTTGCTGCGTTGGCTTGCGCAAGGCGCGCCTGCAGTTCCTCTTCCTTTTCGCTCAGCGACCTTGCAAGGTCGGCCGATTTGGCCTGGTGCTGTTGGACGTCATTGCTCAGGTGGAGAGCGATTTGCTCTTGATGGCGCAAGGCGCTGGAGGCGTCGCCAACTTGCCGCGTCAATTCAACCAGAGAAGCGTCTCGCGCAATCAACGTGCTTTTGACGGCCGCTATTTCAGTCTGCAACGACTCGATGCGTTGTTTGTGGTCGACTTCCGCGGCCTCTAGCACCGTAATTAATTGTGTCGTCTCGGCTTCACGTTTCTGACTGACGTGTTCTGCTTCGGCCAGATTCCGTGAGAGCCTGTCATTGGAGAACGCTTTGGCGCTATCGAGGAGGCCGAAGATCAATGGCGATGCACTGTTGAAGCTGCTGCGGATTTCATCGAGTTGGCTCAGTGCATTTTTCGATGCGGATTCTTGCTCCAAAATTCGCAGCGCGCTGTAGGCATCGCTGATCCATCCGCGCAACATTGGGTTGTGGATGACATCGACCGCCGAGCTCGCAAAGTTGCGTTGTTTGGGCGTAATGAATTCCTCGACAAGCGTGGCGATTTCGTCGGGTCCATAAAGGAACTCGACCATCCCCGTGTGGGCAATTTTGCGCAATTGCGCGCGCCAATCTTTCATTATGGATTCGTAGCTGACGATGACGCGTGGGTGGCTGCGCGTTCGCCAATCCGCATCCAGCATATGCCGTAGCCAGACGAGCGCGCTATCGGCGTCCGTGTGGTCTTCAGGCAGGTAGAGCCCGCGCTTGTCGATCGATGAAATCACGTCCAGTGGGTTGCGCAGAGCGATCAGTGGCACCACGCGCACACCTGCGTGCTCGAGCGTTTCGATAATCAGATCAGCGAAGCGGCTAATGCGCGGATCCTTTAGAACGAACAAGGAAGCGTCGCCAAAATCATCCGCAATGATGGAGCCGATGTCGCGTTCCAGAGCATCGCGACCGCGTGGGCCGAACTTCGAGAAATCCGGCTGGCGCCAGTCATGCTAAGAGGATTTAATCTCCGCTAATAAGCGATCGTGGTACTGCACCAGCGCGCTTGGTTCCCAGTGCCCAGACTCATTGCCTTGCCCGGCTGCCATCAGGCGCTTTGGCAGAGTGGCTCCGGCAATCGCCAAAATACGCGTCAGCATGCTGGTGCCCGAGCGATGTGAGCCGAGCACGAGCAAACAGGTGCGACCGCTGCCGGGTCGTGCGCGTCCAAGACCGCTCGTTGAAAGTTCGCTGTTTTTCGCGGGCACGTCGTAGTTCACGTGCTTTCTCCTCAAGTCTTTCAAGGTGGATCATCGCGAGCATTCGAAAGATCAATGGCCCCCACCCCGGTGTTCGCTATGTCCTCTGTCATTGCGGTTCGGCTTCAACGTGCCCCGGTTTTGACCAGGCTTATCGGCGGACGTTTGCCGTCACGGTTAAGCATCCGGCGTTGTCGGCCACAGGCCACTCCAACAAAGTGAGTTCGAACCCATATCGCGAAGGAAGTCCAGTGAAAATCCGACAGCGTCTCACGTTGCGAATTGGTGGATCTCGGATAGCCAGGTGCGGGACTACCAGTATTGAGCGTAGCGCAATTCGGCTCCGCAGCAATGCGCCTCGATGCCTTATGCGCAACGCTACTTTCCATGATCGATCTGCCCGCTACATAATCCAAGAAGCTGCTTCGTTGCGTCATTCTGATCACCGCGCGGCCGCAGCCAACGATTTGGAGCAACGAAAGATTTCCCCGATTGCGTGGACAATTCCCGCCGCAGTCGTCTGCGCGAACAGAAAGACATTTCACGCGGTGGAATAAACGGCAAGCGTGTCATCAATGCACCTCTGGGCCGTGAGCGCGAGCAACCATTCCGCTCAGGCGCCCAAACGCGATGTGGCTGTTCGACGCCACGGTCGTTATCCGTTGCCTGTGTTTGTCATTATCCCGCCTGCCTGTTGGCGCGTGCGTTCTCGGAACCGGAACACGAGCGTTGATGCCGTGTGCACGCCGGTCGGAAATAATCAACTTTGCGACTGTCCGGTAAATGAGCGTGCCAACTCGGTACGAACTGCCAGCTCGCCAGCATGCTCACAGAACGTGATCAATACAATTTTAGGGAGCGTGAAAATCATTCAGAAAATGGTTTGATGTATTTTGGCGGCAGTTTCATCAAATTATAGAGCGCCGAATATGTGCGAATTGTGCTTGCTTGGACTGCGCGATCCCTCCGAGCCCCACGACGCGACGACGGCGGGTGAATCGAGCTCATCAAGCATGCTCGAAGCGTCCAAGCCGTCGTTGAATTGGGATCAGGTTGCCGACAAGATCGCGACCACCGGCTGGTCGACCGCTGCAACTTCACCAATATCGTATGCCTACCGCTCGTCCAATTCCACGGACCCTGGCTTTGCGAGGTTCAACGCTGCCCAGATCCAAGCGACCGAACTTGCGCTCGATTTGTGGTCCGATGTCGCCAATATCTCGTTCCAGCGCGTGACGAGCAACGGCACCGCCTATTCCAACAGCGCGACGATTCTGTTTTCTGCCGATACCGACAGCGGCGGCTATGCATGGGCCTATTTTCCCGGCTCGACATCCAGTTCCAATATTGCCGGCGACGTCTTCATCAACACGTCGAACGGCTGGTTTTCGGATGTTTCGCCCGGCAGCTATGACTTCACCACGATCATACACGAGATCGGACACTCCCTCGGGCTAAGCCATCCCGGCGCTTACAACGGCGGTAGCCCCACGTATTCAAGTGATGCGGAGTATGTGCAGGATTCCAATCAATACACGGTCATGAGCTACTTCGACGCCAGCGCAACTGGCGCAGATCATGGCTGGACATCGGCGTCGACGCCGTTGCTGCACGACATTGCCGCTGCGCAATTGCTGTACGGCGCGAACATGGCGACGCGCGCGACCGATACTACCTACGGCTTCAACTCGAACGCCGACAAGGCCGTATTCCGTGTCGGCAGTGCTACTCAAGATGTCGTCTTCGCGATCTGGGATGGCGGCGGCTACGATACGCTCGATTTTTCCGGTTACTCCGACAATCAGGTGCTCAACCTGCTGCAAGAGGGCTTTTCCGACGTTGGCGGCCTGACGAAAAACGTTGCAATCGCTCGCGGTGTTGTCATCGAAAAGGCCATTGGCGGTTCCGGCCATGACATCCTCATCGGCAACTCCGCTGCAAACACGCTACTCGGCGGCGCGGGCAACGATGACGTTGGGGGAGATGCCGGCAATGATTTCGTCGAGGGGGGAATTGGTGCGGACATCATCCGGGGTGGTATAGGCGACGACAACCTCTGGGGCAATTCCTCATCGCAATCGACCTGGGGTGCATACGTCTCCGGCACTGTAACAGCTGACGGCGGCGACACTATCTATTGCGGCGATGGCAACGATTACGCGAGCGGAAACCAGGGTGACGATCGCATCTTTGGCGAAAATGGAAACGACGAAGTGGCTGGCGGGCAAGGCAACGATTTCGTCGAAGGCGGCCTGGGCAGCGATGTGATCAATGGCGGGTTTGGCGACGATACGCTGTGGGGCAATGCCGCCGCGCAGTCGACGTGGGGCGTATTTGTTGCCGGCACCGCCACAGCGGATGGCGCCGACACCATCTACGGCGGCGGCGGTCGCGATTCGATCAACGGCAACCAAGGCAATGACTACCTCGATGGCGGCTCCGAAGCCGATTTGATCGCGGGCGGCCAAGGTGACGATATTCTGGTTGGCGGATCTGGTGCCGACACTCTCAGTGGCGGTGTCGGCAATGATCGACTGATCGGTGGCACCGAGAACGACATGCTGTCCGGCAACGCCGGCAATGACACCTTCTGTTTCGGATCGGGATATGGATTCGATACGATAACCGATTGGGAGAACGGCACTGACTATCTCGATCTGAGCGGTATGGCTGGCGAGGGGTTGCATGGCATGTCCGGCCTCACCATACGGTCCGTCTCTGGCGGCACCGAGCTGTCCTTCAACACGACCACCATTTTGCTGTCGGGCTTCGGCGGCAGCGTGGATGCAACGCATGTGTTGTTTGCCTAGAGCCTGATTATCTGGATTAGCATTGGAACGATTGCGAATATTGGGCGCGCAGCGGCGCAGCGCATGACGTTGCACGCAGACTTGGCCGTCGCGCCCATGCTGGAGGGTCATCAATCTCCTTCAGCGATTCGCACCGACTTATCCCCCATCTCCCCGACGATGGACTTCGTGTGATCGTTAGGGCGCAACACTGCGCTCTGGAGATCATGCACGATGGACCTCACCCCAAAGCTCGGCCTGCCGTATCTCGTTGCTGCCCAGGCGCAAAAGCATGTCACCCACAACGAGGCATTGCGCGCACTCGATGCGATCGTGCAGCTTGGCGTGCTCGACCGTGATCAGACAGCGCCACCGTCGGCGCCTGGGGAAGGCGATTGCTACATCGTTGCTGCGGCGGCAACCGGCGCCTGGACAAGCCACGACCATGCACTGGCGGCATGGCAGGACGGGGCATGGATGTTTTATGCCCCCAAGCTCGGCTGGCTGGCATGGATTGCCGACGAGGACCTGCTTGTGGTGTGGGATGGAACTCAGTGGAGCGCCGCGGCGTTATCAGCTTCTTCGAGCCAGCCCCTCCTCGGCATCAACACCGCGCCGGACGCCACCAATCGTCTCGCCGTCAAGTCGGACGCGGTGCTGCATTCCCACGACGACGTGACGCCGGGCAACGGCTCCGTGCAGCACAAGCTCAACAAGGCGGCGGCGGCCAACACGGCGTCGTTCCTGTTTCAGACGGGCTACTCGGGCCGCGCCGAGTTCGGTCTCACCGGCGACGACAACTGGCACGTCAAGGTTTCTCCCGATGGCGCGGTGTGGACGGAAGCGCTGATCGTCGATCGCACCAACGGTTGGGTCGGTATCGGCGGCCATGCGCCGGCAGCACCCGTCCACATCGTCGGACCTGGAGGCGGCGTCAATCCCGTGGTCGAGGCCAACACCGACGGCGCGTTTTCTGCTGGCATCGACGTTTGGCGCTCACGCGGCACGTTTGCGGCAAAGACGGCGCTGGTCGATCTCGATGGGCTAATGGCCAATCGCGCCTCTGGCCATGACGGTACGAGCTATGTCATAGCGGCCAATTTACGCGCGGTGGTCGATGGCGCGCCGACGACCGGCAACGTGCCGGCCAAATGGGAGTTTGCAACCCGCACAACGGGCGTCGGCAACACCACCAAGCTCGTCGTTCGCTCCGCTGGCGCGACCGAGCCCGGCTCCGACAACGCCTACACGCTCGGCTCTGCGTCGGCGCGCTGGTCCGTCGTCTATGCCGCCACCGGCACCATCAACACGTCGGACGAGCGCGACAAAACGATTGTCTCAGATCTGGCGTTCGCAAGCGCCATGGTCGATGCCGTAGATCCTGTGCTCTACCGCTGGAAGGTCGGCGGCAACGAGCTGAAGGCGAGCGCCACCGAGACCATGCTCGACGACGCCGGCAAGGTGGTGCCGAAAATCGACGTCGTGGCAAGCCCTGGACGGCGCTTGCACGCAGGCTTTCGCGCACAGGACGTGAAGGCGGCGATGGATGCGGCCGGCGTCGAGTTCGCGGCCTGGGGGCTCGACGACAAGGCCGATGCCGACAGCCGCCAGCACTTGCGGCCGGATCAATTGATCGCGGTGCTGTGGGCAGCGCTGAAGGAGACGCGGGCGGAACTGGCGGCGCTGCGCGACAGGGTGGTGGGCGCCGGTTGACAACCTTGCATCCGGCGCAGCCCGGCCATCCCGGGGCTACTTCGTCTCCTCTGGAGCGCGACGGTAGATGTCGTCGGTGCGAACGATGTCGTCCTCGCCCAAGTACGTGCCGATCTGCACTTCGATGATTTCGAGTGGCACCTTGCCAGGGTTTTCCAGGCGATGCCATTGCGTGGCGAAGATATAGACGCTCTCGTTTTCGCGCACGAGCTTCTCAGTATCACCGATGAACACATTCGCCGTACCTTGCACCACGATCCAGTGCTCGGAGCGGTGATGGTGCATCTGCATGGAAAGCTTGCCGCCTGGCTTAACGTGCAGCAGCTTCACCTGGAAGCGCGGCCCCAACGATAGCGTTTCGAAATAACCCCACGGCCGGAAGTTGCGCAGGTGCTGTTCGTGCTCCTTGCGGTTGGACTGCTTCAACCGCTTGACGATGGTCGAGACGTCCTGCGAGCGTGAGCGGTCCGCAACAAGCAGTGCATCGGGCGTATCGACGATGACGAGATTCTCGACGCCGATCGTGGCAACGAGCGATTTCTCCGAGTGGACGTAGCAACCCTTTGTGTCTTCGAGGATTGCGTCGCCGTGGATGTAATTTCCGCTTTCGTCGTGCGGTGCAATGTCCCACAGCGAAGCCCACGAGCCGACATCGTTCCAGCCGACGTCGATTGCAAGCATTGCCGCCTTGTTGGTGCGTTCCATGACGGCATAGTCGATCGATATACTGGGCGATGCCGCAAAAGGTGTGGCGGCCAGGCGCTCGAAGCCCAGATCAAACGTGCGACCCTGGTAGGCCGCGGTTGCCGCGGCGAGCACCTCTGGCGCCAGGCGGGCCATTTCATCGAGGAACGTGCGCGCACGCAGCACGAAGATGCCGCTGTTCCAGAAATAATCTCCGGCCGCGAGATAGCGCTCTGCGGTTGACTGGTCCGGCTTCTCGCTGAAACTGGCGACGACATGCGCACCATCATTGAGCCCTTCGAGCACCGTACCTTTACGGATGTACCCATAGCCGGTATGCGGCTCGGTCGGCTTGATGCCGAACAAGACGAGCCGGCCGCTGTCGGCAACGCGCGCTGCGCGCTTGACCGCTGCAATGAACAGCGCGTCGTTCTCGACAACATGGTCGGACGGCATCACGGCAATGATCGCATCCTTGTTCTCGGCCAAGGCTGCGAGCGCCGCGACAGCGATGGCAGGAGCGGTGTTGCGCGCGACCGGTTCCAGGATGATCGATTTGGCCGTGACGCCGCTACGGTCGAGTTCCTCGCGCACGAGAAATCGGTGGTCGTTGTTGCACAGTAGGATTGGTGCAGCAAAGCCGTCGTCGGCGGCGAGCCGGGTCAAGGTTGCACCAAGAAACGTGGTACTTTGTCCGTTGAAGAAGTGAATGAACTGCTTTGGATACATCGCACGCGACAGGGGCCACAGCCGCGTGCCCGAACCTCCAGACAAGATCACGGGATAGACAGTTGGCGTCTTTTGCATCGTCGTGCTCTTGCTCGATATTCTGCGTGTCCAGAGCGGCTTCGGCCGGGTGTGCAGCCGATAGCGTGCATGCGCATTTTTTCATCCTGCGTCGTAGCAGACCTCTTATTTGTGGATCAAGGTGGTGGAACGTTGCACAAGTGCATTTGTCCAAGGCTCTTTTTCTGGAACGACTCTTTCAACGCAGGCGCATAGAAGAGGAGCCGCTAGTGCGTCTTAGCTGGCGAACTTGGGATGGGGGTAGTTGGAATGACTTACGGGTCGGAATTGCCCCGTCCGAAGCCGCCCAGTAGGCGTGCGATGAGCCACACCGGCACGACGACGATGGCGCCCAGCAGCAGGTATTGCAGCAGCCCATCGATGGCAGAAAATCCCAGATCATAGATGCGCCGCGCCAGCACCTCGATGTGGTAGAAAAAGTTGGCGGGCGTGATGCCGAGCGCCGACAAAACCACGCCGACCACGATCGATAAAAGAACGAGGCGAACGACGACGCCCAATGGGTTGCCGCCGAAAACCGTTCTGTGATCCATGGTATGCATGTCCTTTGCGGTAATGGCCGTGTTTTGTGGAAATGGCCCGGTTCTGCGGCGGCAGTGCCGCGTGTGCTGTTGGTGATCGTTGCCTTAGCATAGCCGCGGGAGTACAGCGACAAAGAGACGTTTTTTTGCTGCCGGAGTAGTGAGGGATGGCGCGGCGCTCGAACCAGACGTTGCAGCGCACCGCGGCCCCGTTTCGCGCGCTGGATCGCCGTGACGGCGCGTCAGGTGATCGTTCGTCTGCCGGCCCGGCAAAGACCGCGCCCCTGCCCGAGCCGTTTGCAAGCTGGTTCCGCAGCCGGGGCTGGACGCCGCGCGCGCATCAGTTGGCGCTGATCGAGAAGGCGCGCACACGAAAGTCCAGCTTGTTGATCGCGCCGACCGGGGCCGGCAAGACGCTCGCCGGATTCCTGCCGAGTCTAATCACGCTTTCGCAGGCCAAGCATGCCAAACGTGGCGCTGGGTTGCGCACGCTTTACATCTCGCCGTTGAAGGCGCTGGCGAGCGACGTGGCGCGCAATCTCACGGCACCGATCGCCGATATGGGCCTCAACATCCGCACCGAAACGCGGACGGGCGACACCAGCACGGCGCGGCGTCAGCGGCAGCGCAACAAGCCACCCGAAATCTTGTTGACGACACCTGAGCAGGTAGCGCTGTTGCTGAGCCATGCCGACGCGGGTTATCTGTTCGCCGATCTCGACACCATAATTCTCGATGAGCTGCACGCGCTGGCCGCCTCCAAGCGCGGCGATCTACTGGCGCTCGATCTGGCGCGGCTTGGCCATCTTGCCGAAGGTGTCATGACTGTCGGTTTGTCGGCAACGGTCGCTCGCCCAAGCGAGCTGCGTGCGTTCCTGGTACGGCAGCACCGGCCCGAAGCCTGCATGGAGCTTGCAGATCTCGTCGTCACTCCCGGTGGTGCGCAGCCCGACGTGACAATCATGGAGGTTGATGAGCCCGCACCCTGGTCGGGGCATTCGGCACGCTATGCGATGGCCGAAGTCTATCGCGCGATCGGGCGGCACCGCCTGTCGATCGTATTCGTCAATACGCGCATGCAGGCCGAGCTGGTGTTTCAGGAGCTGTGGCGGCTGAACGAGGACAATCTGCCAATCGGTCTGCATCACGGCTCGCTCGATGCAGGCCGGCGCGCCAAGGTAGAAGCGGCGATGGCGGCAGGAGCGCTGCGTGCCGTCGTGGCGACATCGACGCTCGATCTGGGCATCGACTGGGGCGACATCGATCTCGTCGTGCATGTGGGCGCGCCGAAGGGCTCGAGCCGCTTCATGCAACGCATCGGTCGCGCCAATCATCGCCTCGACGAGCCGTCGCGCGCCATTCTCGTACCGTCGAACCGGTTCGAGGTTCTCGAATGCCGCGCCGCGCTCGAAGCTGCAGAGGAGGGCGCGCAGGATGCGGTGTTGTCACGCAACGGAGCGCTCGATGTGCTGGCGCAGCATATCCTCGGCATGGCCTGTGCAGAGCCGTTCTCGCCCGATGCCCTGTTCGACGAGGTGCGCGCGGCGGCCCCCTATGCAACTCTGACCCGCTCGACGTTCGATCGCGTCGTCGATTTTGTCGCCACAGGTGGCTATGCGCTTCGCTCCTATGAGCGTTTCGCCAAGTTACGGCACACTCAGGACGGCCGCATGCGCATCGCCAATCCGCGTCTGGCGCAGCAGTACCGGCTCAACGCGGGCACTATCGTCGACAGTCCGCTCATACGTGTGCGGCTGGTCGGAGCGCGCAATATCCGGCGTTTGTCGGCGGGTGGTGCGATCGCCGGAGGGCGGCTTCTGGGCGAGGTCGACGAGTATTTCGTCGAGCAACTCGTGGTGGGCAATACCTTTGTTTTCGCCGGCGAGGTCGTGCGCTTTGAAGGCATGCGCGAGACCGAGGCGTTCGTCTCGCGAGCCAGCGCGCGCGATCCGATGATTCCGAGCTATGCGGGCGGCAAGTTTCCGCTTTCGACACATCTGGCCGCGCGCGTGCGCGCCATGCTGGCCGACCACGAGCGTTGGCGTTCTCTGCCCGAGCCGGTCGCGGAGTGGCTCAATCTGCAGCGCCAGCATTCCGCGGTTCCAGCTTTCGACGAAGTTCTGGTCGAGACATTCCCGCACGACAGGCGCCACCACATGGTGGTCTATCCGTTCGAAGGGCGATTGGCGCATCAAACGCTCGGCATGCTGTTGACGCGTCGCCTGGAACGCGCTCGCGCGCAGCCGCTGGGCTTTGTTGCCAACGACTATGGCTTGTCGATCTGGGCGGCCGGCGATTTGTCGGAATTGATTGCGAGCAGAGATCTCGATCTGGCGCGGCTGTTCGATGTCGACATGCTGGGCGACGATCTTGATGCCTGGCTCGCGCAGTCGAGCCTGATGAAGCGCACGTTTCGCCTCGCTGCGGTCATTGCTGGCCTGATCGAGCGACGCCACCCAGGACGAGAGAAGACGGGCCGGCAGGTGACGGTATCGACCGATCTCATCTACGACGTGCTGCGGCGCCACGATCCGGGCCATATCCTGCTGGAAGCGGCGTGGGCGGATGCGGCGAGCGGATTGCTCGATATCGCGCGGCTCGGCGAGTTCCTGGCTCGCATCCGGGGCCGCATCAGGCATGTTGCCCTGCCGCGCGTTTCGCCGCTTTCGGTGCCAATCCTGCTTGAGATCGGCCGCGAGATCGTCGCGCAGCAGGCGCAAGACGTTATACTGCGATCGGCGGCGCGCGATTTGATTCGCGAAGCGACCGCCATGGATGGATGCTGATCTGCGGGCAAGCGCACGCCGCAAGTGCAGGGAAAGATCGAAGCATGCTGCAATTGAAGCCCGATCGCCTCGGACTTGAGGAATTTCGTGAGCAGTCGATCACGATTTGCGGCAAGACACTTCGCGCCGATATGTCGGGTGCGCTCTACTGGCCGGCCGAGCGAGCCTTGATCGTCGCCGATCTGCATCTGGAGAAGGGTTCGGCGTTCGCAGCGAAGGGGCAGATGCTGCCACCCTACGATACGCGCGATACGCTGGAGCGTCTGGCCCGCGTCATCGACAGGTTCCAGGCCGAAACCGTGATAGCGCTGGGAGACAGTTTTCATGACGCCAGCGGACCTGATCGCATGCATCCCGACGATCTGGCACAACTGCGGTTGATACAACAGCATTGCGAGTGGATCTGGATCACCGGCAACCACGATCCGCTGGCGACTGGTCACATGGGCGGTCACATTCGCGATGAGATCGTCGTCGAGGGCCTTACGTTGCGGCACGAGCCGGGGCCCGCGCATACGACGCACGAGATTGCCGGGCATCTGCATCCCGCAGCAAAGGTCACGCTCAACGGATTGACGCTGCGCAAGCCCTGCTTTGCCAGCAATGGGTTGCGCCTCGTGATGCCGGCATTCGGTACGTTTACCGGCGGACTGAATGTGCTCGACGATGCCTTCGCGCCGGTGTTCAACGGCGATGGTATGGCAGTGTGGCTGCTCGGCCAGGAAGGGCTTTATCCGGTCGCGACGCGGTTGCTGCGCGCCGACTGATTGGTGCGCGTCTCAAGCAGGCCACTGCCGTTCTATGCGATTCCGCCAAGGCTGAGCCTGCGCTGACGCGCCCCGATCTTACGGTGGTCGCGCGGGCTCGGCCTCAGTGTGAGCCACGCTTGAATAATGTCGAGGCCAGCAGGCCGGACACGACAGCGATGATGACAGCGAAGATGCCGTAGAACATGGGATATTTGAACGCGAAGTCGTGCATGTAGCGCTCCAGTCCCTCGCGTTGCATGGCGACAGTGGAGGAGTGCTTGCTCAACAGCTCGCCACCCTTGAACAGATAGACGTGCGTGGTGAGCGGGCCAACCGGCACATTGGCCGGCAGCGACAACGAGCTGCGGAAAAGGCTGCGACCAATGAAGCCGACGCCGTAATCGCGCTTCTGATAGAGCTTGTCTTTCTGCTTCAGGCGAACCACGGACTGCTTGAACTCGGCGAGCAGATCAGGAGTAAGCTGAGCCTGGTTGGACGCCACAGCCATGCGCACGCTGTCGAAGCCGATAGAATTATCGCTGAGCGTTCGCGGGTCGGCGATCTCCTCGAGCGGCCGCGTCGACATGATCGCATAATAGCTCGGCACCTTTTCGAACTGAACGGATCGGGCATTGAGCCACACGCCCGCGACACGCGCTTTTTGGCGCGAGACGATCGGGGTGGGAGTGCCTTCAACGACGATGGCGATGTCGTAGAGGCCAGACTCTGGCGTCAACTGTCGGCTATGCTCCACGCTGCCGAAGATGACGATCTCGGTACCGGTGAAGCTCGAGGTCACGTCGACGCTGCGGGTCGAGACATCGGCTTCAACCCGCTCCTTCGCCCGCCCATCGCTGGCGAGAGTTGGTGCTGCTGGACTTGCTGGGGCGGGGCGTTGCAGCGTGGCGGGGGCAGTAGCGCCAGGAGCGGCAGGCGCAACTGGAACGGGGACAGCAGCGCCAGGGGCCACGGGAGCAACCGGGGCGGGGATAACCCGAGCAGGAGCAGCAACTCCAGGAGCGGCGGGTCCAGGAGCGGCGGGTGCTGGCGGGCCCTGCATATAGCCGCCCGGTGGCATCATGGGACCGGGTCCGTGTGGCGGCATCTGCATTTGCGCACGCGCCACATGCACCGGCACGGTGACGACCGCTGCCACGGTGAGGCCAGCAAGTACAACCCAGGCGAGGGAGCGCGAATTCAAACTGGGCATTGCTCAATGCCCTCCTGCTAGGCTGCTGAGGGAGAAGAGCTCGCTCGGTGTCGTAATCAGCCCATAGCCGATCCGCAGGCACACGAGCAGCACCAAACCCGCCAACAGGGCGCGCAACTCTTCGCCCTTGAGCTTCTCACCGGCCACCGCGCCGAATTGCGCGCCGACGACGCCGCCCACCATCAGCAGCATGGCGAGTACGATATCGACGGTGTGGTTCTGCGTGGCGTGCAGAATGGTTGTCGCCGCGGTGACGAAGACGATCTGAAACAGCGATGTGCCAACCACGACATTTGTCGGCACGCGCAGCAAATAGATCATAGCCGGCACCATGATGAAGCCGCCTCCGACGCCCATGATGGCGCCGAGAAAGCCGACGAACGCGCCGATCATCAACGGCGGAATGGCGCTGATATAGAGCTTGGAGCGATGAAAGCGCATTTTGAACGGCAGGCCGTGGATCCAGCTGTGCTGGCCGGGCCGGCGGGCTGAAGCCGGCTTGCCGCCGCGCGACTTGCGCATGGTGTTCAGCGCCTCGGTCAGCATCAATGCGCCGATGACGCCAAGGAACGTCACGTAGCTCAACGAGACGAACAGCTCGAACTGGCCGATCTGGCGCAGGATCTTGACAACTTGCACACCTATGATCGAGCCGACGATACCGCCCGAAAGCAGCACCATGCCCATCTTGACGTCGACGTTCTTGCGCCGGTATTGCGCAACGGCGCCCGACACCGACGAGGCGACGATCTGGGCTGCCTCCGTGCCGACGGCAACAGCGGCCGGAATCCCTGAGAAGATGAGCAGCGGCGTCATCAGAAAGCCGCCGCCGACGCCGAACATTCCAGACAGAAATCCGACTGCGGCGCCCATGCCTAGGAACACGAATACGTTCGCGGACATCTCGGCGATGGGCAGATAGAAATTCATGTAAGGATTCCTTCGGCGCACCATATTGGGCGCGATCGGGGAGCCGGACGTTTCTTAGATTTTTGAGCTTGCCAGATGAACTGGCGCACTGACGCCTCGCCAGCACATGTGCCGCCGGAATTGCGCCGGAACGCCGCGTCGCACTCTTGATGTTACCTGTGACGCCTCAGTACGCCGTGGTCAATGCGACCATCTGTGACCCCACCGAAATCGGGCGCACGCAATAGCCCTAAATTCTGTCATGCTGAACGAAAAAGGGCCCTGCTGTCGGCAGGACCCTTGATCTTTCCATGGAAAATGCTGACGAGGCTGTCACTTGGTCGCAACTGATGCGGCGCGGGATGATCAGATGTTGCCGCTGGCGGCCGCGCGTGACTTCCACGCTTCGCCTGCTGCCAGCGGGTCGTTTGCCAGCCTGTTGGCCTCCTTGGGCCGCCAAGTGTCGATGGCGCGGCGGCCCGCGGCGAGATCGGCGGGCTGCATTGATTTTTCGAGCTCGTCGCGGCGGCGGACGGCTTCGGTATCGCCCTGCCGGGCGGCAAGCGCGAACCATTTGTAGGCAAGCCCCATGTCCTTGCCGACGCCAAGCCCGCTTTCGAATAGCACGGCCAGGTTGAACTGGCTGTCGGCAAGCCCGTGATCGGCGGCCGATTGGAACCACTTCGAGGCCGTCTCGTAGTCGGGCGTCTTGGCGGCGCGGCCGGCGCTGAGCACGGCGAGGTTGTGCATCGCCTTGACGTTGCCTTGCTCGGCGGCGCGCTGATACCACGTCTTGGCTCGCGCCAGGTCCTGCTTCACGCCCATGCCACGCTCGAACAGAGTGGCGAGGCGGTACTGGGCTTGCGCAAAGCCGCGCGTTGCGGACCGCTGATACCAGCGTTGTGCCTCGTTGAAGTTCTGCTCGATGCCCTTGCCCTCGGCGAAGCGGGCGCCGACCTCGAACTCTGCAGAGGGGTCGCCCTTGGCGGCGGCAAGTCGCAGCGACAGGGGGCCTGCGGCCGCCGGCGGAAGGTCGAGCGCCTGGCGGCGATTTTCCGACATGGCGGAATTGGCAATTCCCGCCTGCGGATCGGCGTCTGTGTTGGCGCGCACCTGCTGCAGCGTCACCGCTTGTGGTGGGGCCATCGGATCGGCTTCGCGCATGAACTGCGGGATCAGCGCTGCGGGCACGGCCTCGACTTGGGCGGCGCCAAGCTGGCTCGACAGGTGGGCCGTCGTCTGCCGCTCCTCGAGCCGCTCCAGTTGCGACAGCGTCGGCGCGCGGGCTGGCTTTGCCACCGTGATGCCAGCTGGTGGCGCGGCGCTGTTGCGGATGGCATCTTCGAGGCTCGAATTGCGATCGATTTTGACTTCGTCGTTTGATTCGATTTCATCGCCCATGCCGCGTGTGCGGGTGTTCGGCGTGCTGCGGAACAAGTCGTCCTTGCTGCCGGCAGCCGGCGCATTTGTCGTGGGGGCGCTGGCTTTGGGAGCTGCGGGAGCTTGTGTCGCTTTCTGCGGAATTTCGACTTCGCGAGCGCCTGGCGGTGCTGGGGCCGTGGCTGGCTTTTCGATGGGTGCCTCGCGGTTCGGTGCGCCAGATGCGGGTGCAAGCGGCGTGGGTTCGTTCGCGGGCGTGGTCGCGGCCGGCTTGATCGGCACGATGCCGCGATCGGTCGGCTGCTCGCTTTTCTCGATGGCAGCAGGACCGGTCGCGGACGTGGCGGCCTTCTTCTTCATCAACAGGAAGATGCCGGGGATTGCGATCATCAGCACGATGGCGCTGACGATCAACTTGCGCGACGGTTTGCGCAGGCTGCTGGTGATCGACACCTTGTCGGGCTCGACTGTGGCTTCTGCGGCTTTGCGGCCCTTTCCGATGGGAACCGCAGCGGGTGTCGGCTCGGAGATCTGCACGCGGGGTCGCGCGCCGAGCGGGCTGGCTGCGGCGTCTGCATTCGGGGAGACGATGTTTGTTGCAGCCTTGACCTTTGCGCGCTGGGCGTCGGCGATGAAGTCTTGCCGAAGCCGCTCGATGGAGGCTGGTGAGCTTGCCGCGCTGCGCGTTTCACTCGAGAGGGGGCTGCGCGGGGCCACGAAAGGGCGGACGGATACGTCCTCGTCATCGTGTGCGGGGCCGTAACCGGTGGCCGGTCCCATGCGCGGCTCGAGGTCGCTCATGGTCCGGGCGTTGTCGGCGAAGGCGCCGGCGGCATCTGCGGAGCGCTGGGCACCGGCGGTCGCGTCGGCCGCAAACCGGACATGCTCGCGCACATACTCTTGCGGCGACGATCTGGAATGCGTGACCTCAAGCGCATCGACACGATCGAGCACACGGATCATTGCCTGCTGCATCGTATCCAGCATGGCGGCAGTCTGCTCTTCGCCCTCGCGCCGTTCGTTGATGAACTGCTCCAGCAACTGGCGCATGGCGAAGACGTCTTCGCCGTTGCCGCTGTCGCCATGACCGAGGTCGGCAAAGCGCGTGGCGATGCGTTCGGCGGCAGCGTCGGCGAGGTCGGCAAGATCGGGTGCGATGTGGCTCTGGTTCTCCCGGAAGCTGGCGGCGATCTGGTCCACTGCCGAGGAGATCAGGGGTTCCAGGTCGTGGGAGACTTCGGCTCCGCGCTCCAATGCGCTATCAAGACGGGGATCGCTCAGGCGATCGACGATCGCATGCAGGGTTGATTCGATATCGTCGAGGCGGCCGAGTTGCTGGCGTGCTTCATCGAAGCGCTCGGTCAATTCGGTGATGTGGGCTTCGATCAGGCGCAGGCCGTCGACATCGGCATGCGAGGCGAGATTGCTCAGGGCTTCGCTGAAACGCGATTCGAGCTGATCGAAGCGGGCGTCGAGAGTCGAAATGACGGGCTCGGGCTTGATCGTATCGAGGGTTTCTTCGACGCGGCGGGCAATGTCGATCAAGCGGCCATCGAGCCAGTCGCGGTCGTCGTCGTGCAAGCCGATCGCATAATGCGAGGCAGAGACCGGGGCGGCCGCAAATGCCAGGTGGCTTTGCGAGGACTTTTCGTAGGCCCGCTCGGGATCGGGCATCCGCGCGGCAGCGGCGCCGAGCGTCTCCTCGTAGTGGGACGTCAAGGCGTCGGCGGCGGCTTCGTCCCAGGCGGTCTCATCGTTCGCCATTACCGGCTCCAGCACGTAGGCGGCCGAGGGGAGCGCGAACGGCGCGGCGTTGGTCGGCTTCAACTGCGTTGCGTTGTCTGTGATCGGCGGCTTGGTGGGCGTTGCGACAACCGGTTCGGGCTCGGCGGAGGTGAACATCGACGTGCGCGGGCTCGGCGCATACGCTGTTTCATCTGCGTCGCGAATGGAGGCGATGCGGTCCGCCAGCATATTGACGCCGTCTTCGATACGCTCGAATGCCGGCACGTACTGCTCGGGAACGCGGCCCTTGTAGGAGCGTGCTTCGGCGCCCAGTTGCTCGACGCGATTGAACATGCGTTCGAGTGTGTGCGACTGACGCTCCTCGGCATCCGACAGCTGTTGCGCAATACGCTCGATCAGGCCGCGCAACTCGTCGGCGCGGCAGCCGCCGTCGTCATTGCGCGTGACTGCGTTGCGCCCGCTGGAACCTGCTGCGGACCCGCCCCCGAATTGCGTCGACATTCTGTTCCCCATTGCCACTCGCTTCAGTCGTTCTGACTTCGCGGCGTTCCCATTGGGGGAGGACGGAGCGGCTCCAGCACCACTCGGACGTCTTGCCGTGTCAGAATCAACGCCGGTTCGGACGCGACACGAGCAAGAACCACTGTTCGAAGCTCTCAACGGCCGGTAAATGTTCGGTTAAGTGGAAAGCAGGAGTGTCTGGTAACGGCAAAATGCCCGGGATTTGGGGCTTGCAGCGCGCCTGTTGCGGGTCCATTTGAGGGCTTGTCAGGGCTGCTCGCCGCAATCGCGGTAAAGGTGGCCAAAGTGATTCGCCGGAATGCCGCGCATGGCCGGTCATCCAGGCGAAGAGATTTGCGGGCGGCAGGGCGGTGGAACAGGGCCGCGTTGCCCTCCCCCGAGTGCCAAGGAGTGGACCGATGCAGCGACATATTTCGAGCTATTTCGCCCCGCTTGCCGGCATGGCTGCCGGTGTCCTGGCGATGGCAGGAGCAGTTCATGCCGAGGAGGCCAGCGGCGCGCGCTTCACCATGACGCCGACGCAGGGCGGTTTCGTGCGCCTCGATACCGTCACTGGAGCGGTTTCGATGTGCACGGGCAAGGAGGGCGAGTGGGCATGCAAGGCGATGCCGGACGACCAGAAGGCCTTGCAGGACAAGATTGCCCGCCTCGAGGACGAGGTGCGTGCGCTTAAGGACGAAAACCGCCGGCTCGAGGATGTGCTGGGGCTGGGTGGCGACAAGTCCAAGGGCGCACCCGGCAACGGTGCGGGATTGCCGCCGCCTGTCGATGGCGGACCGCCGGCGCCGCCCACGGGTCCGAAGTTCTCGCTGCCCAATGAGAAGGACGTCGACAAGGCATTCGACTACTTCGAAGGCATGCTGAAAAAATTCCAGGAGCGGCTGAAGAAGCTCGAGGAAAAAGACAAGGGCGGCGGCAGCGTTCCGCTTTAGAGTTCTTCCGGAAAAGTGGGAACCGGTTTTCCGATAAGAAGCACGGCAAAACAAAGGTCTAGAGCCGTTCCGCGATTCCATCAAAACCGGAACGGCTCTAGAGCCTGATCGTCTGAGGTGGAACCGCCAAGCGTTGCCATCGAGGGCGTGAATTCAGACTCTCAATCAAGGACTTGGTGCAGGTCGCTGTGGCACGAGTCGATGCCATGTCATTTGAACCTGCTCCAGTCTGCAAGATTTGGTCGAATTGGGAGCGCGAGGCCATGTCGAAAACCGGTGCGGCGGCTCTAGGGTCTGCTGCTGCGGCGGGCGCACCCGCAGCGCTCGCCGTTCGTGCTGGTGTGCTGCGCGTCTCGACCCGCGGACCTCATTGCTACGATGTTTCCACTGAAGTTGCCGGCTGGCTTGAGAGCATCCAAGCGGAGGCGGGGCTGCTCACCTTGTTCATCCGCCACACTTCGGCGTCCCTGCTGATCCAGGAGAATGCCGATGCTGACGTACAGCGCGATCTGCTGGATTGGTTGCGCCGGATGGCGCCAGCGGGTGCGCACTATCGTCACGACAGCGAGGGGCCCGACGATATGCCCGCTCACATCAAGGCGATGGTGATGCCGGTCTCGTTGTCGATCCCGGTGGCGGACGGTGCGATGCGACTCGGCACCTGGCAGGGGATTTATGTCGTCGAGCATCGCGACCGCCCGCATACGCGCGAGGTGGAGATGCAATTCATCGGCACGCTTGGCTGAACAGCGGTGCGACGTGCAATCAGTTGCCGCCGCGGCGCTGCTTCAAGCGCAAGCGATGCATTTCGCGATCATAGAGGATCTCCCCGCCTGGCACGCGGATATCACGCACCAGTTCCAGGCCGTGCCGGCTGGGCGGTGGCGTCAAAACCGATACCAGCATGGCCGCGAACACGTTCATTGGAATGGCAACGGCTGCTGCGATGGTGCCGGCGACGGTGAGCCATCCCGCTTCACCGGCAATGATCGCGCTGAGCGAGATGGCAAAGCCCGCTGTCATGCCGGCCAGCGCGCCATAGCTGTTGATGCGCTTCCACCAGATTGACATGACCAGCACGGGAAAGGCGGTTGCGCCGGTGATGGTTATGGCCCACAGCAGCAGCTTCAGCGGGTCTGTCGGTGCAACGAGTGCGATTGCGGCGCCCGCGCCCACCGCGACCGCAAGCAGCAATCGCGCCATGACGACACGCGCCGTGTCACCGGGCGGCTCCCACGACAATCCGTTGATGATGTCTTCAGACAGCATGTTGCCCAATGCGGTGGCGGCGGCCGAGGCCGTGGCCAGTGCTGCGGCAATTGCGGAGGCGGCAGCGAGGTAAACGAACGCCCGCGGCAAGCCGGTCGCCAGCGGAAGCGCCAAAAACACGCCGTCTCGTTCAAATGCGATCGAGCCGATGGCGAAGCGTGTGGCGTTGGTGGTGATCTGCACCAGGCCGGCGGCCTGCAGCCGCGCCATCCACTCGGGAATCTGGCGGGCCTCGCTATCGAGCACGAACTCCATCAGCGGCCCACGCATATATGCGGCGATCGACGTCATGGTCAGAACGACGATGCCGAAGACGAATGTCGCCCAGCTCAGCGATTTGCGGGCCTCGTAAACGCCGGGCGTCGCCGAAACCCGCGGCAGCAGCCAGGGTGCGGAAGCAAGTCCGGCCATCACCGTCAGCATGGTAATGACAAAGGCGACCGGTCCTATCGAGCCGAACGGCGTGGCGAAGCGCTTGGCGATGACGGCGAAGCCATCGGCGGGAAGGCCGAATGCGAGTGGCGCGGCAGCCGCTGCGGGCAGCGCCAGGGCCGCTTCCTGGCGTATGAGGGTGCGCACGATCGGACCGTAGCTCAATTGCGGTATCGGCAACTTGGTGACGAGCACGGCGACGACCGCGACCGGCACCAGGAAGGCCAGCACGACGGTGATTGCTTCCGCGGCGTTCGACCATGACAGTGACCGCATGCCACCGAGCACCACCGAGACGACCACCACCACGGCAAGCGCCATCAACGTGGTCGGCTCCTGCGTGCGTGAAAGCCAGCTTGCGACTCCGGCGCCCAAACGAAGCTCCGCAGCGATCAGCAGCATCAGCGGCACAGCGAGGAAGCACGCCGCCAGCAGCCGCAGCAAACGGCTCTCGAAACGCCGCCCGAGGTAGGTGGGCACGGTGTAGGCGCCGAACTTGCGCAGAAATGGCGCCAGCAGGATTGCCATCACCACGAAACCGGCAAGCCCGCCGATGGTGAAGGCGAGACCGTCGAACCCGCTGACGAAGAATACGCCGGTCAGACTGACGAGGCCGGTGGCGCCCAGTGCCGAAACCGCGAGCGCCAGTCCGGTGAACAAGGCCGGCACACGGCGGCCTGCGGCGAAGTAGTCGAGCGGTTGCGACGTGGCCGATGCGATGCCGATTGCGCTGTAGAGTGCGATCGGCCCCAAAAGCATCATGTTGCGCAACACGGCGTCGGAAATGCCGAGTTGTTCAAAGATCGCGGCAAGGAAAAAGACGGCGGCAAGAGCGCTTGCGAAGATGCCGAAATAGGTGCCGAGCCGTGGATTGACGAGGCGGGTGCGAGGCGTGAACGTCATGTGTGGCTCGGTCGAGGGCTTATACGAGGGCTTGAACGTGGATACGGGGCGGCGCGGGGCATATTATGATTATCGCGGGCATGTCGGGCGCGGTCGGCTAGGTGCATGATCGGCCATGTCTGCCAGCGCCAGCGGTGCTGCCCGGCCTTACGAGTCCTCGTGCGCGCCGTGCCAATGATCGATCGCATCCTGGCGATTGACGAAACTCGCTACCGTGGCGACCGCGATGACGAAGATGCCGTGCGCGGTCAACATGAAGCCGATCGGAAAACCCAAAAAGCGCTGCACGTTGAGCGGCTCGCTGTAGAGCGGCAACACGATGATAACGGCAAGGAACGGCAACAGGCTCGCCATCATCTGCCATTTGGTGTGCCGCCAGTAGGGCTTTCGTTCTTTCCGTTCGATCATAATCCCACCCTAATGCAGCGCCGCTGAAGTTTGGTCCCCGTTTGCGGCTAGACTCCTAACCAAACGTCAGAGCCGGAACACTGGCGGCGATCTGCTGTACTTACGTCTGATGCCGTCACAAGTTGAACCAGTACGCCAGCCTTGCTCCGTTGTCTTGGTATGCCATCTAACACAGCAGATTGCCGCCACCCATGGGGTAATCGCTCTTGTTACCGGCATTGAGGCAAGCCCTTCGCCAATTGACGCCGAGCCGTCGCGCCGCCGAGCGCCGGTTCCGGTAAACTTAACATAAGCGGCCCATTTTTCGGTGCCGGAACGGGCGTTCGCCCCCTTGCTTAAATTTGCATCTGTGTCAGAACTGCGACTTGGCGTCGCAAATTTTCAGGCGTGATTTTGCACACGTTAGGCGGCGCGACGCTCGGACGCGTCGAGGATGCGATCGACAGCGTACTGAGACGTCTGGAGGAACAATGCTCTCTTACCGCATCATCATTGTCGACGACCATCCGCTGTTTCGCGGTGCGCTCAATCAGGCTCTTTCCGCGTCGCTCGAATCTTCCGAAATCGTCGAGGCGGGTTCGCTCGATGAATTGACGGAAAAGCTGGCCGGCGGGCTCGATGTCGATTTGATCCTGCTCGATCTCACCATGCCCGGAGTGCAGGGCATTTCAGGTCTGGTGTTTCTGCGCGGGCAGCATCCAGAAATCCCGGTAATGGTTGTTTCGGCCAATGATGATCCCAATATCATCCGCCGGTGCATGGACTGCGGCGCCTCGGGCTTCGTGCCGAAGTCGCAGCCGGTCGACCAGATCCGCGCCGCTGTCCGCAGCGTGCTCGACGGCAACGTCTGGTCGCCACCGGGTGTCAATCTTTCCTCCGCCGTCGATGTCGAGACGGCCGATCTGTTGTCGCGGCTGTCGTCGTTGACGCCGCAGCAGGTGCGCGTGTTGATGATGCTG
Organism: uncultured Hyphomicrobiaceae bacterium; assembly: GCA_964559355.1. Lineage (GTDB taxonomy): Bacteria > Pseudomonadota > Alphaproteobacteria > Rhizobiales > Hyphomicrobiaceae > JAEUMD01. The sequence continues at coordinate 97,123 of CAZLHQ010000001.1, forward strand.
GGGGAAGGTTTGCTGAACAAGCAGATCGCCTACAAGCTCGGCGTCTCCGAGGCGACCATCAAGGCACACGTCTCGGCCATCCTGCAGAAACTCGGTGTCGACAGCCGCACGCAGGCCGTTATTGCAGTCAACAAGATCGACAACGGCTCTTGGCAGAAGATCCCCAACTAATTGCTTGATCCGCGGCATTGACTGCGCTGGCCGGTCTTCACTCGGCCGCGGCCGGTCGGCGTACCGTCAATTGCGTGAGAATGGCGCGCAGGGCTGCCGCCTTCAGCGGTTTGCGCAACAGCGGTAAGTCGTGCGAACGAACCTCACGCTGCACCTCGAGGCTGTGGTCGGCGGTGATGATGACGGCCGGCAAGGTGCGCTCGAGCGCTTTGCGGATGCGCAGTGCGGCATCGACGCCGGTGCCACTGTCGAGATGATAGTCGGCGAGCACGATGTCGGGCTCGAATGTGCCGGCGGCCAGCAGATCGAGGGCCAAATGCGCGCTGGAAGCCGTGCGCACCGTGCAGCCCCAACCGGTCAACAGTGCCTCCATGCCTGACAGCACGGCTGCTTCGTTGTCGATGCACAAAACCGCAATTCCATTGAGGCTGCCGAGAGTGGGCGGCGACTGTGTGGCCACGGGCAAGGCGCGTGGCTGTGCGGCTGGGATGCGCACGCTGAATGTCGAGCCGCGGCGGGGAACCGAGACAAGCCTGATCGGATGATCGAGGATACGGCCGATGCGCTCGACGATGGACAGGCCGAGACCAAGTCCGCGCACATTGCTGCCTGGACCCTCGAGCCGCTGGAACTCCTTGAAGATGACGGTCTGCTTGTCCTCGGGGATGCCGGGGCCGGTATCGAGCACCTGAACCTCGAGCGTTTTGCCGAAATGGCGCACGCCCAGCAGCACGCCACCGCTGCGCGTATACTTGATGGCGTTGGATACGAGGTTTTGCAGCACGCGACGCAACAGTCGGCGGTCGGACTTGACCCAGGCGCGCGTCGGAAACGTCTTCAGCCGTAATCCCTTCTCGCGCGCCATCGGTTCGAATTCGACCTTGAGCTGGTCAAATATCTCCGACAGCGCAAACTCGGTGGTCTCGGGCTCCAGCCGTCCCGCGTCCATCCGCGAAATTTCTATCAGCGCTGAGAAAATTTCCTCAACCGCCGACAACGAGGCATCGACATTGCGCGCCAGCCTGCTCTCCGGCTCCACCAGCGGCCGCTCGCACAGGCTTGTTGCATAAAGGCGAGCGGCGTTGAGCGGCTGCAGGATGTCGTGGCTGGCGGCGGCGAGGAAGCGCGTCTTGTCGAGATTGGCCTCGTCGGCTTTCGACTTGGCAATCGCAAGGGCGGCGTTCACTTCCAGAAGTTCTGCTGTGCGTTCACGCACGCGCCGTTCGAGCGTTTCGTTGGCGCGCGCCAGAGCTTGGGCGGCGGCGACGCGATCGGTGATGTCGGAGAATGTCGCCACGATGCCGCCTTGTGGCATCGAGCTGGTTCGGATCTCGATGTGGCGACGGCCTCCCAGGATGCGCTCCTGGAACGTCTCTTTGCGCACGGCCAGGCGAAAGAGGCGGCTTTCGACGAGCTGGTCGATGTCGCCGGGGCCGAAATCGCCACGCTCCGCGCACACTCGCAAGATGCGATCGAGGGGTGCGCCGACGCGACCAATCTCGGCCGGCAGCTCGAGCAGCTCGCGGAACTGCCGGTTCCAGCAGATGAGCCGCATATCCTTGTCGAAGACGCTCAGGCCGTGACGCACCTGATCGATTGCCGATTGCAGCAGATCGCGGTTGTACTGCAACGCCTCGGAGGCGTCGTCGAGCAGCTTCAAGGCCGATTGGCTCGACATGCTGCCGCGCTTCAACAGCAAAGACAGCACGAGGCGCGCGGAAGCCGAGCCGATGGCGCTCGACAACAGATGTTCGGCAAATCGGAACGACTGGATATCGGCCTCGGCTTCGCGTGCACCGGAAAGATTACGGCTGGCGATGTAGTCGTTGAAGGAGCGCGCCGCACGGTCGACGCCGACATAGCGTCCGACATTGTGCTCCAGATCGGACATCGTAATGTTTGTGCGCCAGAGCCGGAATGAAGGAACGCTTTGTTGCGGCCGCGCCGGCTCGCCCTGCAAGAACAGTTGCGCCTGCAGTCGCTCGATCGGCTCGGGCTGTCGCAATAGCGATACGGTGAGGTAAGTCAGCAGATTTGCCGACAGCGACCACAGCACGCCGTGCGTCAGCGGCTCGAACTGCAGGTAGAACAATTCCTGCGGCCGCAGCAGACCGATGCTGAACGGTCCGTCATTGACGATCGAGATCGGCAGCCAGCCGGCCTTGGCAAACCATGGCAGAACCAGCGTATAGGCCCATACGCCGGTGCCCGCCAGAATGCCGGCGATGGCGCCGCGCGCGGTTCCGTTGCGCCACATCAGGCCGATGAAGAAGGCCGGCGCAAACTGGGCAATGGCCGCAAACGACAGCAGGCCAATCGCCGCCAGACCCTGCGAATGGCCAACCGTGTGATAGACGATATAGCTGAGCAGCAGGATCACCGCGATGGCGAGGCGGCGGATCAAGAGCAGCCACGGCGCCAGCTCGTTGTGCTTGGTCGTGTCGATCGAATCCTGGCGCAGCAGCAGCGGCACCACCAGGCCGTTACAGATCATGATGGCCAGGGCCACGGATTCGACGATGACCATGGCAGTGGCCGCCGAGAGGCCGCCCAGAAACGCGACCAGCACCATGGCGCGGCTTTCAACCGACATCGGCAGCGCCAGCATGAAGAAGTCAGGATCGCTGTCGCGCGGATTGAGGCTCATCAGGCCGGCCGCCGCGATAGGCACGACGAACAGGTTTATCAAGATGAGATAGAGGGGGAACAGCCATGCCGCTCGCCGCACCTCAGTTTCGGAGTTGTTCTCGACCACGGCGACGTGGAATTGGCGCGGCAGCAGGATGACGGCGATGAAACTCAGCAAGGTAACGGTGAGCCAGATGCCGCCATTGAAGCCTTGCGCGAAGGTGCGGTCGACGATCGGGCTTTGCGCGGCGCGCGCCAGGAAGTTGTCCAACCCGCCGAAGACGCTGAAGATGACGAACACGCCGACGACGATGAAAGCGGCGAGCTTGACCACGGATTCGGCGGCCACCGCCAGCATCAATCCATCCTGGTGCTCGGTCGCATCGATATGGCGCGTGCCGAACAGGATGGCGAATGCGGCCAGCACCAGCGTTATGATAAGCGCAGTATCGGCGAATCCGATTTTCGGCATGTCGAGCGGCATCAGCGCATTGGCGCCGAGCACGGTTTCGATCGACACGCTGATCGCCTTCAATTGCAGGGCGATATACGGCAGCGATCCAATCAGTGCCACCACCGTGACGATGGCGGCAACGGCTTGGCTTTTGCCATAGCGAGCGGCGATGAAGTCTGCGACCGAGGTCAGGTTCTGGCTCTTGGCAAGACGCACGATGCGCAGCAGGATCGGCCGGCCGATGGTGAACAGCAGGATCGGACCAAGGTAGACGGGAATGAAATCGTAGCCGGTCGTGGCGGCCAGACCGACGCTGCCGAAAAACGTCCACGATGTGCAATAGACGGCGAGCGACAGGGCATAGACGAACGGGCGCCCCGCGTGCGCGTCGGCAAGGCGCACGGTCTGGTCGCCGATCCAGGCCAGGGCGAACAGCGCGCTCAGGTAGAGCAGCGCGACGGAAAAGATGACCCAGCCTTCAATCATGAATGCCTTGGGATGAGAATAACAGAACGGTTGCGCGAGTGCCGTCAGCCCGGGCTGCAGCACGCCACCATACGTCGCTGCAACGGACAGAAAAAGCCGGATTTTCCAAAATGTTGGTCAATCATGCGCGATTGCCGCCGCGTCATCGGGTCGGGCATTCGGTGGCTGATGACGCCGCCAGCGACCATTCACATTTAACTTCGAACCCAGCGAGAATTGTGTCTATGTCTGCGAACCAATTGTCCACTTAACGGACTTTAAATAATGTGATTTTGCTTGCGATTCGGCTGCTTGCGTCGTGCGGGGGTTAGTCAAGTCGTACTCGTTGGATCACATCACGAACCAATCGGGGGCCGGCGCCAGGATGCGCAGCCCGCAAACAAGCGAAGGGGCTCATCATGGGCATGCTGCAAGAGTTCAAGGAATTTGCCGTCAAGGGCAACATGATCGACATGGCTGTCGGTATCATCATCGGCGGCGCTTTCGGCACCATCGTCAAATCGCTGGTCGAAGACGTGATCATGCCGCCGATCGGAATGCTGCTCGGCGGCGTCGATTTCTCCGACATCAAGATTCCGCTCAAGGCCGCTGCAAATGGCAAAGACGCAGTGTCCATGAACATCGGCACGTTTTTCAATAACGTCATCAGTTTCTTGATCGTGGCCTGGGCCGTGTTCATGCTGGTGAAGGCGATCAACGAGCTGAAGAAGCGCTTCGAGAAGGAAAAGGCTGCAGCTCCGCCGCCAGCCCCGACGCCGACCGAAGTCTTGCTGACCGAAATCCGCGATTCTCTGAAGAAGTAACATCGCTGTTGTGACTGCCGCAGCATGCAATGCCCGCCTCGGCAACGGGGTGGGCATTTGCATGTCCGCACTTGCTTGTTCGCACTATGGCTGCGGAGTGCGGACCGGCGCCGGCGTCACGCTTGAACGCATCTTTGCGCCGTTGAGGCCGTATGCTAGATCTGCCGCGCAAAGCGGGCGTAGTTCAGTGGTAGAACATCAGCTTCCCAAGCTGAGTGTCGTGGGTTCGATTCCCATCGCCCGCTCCAAACATGCAATTGCCCCCGGCGGCTCCGTGGGTGGCAGGCCATCCCAAAAATGATTGCAAGAGCGAGGTTGCGGCCTCGCGCCGAATGAAGCCGTTGGAATGGCATGCTGTTTGGCTAGACTTTAGTCTAAGGTGTTTTCGGGCACCATCTTGACCTCCAGCCGCTCGATTCGGACTTGCGTTCGGCCATGCGAGATGACGCGGTCAGAGCACATTGTGAGGCGAAGCAATGGCCTAGTGGCCAATGATATCGTCCATCGCGAACGACGCGCTGCGTTGCACTCGCAAATATACCGCAATGCATCATGTGCCAATCGTGACACGGCCAGCAAAATCAATGGGTTGTGCGTAGCCGCATTTGATTTTTATCACTTGGCTCGCCGTCAATTTGTGTTTTGATATTCGAATATTCGTTTCGTGCCGGGTCGATTCGCCTGGTGCGGTGGGTTAGGCGCTCGGATGAGGGGAAGCCGCGCGTGAAAGCTGTCGTCTACAACGTTTTCGCCAACACTGGCTGTCTTTGGGTCGGTCTTGCCGCGGTTCTCATGCTGCCGGCATTTACCGCCGACGCATATTTTTGGCTGCCTGCCGCGCTTGCCGCGCAGGTATGGGTGTGCATCGTCCGTCGCGCCGGCAACTGACCGCATATATACGCTTCGTTTGCGACGGTTTTTGTGACAGTCGAGGGGTGGCCGTTCGAGCCTTCTGGGGTGCAGGGGGTTCGTTGGTTTATCACGCCAGTTTCCGTTTATTTTGATGCCGCCCGGTGGAGCCGCTGCAGCCCGTATCAATACGGGGGGCGGGCTCGTCGCGGTTCGCTGCGTCAGCGCGTTGGGTTGGCTCGCCATGACGCGCCCGGCCTTGCAACCGCGCACAAGAGCGCCGCGACAGCGTATCTGGCGCATCTTTGATCGAGAATCTGATTCACGCCCTCGATGGAAGCGCTTGCGCCTCCATCTCGGACGATCACGCTCTATAGCAGCGCCTCGCGCATGGCAGCGCCGACGCGGCTGGCGTCCGCCACGACATGAACGCCCGCCTGCTCCAGCGATCTGATTTTGTCGGCTGCGCTGCCCGATCCCTGGGTGGCAAGTGCTCCGGCATGTCCCATGCGCCGCTCCGGCGGGGCATGGCGTCCAGCGATCAGTGCGACGACAGGCTTTGCCGGTTTGCGCGCGGCGATCAGGTTGGCGACGTCTTCCTCGTCGGTGCCGCCGATCTCGCCGATAACGATGATGCCGCTGGTGTCGGTGTCGTCGAGGAACATCGCGACCGTATCCTTGAGGCTCAGCCCGTGAACGGGGTCGCCGCCGACGCCCACTGTCGTCGATTGACCGAGGCCCGCGCGGGTCGTCTGCAGCACCACCTCGCTCGTGAGCGAGGCCGACCGCGAGGCGATGCCGATGCCGCCGCGTCGGGCGTCAAGCGTTGCCATGACACCGAGCTGGCCGATACCGGGAGCCAACACGCCCTGGCTATTGGGGCCGACGAGCTTCGTCTTCGTTCCATTGAGAGCCTGGCGCACGCGCACCATGTCGAGCACGGGAATGCGTTCGGTGACACACACGAGCAGGTCGAGCCCCGCCTCGATGCCCTCGATCATCGCCGCGGCCGCGTTTTGCGGCGGCACGAACACAAGGCTGGCGCTGGCTCCGGTGCTATCTACGGCCTCGCGCACGGTGTTGAAGATCGGCAAGTCGAGATGCGTACGCCCGCCCTTGCCGGGAACGACACCGCCCACCAGTCGCGTGCCGTAAGAGAGCATGCGTGCGCAATGGAACGTCGCGGCGCGACCGGTCAGTCCCTGGCAAATCACCTTCGTTTCAGGCGTGATGAGAATGGCCATTATGCTGCCTCCTGGCGTGCGGCCTTGACGGCGCTGCTGGCGCCTTCGGCCATGTCGGCTGCCGCGGTGTAGGCGACGCCGTTGTTCTTCAAGACCGTGGTGGCAAACTGTGCGTTGTTGCCGGCCATGCGAATGACAATGGGCATGCGGCGGCCCGAGCGGCGCATGGCGATGCCGATGCCTTCCGCGATCGTGTCGCAGCGTTGCATGCCGCCGCCATGCACGTTGACATAGATGGAGCGGATCGCCGGGTTCTTCAGCAGCAGGGCGAAGCCGTGCGCGATGTCGAGACTGGTCGCTGTCGTGCGAATATCCATGAAGTTGGCGGGCTTGCCGCCAGCATCGACGATGAGATCATGAGTGACGAGTGCGAGACCGGCGCCGTTGACGACGCAACCGATGTCGCCATCGAGCCGCATGTAGTTGATCTGATGTTGTTGCGCCTCGAGCTCCGCGGGGTCGGTGGCATTGATGCGGCCGTCACGTAGCTTCTTAAGATCGCTGCGGCGGAACAGGGCATTGTCGTCGATTGTGATTTTGGCGTCGAGCGCCATCAGATGGCCATCGGTAGTCACGCACAACGGGTTGATTTCGGCCAGCGTCGCATCCGAGCCGATCATGGCGGCGGCCAGATTGCGCATGACGATGGCAAGAGCCTTGCGCAGCTTCTCGTCGCTGACGGCGCTGGACGCCAGGCTATCGAAGTCGCCAGTGAGGCGATTGTCCTCGATGCTGAGCGGCAGGCGGGTAACGAGGCCTTTCTCCTTGCCCGCGCGCTTCTCGATGTCCTCGCCTCCTCGATCGGAGGCAAGCATGACGATTTCGCCGGTTGCCTTGTCGAGTGTCACGGCGAGATAGAGGTTCTGCGCGACCCGCACCATCTCTTCCACATGCACGCTGTCGACCAGCGCAGCCATTGCCCCGGTCTGGCTGGTGACCAGCTTGGAGCCGATCAACTGGGCGGCCGCTTTCTCGACCTCGACGGCGTTGGACGCAAAGCGAATGCCGCCGGCGCTCTTGCGATCGCCGGCAAGAATTTGCGCCTTGACGACGTAGGATGCCGAGCCCAGCCGGCGTGCGGCCTGGCCAGCCTGATCGGCGGTGCGCGCCGTCTCGCCGATGGGTGTGGGAATGCCATAAGCGGCCAGCAGCCGTTTGGCCTGGTGCTCGTAGAGATCCATGGGCCCCTCCCAGGGGTCGCTGCCGCTGTTATTGTCTTCTTGCGGCGGGTGCACGTTTTTTTTTTGGCGTAACTCCTCGGACGACAAGCGCCAGGCTTGAGTCACGGTGAGCCACTGCCGATGATAGTCGCGAAGATCGTTGTCCGGCTCGGCAAAGTTATTGGCATATTGTATGCCACAGACTATCGCGTGTCGAGAGGGAGTAGGGGGCAGAATGCAGAATCCAGAAGGCAGATCTTGGGGGAGAGCGGGCTTGGGGGAGCGTGGGCCTGGGGAGTGCGGGTTTGGAGCGGGCGTTCTCGGGTCGTGCAGGTCTCGGAGGTGCGGTTTGAGGGAGGGTCGAACGTGGTGAGGGTGAGTCTTGGGGGAGTGCGCGTCTTAGGGAGTGCAGGTCTTGGAGCCTGATCGTCCTCGATGGAAACGCTTGTCGTTTCCATCGAGGACGTGAATCAGACTCTCAATCAAGGACTTAGAGCAGGCCACCATGGCACGAGGCGATTCCATGTAAGTTGAACCTGCTCTAAGGGAGCGCGGTTCATCGACTGGCAGGCGCATTTGGCAGCACCACGACTCGGTGGCATGCCGGAGCGGGTAACGGGGCGGGCAGCATGGGCCCCGGCCGATCCGAGTGCCAACGTGGGTGAGCGCGCCGGTCGCCGTCCCGAGCCGCAATCGCACAACGCCGCTTTTCAGGTTTCCGGCTGCAGCAATTCCTGAAGCGACAGCGTGACCACGCGGCTTCGATTTCGCCTGCTCGAACGTGCACCTGCGAGATCGAGCTGTGCCGTGCTGTTGAGTTGGACGATGTGCGCGCGAAGCGATGTGGCAAAGGTGGCAGCGGGCGGCATTCAGAGCGCATGGCGATGAACCAGCACAAATGCACGCCGCAAACTGCCTTTCGCAAGGGCACCTGCTGCCTCGTTGAGCAGATGTTCATCGTTTCATCGCATGAGCCGCTTGGCTAGATTGACGTCAGAGCGTTGCGGAACAAGGTTGGCGTGAAATATGCGATGCGCTCGCTGCATTCACGTTAGACGTCGCCGCGGCGGTTGGCTCGCGTCGTCAGATCTGCCAATGAGGAACCTGTGACGGCTCCCTTCGATGAAATGAATGGAATGGGTCAGGAGACCCGCACGCCTTATCAGTCGATAGCGCAGTGGCTCGGCGCGCAAAAGCTCGACGATCTAAGGCGCAAGGGGATCGAGGCCGAAACGATATTTCGGCGCATCGGCATCACCTTCAACGTCTACGGCGAGAAGGAAGCGGCAGAGCGCCTCATCCCCTTCGACATCATCCCACGCGTGTTGAGCGCTGCCGAGTGGCGCCGCTTGTCGGTGGGAATCGAGCAGCGCGTGCGCGCTCTGAATGCCTTCATGCACGACATCTACCACCGCCAGGAGATTCTGAAGGCCGGGCGCATCCCGCCCGAGTTGATCCTCCAGAACTCCGCGTTCGTGCCCGAGATGGTCGGGGTCGACCCGCCGCGCGGCATCTATTCCCATATCATCGGCATCGACCTCGTGCGCACCGGCGAGGACGACTTCTATGTGCTGGAAGACAACACGCGCACACCCTCCGGCGTCTCCTACATGCTGGAGAACCGCGAGACGATGATGCACACCTTCCCCGAGCTGTTCGAGAAGAACAACGTCGCCCCAGTGGAAGATTACACCGACAGTCTGTTGCAGACGCTCGCTTCAGTGGCCCCGCACGGCGGGGATCGCGATCCGACAATCGTGGTGCTGACGCCCGGCATCTACAATAGCGCCTATTTCGAGCACTCGTTTCTCGCCGACGAGATGGGCGTGGAGCTGGTGGAAGGGCAGGATCTCGTCGTTGTCGATGGCTATCTCAACATGAAGACGACGCGTGGCCTGCGCCGTGTCGACGTCGTCTATCGCCGTCTCGATGACGATTTTCTCGATCCCATGGTGTTCAACCCCACCTCGATGCTGGGCGTGCCGGGAATTTTCGATGTCTATCGCGCGGGCCGCGTGACGATCGTCAATGCTCCCGGCGCTGGCATCGCCGACGACAAGGCGATCTATAACTACATCCCGGAGATCGTGCGCTTCTACATGGGGCGCGAGCCGATCCTCAAGAACGTGCCGACCTACAATTGTCGCGAGGCCGACGACCTCGGCTACGTTCTCGATCATCTCGATGAGCTGGTGGTGAAGGAGGTGCACGGTTCGGGCGGCTACGGCATGCTCGTCGGCCCCGCCTCCACACGCGAGCAGATCGAGACGTTCCGCAGCAAGCTCAAGGCGCGGCCCGACAACTATATCGCCCAGCCGACGTTGGCGCTCTCCACCTGCCCGACGCTTTGCGACAAGGGCATCGGCGGCCGCCATGTCGATCTGCGGCCGTTCGTGCTGGTGGGTGACAAGGTGCGGCTGACGCCGGGCGGGCTCACACGAGTGGCGCTGAAGGAAGGCTCCCTCGTCGTCAATTCCAGCCAGGGCGGCGGCACAAAGGATACCTGGGTGCTCGAAGACTGAGTGCGCGACGAGGAACCAGTAGGCAGGAATTCATCACCATGCTTGGACGTACTGCGCACGATCTGTTTTGGCTTTCACGCTATATCGAACGTGCCGAAAACATGGCGCGCCTGGTCGATGTCGGCTACCGCATCGGGCTCATTCCGCGTGGCAGCCGCAATGGCGAGTGGGGCTCGACGTTGAAGAGCGCTGGTTGCGAGGCGGGCTATTTCGCCAAGTATGACTCCCTGGAAGCGCGCCACGTCATCAACTATCTGCTGGTTGATCCCGCGAACCCTTCGAGCGTGCGCTCGTGTCTGGCAACCGCGCGCCACAATGGACGGGCGCAGCGCACCGCCATCACCAGCGATATGTGGGAGGCGCTGAACCAGACCTATCTCGATTTCTCGCGGCTTGATCCCGGCGGTATCAGCATCAACGCACTTCCAGACCTGCTGTTATGGATCAAGCAGCGCTCGGCCTTGTTTCGTGGCGCGCTGCTCAACACCGTGCTGCGGCGTGACGGTTACTATTTCTCGCAGATGGGAACCTTCATCGAGCGCGCCGACAACACCGCGCGCATTCTCGATGTCAAGTATTACCTGCTGCTGCCGCAGAACGAGATCGTCGGCGGCGGCATCGACACCTATCAATGGTCGGCAATCCTGCGCTCGGTATCGGCTCACCGCAGCTACAAGTGGACCTACAAGGAAAGCTACAAGCCCTGGCGCATCGCCGAATACATGATCTTGAACCCTCACATGCCGCGCTCGCTGCGCAACTGCTATGGCGAGCTCGGCGACGCGCTGACCGAGCTCGGACACGACTATGGACAGACGCATGCCTGCCACGAGGTTTCGAGGGAGGGCTTGCGCCTGCTCGAGAGCAGCAACGTGGCGACGATCTTCCAGTCCGGCCTGCATGAGTTCCTGGTCGACTTCCTGGGACGCAACAATCGGCTCGGCTGCGAGATTTCCCGCGCCTACAACTTCAGCGACATCTGATCGGAGCGACCGGGAGGGACCAACGAAATGCTCATCTCCGTCCAGCACCGCACACACTACGTCTACGATGTGGAGGCGCGTTACGCGATTCAGAGCCTGCGATTGGCCCCGCTTTCCTATATGGGGCAGCGCGTGCTTGAATGGTCGGTATCGTGTCCGGGCAGCGACAATACCCTGCGCTTCAGGGATTGCTACGGCAACAACATGCTGCAGGTGACGACGTTGGCGCCGCACACCGAGATCACGATCGAGGTCAAGGGTCTCGTGGAAACGGACGACAAGGCGGGCATGGTCGTCGGTCTGGCCGAGGTGACACCGACGCGCGTCTTCCAGCGTGTCACACCGCAGACCGAGGCCGATGCAGCCATTCGCGATCTGGCTTTGACGAGCTCGGGTAACGATATCATCTCGCGTTTACATCACCTGATGGACTTGGTGCGCAACGCGGTCGACTACGAGCCGGGTGCCACGCATGCCCACACGTCGGCCGCTGAAGCGCTGGGTGATGGCAAGGGCGTATGCCAGGATCACGCGCACATCATGATTGCGGCGGCCCGCGCGCTGGGGTTACCTGCAAGGTATGTCACTGGCTATTTGCTCGGGGAAGCAGAAGCCGGGCATGCCTGGGCGGAAATCCACGTCGAGCGGCTTGGTTGGGTCGGTTTTGATCCAACCAATCGCATCTGCCCGACCGATCACTATGTTCGCGTTGCCTGCGGCCTCGATGCGCTTTCGGCAACTCCGATCAGGGGCATCCGTCGTGGCGGCGGCAGCCAGGCGATGAAGGTGGACGTCGAGGTTGTTCGCCAGCAGCAGTCTCAATCGCAATCGCAGTTCCAGTCAGATTCACAACAATGCCAGGCGCAGCAGCAGTCATAATGAAGGTTGGCGCACGGACCTGCTGCGGCTCCTTGCGCGTTACCTTTTCTCGCGTGCGAAAACGCCAAACCGCATGCCGAGGTAGCTCACACACATGGAAACAATCGTCGCTCCGACAAGGGCTGCGAGTGGCGGCGTGTTCGCACGCGCAATCAAGATCAGCGCATATATGGCGTAGTTGATGGCGGCAGCTGACCATGCCACGGCCGCGTATCTCAGAAATTCGCTCAGCGAAGGCGGCTTCCCAACCGCAAATGTGAGCCGCCGATGCGCAAGCCAGCCCACGATCATCGCGATGCCGATTGCAAGCACGCGCGCGCTGAACGGGTCGAGGCCGACAAATCGCGTCAGCAGATGAAGCATTACCGCGTCGATCGAGAACGCAATGAGGCCCGAAGCGAGAAAACCGGCGCTATGGCGGGCGAGTGATCGCGGAACCTCGCCCTGCGGTGGTGGAACATTCATGCTCATGAGAGACCTTCGCGCACAGCTGTCCAATCGATTGCCGGGCCACTCGGGGAGCGCTGTGGATGCCACATGCTTGCGGTCAAGGCGTTGTCGCGTAGAAGCACGGCGAGCTCGGCAGCGCGGCGGTCGAGAATTGGGTCGAGCGCGGCCAGCTCGGCGGTCGGAATGCCGGGATGACACATGACGAGGTGCAACCGGCCGGGTGCGCGCGCGGCGGCATCGAAATCGGCGCTGACGTCGGCGGCTCCTGCCGCAAAGCTGGTGACGCCGGCAAAAGTGTCGTTGGTCGGAAATCCTGCTTTGCGAACAACGCTGGCGAAACCCGCACTCAATGCAGAAAGCGTGATTGCCTTGCCCGCCGCCATGCCGCGGCTCAAGTGTGCTCGCACACGATCAGACGGTATACGCACGAGCGGCCTCACAGCGGAATTTGCAAAGTTAGCCAGCAATGAGCTTCGCAAAGCGCTGCGTATGACGGGGAGAGCGTGCGCGTGCTGATGCCCATCAATGAAATCGGGCAAATAGCCGGTGGCATCTGCGAAGGCGTCGATCTGACGTGTGATCTCGGCAGAAATCTCTTCGCGGTCGAGCTGCCGCGACAGCGCTCTGTTGACGAGTGTGCCAATGGGAGGCAGCCCGCCTGCGGGCGCCAGTGTCGGCATGGCGCCGAGCGGCTCCCCGAGCGTCAGATTGATGTGCAGGCCAATTGCGATATCGCCACGTAGTGCGGCAAGCCGCGGGCCATCGTTGCGCCAGCGCGGCAGCGTGACGATGGCGCTGGTGCCCGAGATGCGGCGTTGGCTTGCCAGCTGCTCGATACCTGACGACACGCCGTCGGAGATTGCGAAATCATCGGCCACGAGCACGATCGCAGCCGCATCCATCTTGGGATGGCGCGCCGTCATGCGGGATGCCGGCCGGTGGGGACGGCATCGCTGCTGCGGCGGATATCGCCGGTGACCGGTTCCAGTCCGACCGCCTCGCCGACGATGAACAGCGGGCGCGCCTTGACCTCCTCGTAGACCCGGCCGAGATATTCGCCGATCACGCCGAGCGAGATCAGCTGCACGCCGCCCAGGAACAAGATCGACACCATCAGCGTCGGGTAGCCGCGCACGGAATTGCCATACAACATGGTGTCGACGATGATGTAGAGGCCGAAGGCCAGCGCCAGCAGCGAGATGGCAAGGCCGAGGTAGGACCAGATCCGCAGCGGAATAGTGGTGAACGAGGCGAGCCCATCGAGGGCAAAGTGCCATAGCTGTCTCGGCCGCCAGCGCGACTTGCCGACGTCTGGCCGCTCGGGAACGTCAAAGGGTACGCCGATCGACTTGAAGCCGATCCACGCATATAGCCCTTTGTTGAAGCGGGCGCGCTCGCCGAGCCGATTGAGGGCGGCAACTGCGCTCCGGCTCAGCAAGCGGAAGTCGCCCGCGTTCTCGTGCAGCCGCGTTCCCGAGAGCATCCGGAACGTGCGGTAGAAGATGCGCGCCAGAAATCGCCGCGTCGGGCTGTCGGCATCGCGGTCGAAGCGCTGCGCGTAGACGACGTCGTAGCCGTTGCGCCACTGCGCAACCAGCTTGGGGATCAACTCGGGCGGATGCTGCAGATCGCCGTCCATGATCACAACAGCGTCGCCGCTGGCGTGGCGCAAGCCGGCGGCCACGGCAATCTCCTTGCCGAAATTGCGCGACAGCGACAGGGCCTTGATGCGCGCATTGCTTGCGTGGCGTTGTTTGAGGATTTCCAGTGTATCGTCAACCGAGCCGTCATCAATGGCAATGATCTCGAAGTCGAGGTCGGTCGATTCGAGCGCTGGCAGCAGGCGGGCGAGCAGCGCGTCGATGCCACGCGCCTCGTTCAGCATGGGTACGATCACGCTGAGGCGCTGCGCGGAATGCGGGCCTGTCGATGGTTCTTCTGAAACACGGGTCACGGATCACTCCACCGCGTGCCCGCGCTCGCAGCCCAGGCTCCACGTTGAACAAGAAGGTCACACGTTCCGATACTCTTTCTGCTTGCCATGCGTCCAGGGCGGAAATAGGGGTTCGTCAATAAGCTGCGCGGCGGGCCGCACTGCAGGATGAAACGGCGGCCAATATCAGCTTTCCACAGTAGAGCATTTCAAAATCAAGGTTATTACTCCGCAGAGGTGTTAGTAGGGCGTCGCATGCTGTTGGGGGGCGGACGGCGAGCGGGCGCTGGATCGTGGGGCACAAGACCGTTGGACACGAGGGAGTGAGACGTGAACATCTGCATGATTGGCGCCGGCTATGTCGGCTTGGTTTCGGCTGCATGCTTCTCGGAATTCGGCTGGACGGTAACGTGCGTCGACAAGGATCCGCAGCGTCTCGCCATGCTGAACGAGGGCCATTCGCCGATCTATGAGCCGGGTCTCGACGACATCATCGCACGCAACAAGCGCGCCGGGCGCTTGACGTTTTCGGGTGAACTTGCGGCGGCGGTCAAGGCGGCCGACATCGTTTTTCTGGCGGTCGGCACACCGATGCGCCGCGGTGATGGCTACGCCGATCTCTCTTATGTCTACGCCGCCGTGGAGGAAATTGCGCCGCATCTCGATGGCTTCACGGTCATCACCACCAAATCGACCGTTCCGGTCGGCACCAGCCGCGAGATCGAGCGGCGGCTGAAGGCGATCCGGCCGGATGCCGACTATGCGGTTTGCTCCAATCCCGAGTTTTTGCGCGAAGGTTCCGCAATCCAGGATTTCACGCATCCCGATCGGGTGCTGGTCGGCACCGACAGCCGGCGCGCCAAGGAGGTGATGGAGCGGCTCTATAAACCGCTGTCACTGCGCAATGCGCCGGTCATCTTCGTGTCGCGCGAATCGGCGGAACTCGCGAAATATGCGGCGAATGCGTTTCTCGCGCTCAAGATCAGCTTCATCAACGAAATTGCCGATCTTTGCGAGGAAGTGGGCGCCGACGTGCAGGAGGTGGCCAATGCGATCGGCAAGGACCGGCGTATCGGCGACAAGTTCCTGCATCCGGGGCCGGGCTTCGGTGGCTCGTGCTTCCCCAAGGACGTTTCGGCGTTGATCCGCACGGCGCGCGAGACCAAAACTCCGCTGTCGATCATCGAGCAAGTGCAGCGCGTCAACGATGAACGCAAGATCGCCATGGCGAGCCGCATCGAGCACGCGGCCGACGGCACGTTACGCGACAAGACGGTCGCGGTGCTCGGCGTCACGTTCAAGCCCAACACCGACGATATGCGCGATGCGCCGAGCCTTGTCATCGTGCCGATGCTGCAGGAACGCGAGGCGATCGTGCGTGTGTGTGATCCGGAAGGACGCAAGCAGGCCGAGCCGCTGCTGCCGGGCGTCACCTGGTGCGCGAACGCCATGGAAGCGGCCGAGGGTGCCGACGTTCTGGTCGTGCTGACGGAATGGAACGAGTATCGTGCGCTCGGTCTCGCAGCCGTCAAAGCCCGCATGCGCGGTGACGTGCTGGTCGATCTGCGCAACATATTTCAGCCGAAAGCGGCCGCAGATGCGGGGTTGCGTTACACGGGCGTCGGCCGCGGCAACGCCTGATCGGCAGCCGCCCGCACTGCCTCAGGCCTTTTTGGCGGCAGCGTCGGCGACGCCGAGCTCGACCACCTTTTCCTGGCCGTTGGTGTCGCGCACGCGGATCTTTGCCTTCGTTCCTTTGAACTTGGCCTTGACCAGCTGTTCGAGGAGCGAGGTGAGGGCACGCCGGTCGCCGGCCGCGACGACAACCCACGGAATCGAGCCGCTGCGCCAATCCTTGGGATCCAGGCGTGGGCTCGGCGTGCCGACATCGGACAGTCGCTTGTCGACCTCGTCGGAAACCATCGCCCATAACACGATCGCCACCGGCGCGACGATGCCGGTTTCGGCGTGATGACCCTCGGCGATGGCAAACTGATCGGCGGCGAGCGGCGGCCCGACCAGCCATTCCAGGTCGCCGATCGTGGCGTTGCGGAAGTCTGGCGCGCGCATCAACACCGAAACGATGCCGCCGAGCCCCGCGGCAATGGCGCGCGAGCGGGCGACAGCGTCCTTGGAGGGCTTGCCGCCCGATTTGCTTGCGCCGGTCGCTAGCGGGGGCAGCGTCTTGCCTGCGTCGCGGGGCGGGGAATTGGTCATCTTGGAGGTTCCATGCGAAAGGGGGGGGCCGACGGTGGTTCGCACCGCATGCTGGCGCCCGGTGAAGGGAGGCACGATATCGGCAACGCGATCAAAAGCAAATCGCTTGCGCATGCCGTTGAATGTCAAATGATGGTTCATGTGAAATATCTGGTGCATGACTGCTCTTGCGACGGCTACAGCCGCGAGGAGCCGACGCGCTATTGGGGCCGCGAAACTGGGCGACTTGGGGTGAGAGACGGGTTGATGCGATGTGACGAGCCTCTGCCGATCGATGCCGTGCTCGGCACGCTTGATGCCGCGCTTGCCACCGGTCGCAACGCCGTTCTGATTGCGCCGCCCGGTGCCGGCAAGACGACTCGTGTGCCGCTGGCCCTGCTTTCGGCGCCATGGCGGGGCGATGGCAAGCTCCTCGTGCTCGAGCCGCGCCGCCTTGCAGCGCGCAACGCCGCCGAGCGGATGGCGGCGACATTGGGTGAGCGTGTTGGCGCCCGTGTCGGTCTGCGGGCGCGGCTCGCCTCCAAGGTCAGTCGCGACACCCGCATTGAGGTTATCACAGAGGGCGTTTTTACGCGCATGATCCTCGATGATCCCGAGTTGCAGGGTGTCGCCGGTGTTCTGTTCGACGAATTCCACGAGCGCTCGCTGGATGCCGATTTCAGTTTGGCGTTGGCGCTCGATTGCCAGCGTGGCCTGCGTCCGGAGCTGCGCCTTCTCGTCATGTCGGCGACGCTCGAAGGCGCGAGCGTGGCGGCATTGCTCGGCAATGCTCCGGTGATCGAGACGCACGGACGCTCGTTTGCGGTCGAGACACGCTACGTCGGTCGAGACACGGCGCGCCGCATCGAGGACGAGATGGCCGAGTGTATCGTGCGGGCGATGGCTGCCGAGCCTGGGTCGGTGCTGGCTTTTCTGCCGGGACAGGGTGAAATCCGCCGACTTGCCGAGCGGCTCGAGGAGAGGATCGCAAGCCCGCAGGTCATCATCGCCCCCCTTTATGGCGCCATGGACGCCGCCGCGCAGGATCGCGCCATTGCACCGCCGCCTGCCGGCACCCGCAAGGTGGTTCTGGCGACATCGATTGCGGAAACTTCGCTGACCATCGACGGCGTGCGTATCGTCATCGATAGCGGCTTGGCGCGTGTTCCGCGTTTCGAGCCCGACATCGGTGTGACACGGCTGGAGACTGTGCGGGTTTCGCGAGCCGGTGCCGATCAACGCCGCGGCCGTGCGGGGCGCACCGAAGCCGGTGTGTGCTATCGCATGTGGGACGAGCCGCAAACACAGGCTCTGCAGCCCTTCGCCGAGCCCGAGATCAAGTCCGCCGATCTTGCCGGGCTGATGCTTGATTGCGCCGAGTGGGGTGCGACCAACCCGGCGGCATTGTCCTGGCTCGATCCCCCGCCCAGGGCAGCGCTGTCAGTGGCGACCGAGGAACTGCAGGCGCTGGCTGCCATCGATGAGGGCAATCGCATCACCGCCCACGGCAGGTTGCTGCGGTCCTTGCCGTTGCCGCCACGGCTGGCGGCGATGATGGTGGCCGCCGCAGCAAGGGGCGAGGCTGCACTTGCCGGCGAAATCGCCGCCGTGTTGGTCGAGCGCGGCATTGGCGGCAGCGATACCGACATCGAGCGCCGCATCGAGGCGTTCCGCCGTGACCGCTCGCGCCGCAGCACGGATATGCGGCGTCTGGTGCAAAATTGGACGCAACTCGTCACGACGGCGGGCAAGAACTCGGACGCCGCCGATGCGATCGATTCGCCGGTGTCGCCATTGATTTCGTGTCTTGCCGCTGCTTATCCCGAACGCATCGCCAAGGCGCGCGGCCTGCCCGGTCAGTTCCTGCTCGCCAACGGCCGCGCTGCTGCCATCGAGGCAACCGACGCCTTGGCGCGCTCGCCTTTCCTGGTAGTCGCCGAAATGCAGGGGAGTGCTGCGCGCACGCGCATCCTGCTGGCGGCCGCAGCCAGCGAGCGCGATATCCTGGCTGTCGCCAAACATCGCATCGTTGCGCGTGACGATTGCGTCTACGACAAGGCGTCGGGTGCGGTGCGTGCGCGCCGCTCAGTGCGTCTGGATGCAATTGTGCTGTCGTCGGAGCCGCGGGCCATCCGGTCGGACGAAGATGTTTCGGCAGCGCTGGCGCGTGGTGCGGCCGAGCACGGCATCGATCGGCTGCCATGGACGCGCCAGCAGATCCAGTTGCGCGATCGCATCGCATTCTTGCGCGCAGCCGAGGGGGATGAATGGCCCGACGTTTCAGATGCCGTGTTGGCAGCCTCAGCCGAGCGGTGGCTAGCGCCGTTCACAGGGCGCAAGACGAGGCTTTCGGAGATCACATCGGGCGATCTGGGACAGGCGCTCGATGCGCTGCTGACTTATGACCTGCGCAAGCGGCTCGACGTCGACGCTCCGACGCATTTCGAGGCGCCGACGGGAAATCGCCATCCCATCGACTATGAGGGTGCGGGCGCGCCGCGCCTGGCTATCCGCGTGCAAGAGCTGTTTGGTTTGAAGGAACATCCATCAATCGCGGCCGGTCGGTTGCCGTTGACGCTGGAGCTGTTGTCGCCCGCGCACCGGCCAATTCAGGTGACGCGCGACTTGCCCGGATTCTGGCATGGGTCCTGGGCCGATGTGCGCGCCGATATGCGCGGCCGATATCCCAAGCATGTGTGGCCTGAGCATCCCGCATCCGCACTGCCGACAGCACGCGCCAAGCCGCGCAAGGCTTAAAGGCTGACCAGTCTCACCGCTTCGCGGCAGCGGTGAGGTCGATCGGCGCCGGGGTCACGGGTACCAGTTGACGTTCCCAGTCGCGCCAGCCGTCGGTGCCTTCGGGAAACCAGAAGAGGCGCGTGTAGCCGAGTGCGGCGATGCGTTTCATCGCGTTCCACGACATCCAGCAATCCGCCGAGCAGAAGATGATGATTGCGCGCGCCATGTCTCCGCCCGACAGGCGTTTCAATTGGCCTTCCAGAAATGCGGCGACATTGGTGTCGATAACGCCGCGCCCGACCTCGGGAAGCCATACCGCGCCCGGCAAAGTCAGATGCGGCTTGTTGCTGCGCCATGCGCCGGTCTCGGGGTCATAGCCGGCGCCTGTAATCGGCGAGACATCGATCAGGAGCGCGCGATCTTGGGTTACGAGCCGGTCGATGGCGTCGATCCAGATGCGCTCGCCGGCAGGCGGTGTTTCAGGTACTGGGGCTTGATAGCGCTCGATGCGATATCCGGTTGCGGGATCGATGTGTTGCTGCACGGGGTCTGCCAGTGCGCAGCTTGTGCCGCATGCGAAGGCCAATGTCAGCGCGGCCAAGCACGCGAAAGCCTGCCCGGAGCGATGCGGTCGCCGGCAATGCCCAGTCGACCGGCAGATGCGCGCGTGCTCTGCTTTCATCTCCTGCCCGTCAGATGCTGTGCGCTGTGCGGCTCATGTGCGGCTCAAGGCTTCGACGGCTTGATGGCGACACCCCAAGGGTAGCGACCAACCGTGATCGACTTGGTAGCGGCGAGCCTGGCCACGTCGATCACCGTGACGTCGTTGGAGACGCCGTTGGTCGTGTACAGCATATCCTGTTCCGGCGTCAGCTCCATGTGCCAAACGCGCTGGCCGACAAGGATGTACTTTATCACCTCGTGCGTGGTCGTATCGATGACGGCAATGCGGTTGGCGGGCCCGAGCGCGACAAACGCGCGGCGGCCGTCCTTGGTGAAACGCAGTCCGACCGGCTGTATTGTGTCGGCGCGCACGCCTGAAATGGTGAAGCCGATCGTCTTGTTTACCTTGCGGGTGGCGACGTCGATGACGGCGACGGTGCCGCCGATTTCGGATGTGACCCAAAGGTGGCGTCCGTCGTGCGTGAATTCGGCGTGACGCGGCCGCTGATCGACGAGCACGTTGTCGATCACCTGAAACGTCTTGGTGTCGATGAAGTGCGCCATGTTGGTGGTTTCGGAGGTTGTTATCGCCAGCGCGTTATCGGGCGAGATGGCAATGCCCTCAGGCTCGATGCCGACATCGACCTGCCGGATCACCTTGCGCGTTTCAAGGTCGATGATCGTGGTGACGGCATTGTCTTCGTTGGCGATGTAGAGGCGCTTGTTGTCAGGCGAGACTGCGAACTGCTCAGGGTCGTCACCGGAGGGAAGATCGTAGAGATGCTTGTCGGTGGCCGCGTCATAGACCTGCACGGCATCGCTGTCGCTGGCGCATACGAAAAACTGTTTGTAGTCACGCGAGAAGGTGATGCCGCGCGGACGTTGGCCGACCTTGATCGTGCGCACGACTGCCTGCGTGGTGCTGTCGATGACCGAGACCGTGTTGTCCTTTTCGTTGGAAACGTAGACCTCGTGCGCAGAGGTGGGACGTGGCCACGCCAGCAGCAGGACCACAAACAGTTGGACGGCCAATCTCGGCATCGTTGCAAGCGTTCCTCCACGAAGGATCGTGACAGCCGATCTCTTGAGATGATTGGCCCTTCCGGGAAATGGCGGGCAAGCGACACTAGATTTCGCAGGCGGAGCACCCTACTGTACTATGGTACATAGTAACACTGATGTGGATTGCCAAGTCCAATGCCCGTGTTGGATGTTGGGCGGCGCCTTGGTACTGCGCCGGTCTATGCACTATTTGGCAATTTTGAAGCATGCGCGCGCTCGACTATCGTTCCCGTCAACCAAGAAGCAAGATCCCCCACATGGAAACGCGGAGTGCCATGATGATCTCGACACGTATTGCGGCTCCTGCTTTTGCCGCCGCCGTGCTGCTTGCCATCGGTGTTGCAAAGGTACAGGCGCATGGAGATGTCCAGCCGCAGCCTGTCGATACCAAGGGCCTGGAGCAGCTGGGTGAGAAATGGCGGGACAAGAACCCCTATACCGGCAACGAGCTCGCCATCAAGATCGGGTCGTCCGGCTATAATCAGAACTGCGCGCGGTGCCACGGATTGGAAGTGATCTCGGGCGGCCTCGCACCGGATCTGCGTTATCTGGAAAAGGGTCAATCTGGCGACGAGTGGTTCATGGAGCGCATTCGCAAGGGTGCCACGATCAACGGTGTCACCAAGATGCCGGCGTTCGAGGGTGTGTTGAGCCAGGAAGCCATGTGGGCAATCCGTGCCTTCATAGAATCCAAGCACGAGGGCTGAGCCCAACGGGGCCGCCGGCATGCACCACAGCAGAATTTTCGACACCATCCGATTTCGAGCGAGGTCCTTGTCGGGCCTCGCTCGTTTTTTCGTATGGCTCGTGATGTCGTTGCCCACAGTCCAGGCGCACGCGCGCCCGCTCGACGACGTCAAGTCGAGCAAGGTCCTGCACGTCATCGTCTACGAGGACAACGCGCCCTATTCGTGGACCGACACAGACGGCAAGGTGAAAGGCATCGACGCGGACATCGCACGGGCAGCCGCATCGCGGATGGGGGTGGAAGCCAACGTCATCGCGCGCATCGCCGGAGAGGAAGTGGACGACGACCTGCGCTCCAACATCTGGCAGGGGCCGCGCACGGGTGGCCTCAAGGGCGATGTGATGATGCATGTGCCCATGGAGAAGGAGTTTATTTCTCGCAATAACCTTGTGGCGATCTCCAATGCCTATCATCACGAGAAGGTCGTGCTGTTCGTCCATCCCGATATGGTCGATGCCAATGCCGGCCTGAGCGCGTTTCGCAACGCCAAGCTCGCCGTGCAGTTCGCAACGTCGGCTCACTACTACGTCATGTTTGCCGATGGCGAGGCTTACAAGACCAACGTCAATCCCTATCGAAAGTTGCCCGATGTCGTGGCGAGCTTTCTCGATCGCCGTAACGCCGGCGTGATCGGCGTGCGCACGGAGCTGGAGGCGGCGCTTGCCGGCCACCGCACCGACGTGAGCATGCTGGAGCCGGTGTTCAATACCCACCTGCGCATGAGCTGGACCATTGGCACGGCGGTCAAGGAAGATAGTCGCGACACTGGCTACGCCTTAGGCAACGCCTTGCGGGCCATGGAAGCGGAAGGCGAAATCGACCGGATTTTTGCCAGCTATCACGCGACCCGCGTTCCGCCGCCCGTTCCTTGAGGGGCGCGCGCGGGTTCGCAGCGTTGACTTCAGGTCGCCAGCCTTGCGCATTTGGCCCCGCGCGCAGACCCGACTTGTGATAGGCTCGTCGGCCAAGGGATCAGCAGTTGGTGGCAAAGAGCGATGGTAAACTTCTTCAATTGGCATCGATACGCAACTGCCGCATTGAGCTTCACCGTTCTGGTGGTGGCAGGCAGCTGCGTGATCCCACCGCGTGCGAGCGCTGCGCCGGGTAACGATCCGCTCGGATCGATCATGTGGACCGAGATGAAGGCGCAGTTCTTCGGCGATGCCAATGTGGTGTTTGACGATCGCATCAAGGTCGTGGTGCCGCAGATTGTCGAGAACCAGGCGCAGGTGCCGGTGACGGCGGATGCGCGGGCGCTGCCCGATGTGCGCAAGTTGGTCGTGTTTGCCGATCTCAATCCGATCCAGCACGTATTGACGCTCAGTGTTGCCAAGGCGAAGCCGTTCATTGCGTTTCGCATGAAGGTGGAGCAGGGCACGCCGGTTCGCGCGGCCGCGTTGACAGGTGATGGCGTGTGGCATGTCGGCAGTGTCTTCCTCGATGCTGCGGGTGGTGGATGCTCTGCCCCAGCCATGGCCCGCAAGGACGCCGATTGGTCGGTGACGGTCGGCCATGCCCAGGGCAAGCTGTGGCGCGAGGCCGATGGCATGGCGCGCGTTCGGTTTCGCGTCCGTCATCCGATGGACACCGGGCTCGCCCGCGACAACACGCCAGCCTATTTCATCGAGAAGCTCGACCTGCGCGCCGCCGATGGCGCCTCGCTTGCCACTGTCGAGCTTCGCGAGCCGATGAGTGAGGATCCGACGCTGACTTTGCTGGTCCACCTGCCCATCCACGACAAAGCGCTCAGCATCGTCGGCCGCGACAACAATGGCGATGAATATCGTTCTCTGATACCAGCGCCGTGGCTGAGTGCAGATACACCAGCGAGCAAGGTGCAGGCGCAATGACGTCGAACTTTGAACGCGAGGCGGGCTGCGAGCGTCCGATCGACCGTCGCGCGGCCCTGAAGAGATTGGCATCGTTTGCAACGCTGCCAATGCTCATGGGCGCATTCGACGCCAATGCTTCGCCTCTTGCCTACACGATGAAGCCGGTGCCAATCGCTGACGGCGTGTGGGTTCTCTACGGCGCGCAGGAGGCAATCACAACGTCGAATGGCGGCGCCATCGCCAACATCACTCTGTTCGACACCAGGGATGGTGCGGTGATCGTCGATACCGGACCTTCCAAGCGTTATGGAACGGCGTTGGAAGCGCTGGCGCGCGAAGTCACGGGAAAGCCCGTCGTTCGCGTATATCTCACCCACTTCCACCCCGATCATGTGCTCGGCAATCAGGCGTTCCGTGCCGATGCACTTGCCGCGCCGCGCGGTGTCATCGACGGATTGCAGTCGCTGGGTGATGCGTTTGCTTCGGCCATGTATTACGCAGCCGGAGATTGGATGCGCGGCACCGAGGTCGTCGCGCCAGGCCGGATTCTCACCGATGGAATCGAGGAAATCGGCGGCCGTAGATTCAACTTGCGCACGCTATCGGGCCACACGGACTGCGATCTCATGATCGTCGAGGAGACATCGCGGTTGCTGGTTGCCGGCGATCTGGTGTTTCTCGATCGCGCGCCGACGACACCGCATGCGGACCTGTCGCGCTGGCGAGCGAGTTTGGACATCATGAATTCGCTTGGAGCCGACAAGGTTGTGCCCGGGCATGGCCCCGTTGAAGCCGGCAAGCGCGGCATGCAGCAGACTCGTGATTGGCTGGCGGCGATGGAAGATGCGATCCGCGCCGCATTCGAGCGTGGCCTTTCGATGAATGAGGCGATGGCGGTGCCGTTGCCGGAATGGACCGGCAAGCTCGCACTGGCTCGTTATGAATTCGAGCGCTCGGTGATGCACTTCTTCCCCAAGCTCGAAGCCGGTGAATGGCCGCGCGTTGATCGCCGCACCTGAGCCCATCAAATGCAAAATTTCGGATGGCTTTGCGTTGCTGCAATCGCGGCCGTTCGCGGATCATTGCTGCGTTGCGAACCATCGCGTGAACGGCATGTCGAGCGGCTATGCCCGAGACCATCTGCATGTGCGTTTGGCGCTGTATTTATATGTGCCAACGCGAATTTGTACTATTTGGCAATAAGAGCCTTAGGCCCCCTGCGATAACGTCGCACCCGGCAAGACTTCCATTGTGCCGCTTAGAGCCCGCCAAAGGGGAAGCAGCCAGGAAAACAACCAAGGGGAATGCCCAATGAAGACCTGGAAATGGTTCGCGACCGCCAGTGCGCTCGCGTTGTCGGTGGCGCTGACGCAGCCATCGCTCGCCGATGTCAAGATCGACGATATCGTCAAGGATGCGGAGACCGCTGGTGACGTCGTCTCCAACGGCCTTGGCCCGCAGGGCCAGCGCTACAGCTCGCTGAAGAAGGTCAACAAGGATAACGTCGGCAACTTGGTTCCCGCCTGGGCGATGTCGCTCGGCGGCGAGAAGATGCGCGGCCAGGAAACTCAGCCGCTCGTCAAGGACGGCGTGATGTACATCACCGGCTCCTACAGCCGCGCCTGGGCCATCGATACCAAGACCGGCCATGAGATCTGGCAGTATGACGCCCGTCTTCCGGAAGGCATCCTGCCGTGCTGCGACGTGATCAATCGCGGCGGCGCTCTCATCAACGACAAGTTCATCTTCGGCACGCTCGATGCCAAGCTGGTGGCGCTCGATGCGAAGACCGGCAAGGTCGTCTGGTCGAAGAAGATCGACGACTTCCAGGCCGGCTTCTCGTACACCGCCGCGCCGCTGATCGTTCCGTCGAAGGCGCACGGTCCACTCATCATCAACGGCGTCTCGGGCGGTGAATTCGGCGTCGTTGGCCGCGTCGAAGCACGCAAGGTCGATGATGGCGAGGTTGTCTGGTCGCGTCCCACCATCGAAGGCCACATGGGCACTCTGAATGGTAAAGATTCGACCATGACCGGCAAGAAGAACGAGACCTGGCCGGGCGATCTGTGGCAGACGGGCGGTGGCGCCACCTGGCTCGGTGGCACGTATGATCCCGACACCAAGCTGATCTTCATGGGCGCCGGCAACCCGGCTCCGTGGAACAGCCACATGCGCCCGGGCGACAACAAGTGGTCGTGCTCGCGCCTCGCCATCGATCCGGAAACGGGCGAGATCAAGTGGGGCTTCCAGACGACACCGAACGACGGTTGGGACTTCGACGGTGTCAACGAGGTCGTCTCGTTCGACATGGGCGGTGTCAAGGCCGCTGCCACGGCCGACCGCAACGGCTTCTTCTACGTTCTGAACCGCGAGAACGGCAAGTTCATCAACGCCTATCCGTTCGTCGCCAAGATTTCCTGGGCGAAGGGCATCGATAAGGATGGTCGTCCGATCTATGTGCCGGATAATCGTCCGGGCGATCCGTCCAAGGGCGCCGATGGCAAGAAGGGTACGTCAGTGTTCGCAGTGCCGAGCTTCCTCGGCGGCAAGAACTGGATGCCGATGGCCTACTCCAAGGACACCAAGCTGTTCTACATCCCCTCCAACGAGTGGGGCATGGACATCTGGAACGAGCCTGTGACCTACAAGAAGGGCGCTGCCTACCTCGGTGCGGGCTTCACCATCAAGCCGGTCTTCGATACCCACATCGGCTCTCTGAAGGCGATGGATCCCGCAACCGGCAAGGTGAAGTGGGAGTACAAGAACAAGGCTCCGCTGTGGGGCGGCGTTCTGACGACCGCGGGCGGCCTCGTCTTCTTCGGCACACCCGAGGGTGAGTTCAAGGCCATGGACGCTGCCTCCGGCAAGGAGCTGTGGTCGTTCAACACCGGCTCGGGAATTGTCGGTTCACCGATCACATGGGATGAAGGTGGCGAGCAGTACGTCTCGGTCGTATCGGGCTGGGGTGGTGCGGTCCCGCTGTGGGGCGGCGAAGTTGCCAAGACGGTTGCCAACCTGAACCAGGGCGGCATGGTCTGGACGTTCAAGCTGCCCAAGAAGGTCGCCAGCAAGAACTGATCGCGTGCGGACGCTCTTAGGGCGTCATCAAGCGAGGGAGCGGGGCGAGTAGGGCAACCTGCTCGCCCCTTTTTTCGGGATTTTTTCATCACATGGTCACCGCCTCGTCGAACAGACTTGCAACCGGCGGCGGTGTTTGAAACATTATCCGGGATGGCAAGAGCATGACGGAACATGCCTCATCGCTCGCATGGGAGGCGAAGGCTGTGCCAGCCAGTTTCCTCGTCGTTGACGATCACCCGCTGTTTCTGGAAGCGCTGCGGCTTTCGTTAAGCTCGGCCTATCCCAAAGCTGCTATTTATGAAGCCTCCACGATTGCGGCTGCGCGTGACGAGATTGCCGCTCGGGGGCCATTCGATTTGGTGCTACTCGATCTGTCGATGCCGGGCACTTCCGGTTTCGAAGGCTTGCTCGAGCTGCGCACGCTCTATCCCAAGCTGCCGGTGGTGATCTGCTCGGGTCTCGAGGACCCACGCATCATCCACGAGGCTATGACCTATGGCGCGGCGGGCTTCATCTCCAAGTCGATGCGCCGGTCGGAGCTGGCCGCGGCGGTCGAGGCCGTGATGTCTGGCAACATCTATCTGCCGGCGAGCTATCAGCCGCCCAAGGCATCGACGACGGCAGGTGACTTGGCGCTGCGTTTGGCATCGCTGACGCCGCAGCAGTTGCGCGTGCTCAAGATGTTGCGCCAGGGCATGCTCAACAAGCAGATCGCCTACGAGCTCTCGGTCGGCGAGACGACGGTCAAGGCTCACGTATCGGAGATCTTGCGCAAGCTCAATGTCGCTTCGCGCACGCAGGCGGTGATCGAGGTCTCGAAGATCGATTTCGAAGCGATACTGTCGGATGCGGAAGGCGGCGGCGCAAAGCCGTAGAGCGCTTCAGGGTTGGTTGGAATCACGCTCGCCGCAGTCACGGCCATGGAGCAATGATTCCATAATCACCAATCACCTGCTTTTCTCCCGGCCACTCATCCGGTATTCGGCCGCCCTTGCGCGAGCCACGACAAAAGCCGCGCAGTTCCCGCTCGAGCGCCACGCGGTTGTCGAATTTTCATTTGGCTCAGGCGTGGCCGTCAAACCTCTGATGGTTATTGCTTTGCGGGCCCGGCGACTGCCACTTGCGAATCCCACGCGCCTGTCGTTGCAGTTTCCGTATTGACCGTGGAGCGCAGTGCGGGCGCAGCCGTCTTGGCCGCTTGTGCTACCGCGCTTTTGGCAGTCTTGGCGGGGCCCTGTGCCGGCGTCGCTGCCGGAGCCTGCGCAACCGCCGGCATCGCAGCAATCGTGGACTGCATCGGCTGCGGGTCCAGCCGCACCATCTGGCGAACCAATGTCGTATCTGCCTTGGCCGTATCGTGCGGCAGCACCTGGGTGCCGACGACTTGCGCTTCGTCATACTTTCCCTGCAGGCCCAGCACGAGCGAGAGGTTCTTTTGCACTTTTGCCGAGCCGCCGCGGCTGGCCGCTTCCTTCAGCAATCGCTCGCTTTCTGCCGGCTGGCCGTCGAGCGCATAGGCCATGGCCAGGTTGTTCATCACCGAGGCGTTGGAGTTGGAAAGCGACATGGCGCGCTGGTAAAGCGGTATGGCGTCCTTGTAGCTGCCTTCCTTGGCCAGCGCGGTTGCGCGCGCGGAAATGATGCGCCAGTCCGGCTTGGCAGGGTCGTCGGCGTAGGCGAGCAACTGCTTGGCGGTTTGAACTTGGTCGAGCTCGAGCGCGAGGCGCCCGTATTCGCCGGCCAGCTCGCGGTTCTGGCCATGATAGGACGAGGCTTGTTGCAGCACGCCCAATGCCTGTTGCTTGTTGCCGAGAGCCTTCAGGTTGCGCGCGTAGTTGAGCGCATAATCCAGCGTGCGCGGCGACTTGGAGAATTTTTCGCCCCAGTAGTCGGTCGCCTTCTCAAGCTCTGTTTGCGGCGTGGCAGCGACTTGCGTTGCGGCCTGGTCTTGCGCCGGCGGCCTTCCCATGAGGTCGGCTGTCAGGTCTGCGCCCGAGCCTGCACAACCGCCGAGACCTAGCGTCAGTGCGCTGGCGGCGCACAAGGCGAGCCGGCGGACGGTTGGCATCGAATTTCGTGCGTCGGCACTCAGCGGCATGGCCCACATCCCGGTTTTGGCAATTGCAAGGCGCGAATCGCCCGTTGTCTTGGGTCGATTTTCTGGGACGGTGGTCAATAAACACTTAACCCGATTGCGCCCCGTCATGGCTGCGGCGTGCGCCTGCTGCATGATAAGCGGTTTGGGCGCCGTTGCCGCAGGAGGTGTGCCAAGGCTTGCTCGTGGTGGTATTGATGAGCCGTTAGAGTCCGATCGCGAAGTTCGTTTATGAGAGTGCAGCGCTGCCTTACGAACTTCGGAAAGCAGATACTTGGCTGGCGCACGAGGGGGAAACGCGATGCCGAAGGGTCTCAATGGAATTGTGCATCCGCCCGTCGAGGATGTCTTCGAGGCCGCACCCACTGACACCGCCGTGCCGATACATCTCGTGCGTTCGGCCGATGGCGTGTCGGCAGTGCCCGGTTTGGATAGCCGCAGTCGCGCATGGTTGGAAGCAAGCGGCTTTCAAAGCTCTACTTCGCGCAAGCAAGCGCTGGTCCCTGGCGCGGACGGGTCCATCTCGGCGGTGGCGTTAAGCGTCGGCAATGGTCGCTCGGGCGATCCATGCGGCCCGTCCGAATTGTTGGTCGGTCAATTGGCAAGCTCGGTGCCGGCTGGCATTTACAAGCTGGAGAATGAGGAAGCCGACATCACCTTGGCAGCCATAGCCTGGGGTTTGGGTGCGTATCGATTCCGCCGCTACAAGACCGCGGCTGCCGCCGACAAGGCCGCCCGGCTGGTGGTACCGAAATCCGTCGATGCGAGATCGGTGAAGTCCATCGTCGAGGCGATATGGCTCGGCCGCGATCTCATCAACACACCCGCATCGGACCTGGGGCCGGAGGAACTCGAACAAGAGGTGCGGGAGCTTGCAGCGCGCCATGGCGCTGAGGTCGCCGTAACCAGCGGCGAAGCGCTCTTGGCGCAGAATTTTCCGATGATCCATGCCGTTGGCCGGGCCAGCTCGCGCGCACCCCGTCTGATAGACCTCACGTGGTCGAAGCCCGACTGCCGCGCCGACGCGCCGCGCGTGACGCTGGTCGGCAAAGGCATTTGCTTTGATACCGGCGGGCTCGACATCAAGCCTTCGTCGGGCATGCTGCTGATGAAGAAGGACATGGGCGGAGCGGCAACCGCAATGGCGCTCGGTCATATGATCATGGCGCACGGCCTGGATGTTCGCCTGCGCATTCTCATTCCTGCTGCGGAAAACTCGATCTCCGGCGATGCGTTCCGGCCAAGCGACGTGTTGGTAAGTCGCGCAGGCCTCATGGTCGAGGTCGGCAACACCGATGCGGAGGGTCGCCTGGTTCTGGCCGATGCGTTATCGCTGGCGGATGAGGAATCGCCTGACACGCTGCTGTGTTTTGCCACGCTGACGGGGGCTTGCCGCGTTGCATTGGGGGCTGAGCTTCCGGGCCTGTTCTGTGATGACGATGCTCTTGCCCGCGACGTGGAGGCGGCGGGTCTTGCGATCGGCGATCCTCTATGGCGATTGCCGATGTGGCCGGGATATGATCGCAATCTCGATAGCGATGTTGCCGATCTCGGCAACGTCTCGGATGGCCCATTCGCCGGCGCCATAACCGCAGCGCTATTCCTGAAGCGCTTCGTGCGCAAGGCGCGGCAGTTCGCTCACGTCGATCTTTATGGATGGCGGCCCGCAGCGCGCCCACTCGGTCCCAAGGGTGGCGAGCCACAGTCGGCGCGGGCAATGTTTCGCGTCCTGAGTGCGCGCTACGGAGGTTGAGGCAATGTCGCGGGACGGTACGCCAGGGCAGCAGCCGATGGCAGCGGGCAAGCCGCTCGATCCGCGCCGGCATGCCTATCGCGCCGATCTGGCGGCGGCCGCATTGCGTGATCGCGTTGCCGCGCCGCGCTATGTGGAAGGCAGCTTGCATCAGGTGGTGTGGGCTGTAGCGCCAATGCGTTCGCGACCAGAAGCAGCAGCGCCGCTCGACACCGAAACGCTCTTTGGTGAACGTGTCACCATCTACGAAATGCGCGACGGCTGGGCATGGGGGCAACTCGAGCGCGATTCGTATGTTGGCTATCTGCCGGCCGCTGCCGTCTCGCGCGAGGTGCATGCGCCAACTCACAAGGTGCGCGCGCTTGGAACGTTCGTCTATCCCGAGCCCAACATCAAGGCGCCGCCCATCATGCATTTGTCACTGGGTGCGGAACTTAGCGTTTCTGAAATTCGCGACGGATTTCACAAGTTGAAGGCAGGCGGCCATGTGGTGTCGCGCCATGTTGTGGAGACCGCGCGGCATGCGCGTGATTTCGTCGAGGTAGCAGAACGCTTCATCGGCACGCCCTACCTGTGGGGCGGGCGCACACGCATCGGTATAGACTGTTCGGGGCTCGTTCAGGTTTCGCTGGCCGCCGCAGGAATCGCCGTCCCGCGCGACAGCGACATGCAGTGCGAGGAGATCGGCACGGCAATCGCGGTTCCCGCCGATCTGGAAGGTTTGCAACGCGGCGATCTCGTGTTCTGGAAGGGTCATGTCGGCATCATGCTCGATGGCGTCATGCTGCTGCATGCCAACGCACATCACATGGCGGTTGCGATCGAAACCTTGCAGCAGGCCGTCGAGCGCATTGCGCGCTCAGGTATCCCAATTTCAAGGATCCGGCGCTTGCCGGTATCGAGCATTTGAGGAGAAGGACTATGGCGGGATCGGGCGAGGGGTCGGGCGCGCGGCCTTTGACGACGTCTCAATTGAGCGAGCTGTGGAAGGCGGAGCGGCGTTCGCTGCGCATATATGCGGTTGCCGTGACGATACTGGCTGCGGCGCTGGGCTTGTCGCATCTGAATATCGCGCCGCCCGAGCTGCGCTACCTCATCCTGCTCGGCGCCTTGGGCTGTGTGGTGGCTGCCATTGCCGTGCACCTCGCCATTCGCTGTCCGCGTTGCAACGCGCGACTCGGCGCCCAGTCATTGATGCTGCCTGACAAATGCAAATCCTGCGGCGTCGAGATCGTGCATCCGCGCGGGCTCGACGGCGAGCTCGATGCGTGAGTGTGCTTAAGAGCCTGATCGTGTAGTACGGCAATCCTACCGTTCCCATCGAAGGCGTGTTTCCGTCGCTCGAGCAAGGATATCGCGCGAGCCTTCATTGACCGAAGACAGATGCACCCAGGTTGAACCCGTTCTATTCGCGCTTGTAGGGCAGGAACGTTCGGTCCTCGGCCAGTACTTCGCTGGCGGCGTCAGACTGACGGGCTGACTGCAGATCGCGAGTTTGGCGCCAGACCTTGCCGCCGCCGAGATTGACGATTGTTTCGATTGTGACAGGAATTCCGGTGGCGGACGTTACGATCATGCGTCGGATCACGTCACCGCGCGCGATGGCGCAGGCAAGCGGCACGAACATGTCGAGGTCATCAGTCGGCAAATCCTCGTAGCTCTCGCCTGCAATCATGATGTCATGCTTGCCGTCGGTTCGAAGCACCAGCTCGAACGGGCACGCGCCAGCCGCATTGGGCTCGGCTGCCAGGCTCCAATATGCGCTGCCGTCCGACTGAGTGACATGTGCGGCATCGCTGATTGTCGGCACCCAGTAGCGCAGCGCCGCGATTGCCGCCTGCAATTGTGCCCGATACCGGTCATCGATGGTCATGCCCCCTCCTTCGATCGGATGCGGCGTAATTATAGCGCTGCCTGCCGTCTCATGCGAATGACGCGCACCTCTGCGATCAGGTTATTCGCATTCAACTGGCGTTGGCGCGCTCGACTGTGAGATTGAGCGCTGCTGCCAGCAATGAGCGCGTATAGTCGTCCTTGGGGGACGTAAAGATGTCGTGTGCCGGTCCCTCCTCGACGACCTTGCCGTTGCGCATGACGATTACATAATTGCACAGGGCCCGGACGACCTTCAGATCGTGGCTGATGAAGAGATAGGCGAGGTCGTGTTTGTCCTGCAACTCGCGCAAGAGATCGACGATCTGCGCTTGCACGCTCATGTCGAGCGCACTGGTTGGCTCGTCGAGCATGACGAACTTGGGTCCGAGGACCATGGCGCGCGCAATGGCGATGCGCTGGCGCTGGCCGCCTGAGAATTCGTGCGGGTAGCGGTCTTGGGCGTCTGCATCGAGACCGACCTCGCGCAAGGCGTCGCCCACCCGCCCACGGCGCTGCGCATAATCGAGCTGCGGCTGCTGGATGAGCAGGCCCTCTTCGATGATCTGGCC
>CAZLHQ010000002.1:0-68011 GCA_964559355.1 uncultured Hyphomicrobiaceae bacterium
GTTTGCCGAGATGAAGTCGCGCATCAAGGAGGACGACAGCTCTGTTCCAACTCCCGATGGCGCTTACGAATATTATGGCCGCTATGTGATCGGCGGACAGTATCCGCTGATTTGCCGCCGGCCGCGCGACGGTGGCGATGAGACGATACTCATCGACGGCAACAAGGAGGCCGATGGCCATTCCTATTGGGGCTTTGCCGGCAGCTCTCATGCCCCCGATCATCGCCTGCTCGCCTACTCCGTCGACGAGAAGGGCTCGGAGTTCTACACCATCCGCCTGCGCGACACTGCAACCGGCACAGACATCGACGAGATCATCACGGACGCCGGCGGGGGCACCGTGTGGTCGGCGGACGGTCGCTGGCTTTTCTACGTGCGCTACGACGAGAACCACCGCCCGCGCTTTGTCTACCGGCACGCCGTCGGCACCCAGCAAAGCGCAGACATACTCGTCTATGAGGAAACCGACACCGGATTCTATGTCCACATCTCTGCGACACAGTCTCAGCGCCTTCTGCTCATTTCCTCGAGCGATCACGAGACGAGTGAAATCCACATTGTCGACACCACAGTGCCCGATGCCCCGCCGCGCCTCATCACCCCACGCGAGCCCCGGCACGAGTACGACGTCGAGGAGAACGCGGGCACGCTCTACATCACGACCAATTCCGCAGGTGCTGAGGATTTCCGCATCGTCACCGCACCACTTGCCGATCCCGCACAAACGAACTGGCGCGATTTTATCGCCCATAAGCCCGGATGCCTGATCCTCGATGTCGTCGTGTTCAGCCGCCATCTGGTTCGCCTGGAACGCGAAAACGGCCTTCCGCGCATCGTCATCCGTGAACTGGCCTCGGGCGCCGAACACACCATCGCCTTCGACGAGGAAGCCTATTCGCTCGGCCTGTCCCACGGATACGAGTTCGACACGACGACGATCCGCTTCACCTATTCGTCGATGACGACACCGAGCGAGGTTTACGACTACGATCTGGTGAGCCGGCAGCGCGTGCTGCGCAAACGGCAGGAAGTGCCGACCGGGCACGATCCGCGTGATTACGTTACGCGCCGCATCTTTGCCACTGCCGCCGATGGCGAGCAGGTTCCGATCTCGCTGCTCTACCGCGCCACCACGCCGCTCGACGGCGACGCGCCGGCCCTCCTCTACGGCTACGGCGCGTATGGTATTGCCATGCCCGCCGCATTCTCGACGGCCCGGCTTTCGCTCGTCGATCGCGGCTTCATCTACGCCATTGCCCACATCCGCGGCGGCAAGGACAAGGGCTATCGCTGGTACACGGATGGCAAACGCGAGAAGAAGCGAAATACCTTCGCCGACTTCATAGCCGCGGGCGAACATCTGGCGGCAACCGGTCTCACGCGCCGCGGGGCGATCGTCGCGCACGGCGGCTCGGCCGGTGGCATGCTGGTCGGTGCCGTTGCGAACATGGCGCCGGATCTGTTCCTCGGCATCATCGCCGACGTCCCCTTCGTCGACGTTCTCAACACCATGCTCGACGCCGAGCTGCCGTTGACGCCGCCGGAGTGGCCCGAATGGGGCAACCCGATCGAGAGTGCCGAGGACTTCGCACTGATCCGCTCTTACTCGCCCTACGATAACGTCACCGCGCAACCCTATCCGCACATCTTCGCGCTCGCCGGGTTGACCGATCCGCGCGTCACCTATTGGGAGCCAGCGAAATGGATCGCGCGTCTGCGCGAAATGAACACGAGTAGCAACATGCTCATGCTGCGCACCAACATGGACGCCGGCCACGGCGGCGCCTCGGGCCGTTTCGAGGCGCTGAAGGAAACGGCGATCGAGTATGCCTTCGCATTGAAGATCGCGGGAAAGGCGACGGCAGGGGCCGCATAGGCACTTTTCGCATGACGCATCAGCTCGAGGCGCTGGCGAAGTTTCTCTAAGCCGGGCGCACGACGGGCTCATATCTCACTGCTTCGAAACTTCGGGTTGGTGAACGACGGATCAACGGTTAGGGATCACCGTGCCCAGCCAACGATTGATGGTGACATCCTTGACGGACAAAGCCCGTTCGCTGACCCTTCTGCTTGCCGCCGAGGTGGCCGCCATGAGCCTCTGGTTCGTGTCTGCGGCTATCCTGCCCGACATGCTGCGCGAGGCGCCAATGTCAGCATTTCGGCAGGCCGCGTTGTCGAGCGGCGTACAAGCCGGTTTCGTCATCGGCGCATTCACCTCGGCCGTGCTGGGGATCGCCGACCGCTTCGACCCGCGTCGCGTGTTCGCACTGGCCGCGATCGCCGCCGGCCTCATCAATGCCTCGCTCCTCCTTCTAACGCCGGGGAGCACACTTGCCATAGTTGCGCGCATCGCAACCGGCGCACTGCTCGCCGGCGTCTACCCGGTGGGCATGAAGATCGCCGTCGGATGGGGTGACAAGGATCGCGGCTTCCTGGTCGGGGCCCTCGTCGGCGCCTTGACGCTCGGATCAGCTTTGCCACATCTCATCGCGCTTGGTGGCGGCGCCAACTGGCGCGTTACCGTCTCCATCGCCTCGATTGCCGCAATTGCGGCTGGCTTGCTCTGCCTCGGAGTGAAGATCGGCCCACTCCACACCAGAGCCGCGACGTTCGATGCCAAAGCCATTGCAATCGCCTGGACCAACCGCAAGGTGAGGCTCGCCATCGCCGGCTATCTCGGCCACATGTGGGAGCTTTATGCGATGTGGGCCTGGGTCGCGCTGGCCTGCTCGCAATCGTTCCAGGCGACGATGGCCCAACCCGCTGCCGAGCAATTTGCCAAGTTCACCGCGTTCTCTGCCATCGCAGCCGGTGGCATCGCCTGTGCCGTGGCAGGACTGGCCGCCGATCGCATCGGCAAGGCGAACGTCACGATCATCGCCATGCTGGTGAGCGGCACGGCCGCGATACTGACCGCCGTGACGTTCGGTGGGCCGGCGTGGCTGACGATGCTCGTGGTCATCATATGGGGCATCGCCATCGTGCCGGATTCGGCCCAGTTCTCAGCTCTCGTTGCCGATCATGCGCCAGTCGGTATGGCCGGCAGTCTAATGACGCTGCAGACGGCGCTCGGATTTGCCCTGACGATCGTCACGGTGCAGGCAACCCCCGTGCTCGCGTCATTCTTCGGCTGGCCGCCGGTGCTGGCGTTGCTGGCCATCGGGCCGGCGTTCGGTGTCGTGGCCATGCGCCGCCTGAATGCTATGGCGTGACGTGCGGGCCATCGGAGGCAGGTCGCATGTCGTTCATCCGCCGCCGCGTTGAAACGCGATGTCGAAGCGGCGCAGGAAGGCTTCAGCCTCGTTTGCCGGCACACCCGTCAGCGTGATCGCGACCTTGGCCTGCGGCAGCTCGAGCAGGCCGCCACCGATGCGGCGTGGCGGCAGCGGTTTGTAAGCGATCTCAGCGATGCCGCCTGCCGCGCCCAAGGCAAGCGTCGCGCGGCCATCGGAAATCACAACATCAGCGCCGGCAAATGCGGCAAGGCTCTTGGCGAACTCGGCGGCAGATAGCGTCATGATCTTCTCGATCACGACAGGTGACGTCGCGGATGTCACGTTCGCGGCTCGCTTCTCACTCGATCCAGGGTCTGACGGTACCGGCTCGCGCAGCGCACCCGAACCGGCAGAACTCCCGTGGCACGTTGGCGAGCGCCAAACAAACAAAAAAAGGGCGGCCAGCGCCGCCCTTCCTCAATGTCATCGTCACGCAAACCTCTATCAAAGCGAAAGGCCGCCTCGCGGCGGCCCTTGCAGTTGCCTTTATCAGGCGGCCTCGGAGCTGAAGGCCGGCGCGTTCTTATCCTCCGTCTGGTCCATTTCGGACTTCAGCGCGATGCCGATGTACCGAACTCTGCCTGCGATCTTGGCTTTCTGAACACCAAGCTCTCCAAATTCGCGTCCGAAGGTCGGCAGGGCGAGAGGCTCCTTGTTCTGCTCCTCACACCAGGCACAATAATCTTCGTACAGCGTCGTTGCAGTCAGACTTGAACCATCTTGAGTGTCGATTCTCTCCTTGTAGAAGCGTTCAACATCCGTCTCGGGTGCCACGAGCCTTTGCGGCTGGGCAACGGGCGCCGACTTGTTGTCGTTGGCGCCGGAACGCGGCTGCTCGATCGCAACGGGAGCCATGGCCGGAGCCGCAACTTCCGCCACCGCTGCCGCGGCGGTGCCGATGTCGGACTTGTCGTCCTCCATTTCGGTGCTTGCAATCTCCTCGATGCGAGGAGCCTCGATCGCTTCAACCTTTGGTGCGACCATCGCGGACTGGGTTGCAACCCGTCCAGCCTCACGCAGCCGCGCCATGTCGGGAGCAGCCGGTGCGAGGCGATCGTCGATACGCCAAGCGCTGAAGGCGACGTACATGCCGAAGCTCGAACCGATCTCGAGCAAGATCGCGATGAACACCGTCAGTGCCATCTGGATCGTGCTGACATCGAAGCCCGAAAGCTTGGCCAGAACGGCGGCTTGCGGATCGGCTTCCGCCATCACGCTGCCACCTGCCGTAGTCTTCGACAATGCGGCCTGCGTTTCAGCAACCCGCGCTTCCAATGCGCCACGCTGCTCGGCGGAGCCAAGCTCGGCAGCCAAGGCATGGTACTTGTCGCAGAACGTGCGCTGGTACTTGTCCTTGGCCTTGGTGCAACCGTCGGTCCATTGCCAAGCGCGGTTAGTTTTGGCCGCCGCCATCTCACTTTGAACCGTTGCAGCCGGACGATGCTGCGGCACCCAGGAGAGTTGCTCCTGCGCCCGTTGCAAGTCCGCCCTCAGGTCCTTGTAGGATTGAGAGGCAACCTCACGCTGCCCGGCCGTATCGAACCGGTTCAATGCCGCGTGACCGAAGGCCGAAGTCAGCGAATAGCTCGTGACGACGACCCAAACGACAGCCGATGCTGCCGCCTGCGACCACATCTTGTTTCGAATTGCGGCGAACAGGAAGAACGGTATCAACGCCTTGAAACAATCGGCAGCGGCACTTGCCGCACCATAGATTTGACCGTCCAGCTCGGTTTTTCCGAGACTTAATCCAAAACGCCAGTTCATCGCAGCGGAGACTGCTAGCAGCACTCCCGCGGCGAGGACGCCTAACACACCTAGAGCATGTCTCATAGGTTTGCCCTCTCCTTGTGCGGACAGCCGGCGCCAAGTCGGCCACCGGCTTGCGGTCTTGTCAGCCTCGAGGGGTAGGCTACCTGCTCATACGCACTACTCTGGCGTGTGGAACCTTCTCAAGAGCGACTTCTCTCACCTGTGAGCATCCAGAACCCATTCCCCAATGGGTGCCGGCAGATGGCTGAAGCGTTCCCGGTTCGACACACTCTAGAGCCGGAGCCCTGGTTGGCATTCGATGTGATCACAGCACCAATCGCCGCTCGATCCGCGCTGTGCAGAACTCATCGATAAGCACCAGGGATAACAAGTTCGACGCAATAGACACGCCCCCTCGATTTCAACGCTAACTCGATTCGTAGCGAATTGTTAAAGGAATCAGTTTCCTAGATGGAACATCCCGGAGCCGCTGCGGGTCCATGGCTCGTCTTTGCCGGCCGCCCCCGCGCGCAGTTCTCCACAACGGCGGCGAAACCATCAACAGGCTATCCCCAGCCCACAGGCCGCCTGCTACTAGATGTTGTGGCTTGCCGTGATGCCTGCACCAAGTGTGGTTCTGCGGCCGCGCCGTGTGGCATATCCACCCAAACCGGCGCCAATCGACTTGTTGGACGAGCGCCGTCGTCCGCACTCAGACAAGTGATGCAAATTTGGCACTAGCGGGTTTGTCTATAACATGATGGTTGCATCCGCCACTGCTTCGATTAATCTTAGAGTGAAGTGCACGGATTGGCATGCAACCGCTCTGCGTGAGCTTACTCGCAATCGCAGCCACACCTTGTGCCCAGACCGACAACACGAGTGGCAACTCCCGGATCTGCACCCCCACGTTTACTGCTCCCAGGTCTACAGCTCCAGGTCTACAGCTCAGGTTCTCGGCACCTCAGGCACTCGGCACATCAAGCAACATGCCTCTCCTCGCACCTGCCCGACCGCGTTCGCCTATCAGATCGGCGAGAGTTGCGTGTTGCGGGCCTTACCTGCGTCCTGGCGCGATGTTCCAGGACCAGGAGTCGTGAGTCAGGGCTCCTGTATGGGGTCGAAGAGTGACGCGCGCGTTCGTCCAGCGACCCTGGGGGCGCGTGCCGGAGGGTAGTACGATGCGCTTTCTCAGCAGCTTCTTGTTCCTCGTCAGTGCACTCAGCGTCGGCGCCCTAGCCTATTTCCCCCATGTCGCCGGCCCGCACCCAGACGCGATCGACATCGCCGAGATCGAGGCAACGCCTCCTCTTCCGCCGGCAATTGGCGGCGCAATTTCGAGCCAGAACGCGGCGGGGCGCTCGTTTTCACCAACCAGTACTGGCTTTCGCAAGGTGGCCGACGCCGGTTCTGCCGGATCTTCGCAACCAGGCTCAGCGGCCAACGATCCGTCGCAGGCTGTTGTCAGCGGCGGCGCCTGGCAGACCAACGTGACCGTTGTAAAAGGCGATGGCGACGCCAAGCGCCGCTCCTTTGTCACTCCGAGCGGCTGGAATGAGCGCGTAGAACTCGCGCGCAGCCTGCAGGTCGAACTCAAACGGGTCGGCTGCTATTCTGGTGCGGCCGATGGCGATTGGGGCGGAGCCTCCAAGCGCGCCATGACGTCGTTCTTGCAGAAGGTGAATGCCACCTTGCCGGTCGAGGTGCCTGACTACATTCTTCTCACGCTCTTACAGGGGCACACAGACAAGGCCTGCGGCATCGAATGTCCAAGTGGGCAGAACTTCGCTGCAGACGGCCGCTGCATCTCCAATGCCATCGTTGCGCAAGGCCCCGGCCGCAACTCGCTGCTTGCTCGCAAAACCACTGGCGAGGTTGGCGGGCAGCGCACGGCGCTTGCTTCGGCTGTCAACACCCGGCCTGCTGACAAGGCTTGGACCGGCGCCGTCGCGGCGACCGGGGCTGCTTCGGTTGCGGCCGCAGGAACGACCGCAGCAGCAGCGCCGGCCGGACGACCCACCGCCCAGGTAAAATCCGGTACACCAGCACGATCAGTTGCGCGCTCCGCCTCACCGCCTCCAGTCGCGCAGCCCGCACCCAACCAATATGCAGCCAATCAGAAGGCACAGCCGCAGCGCGCAGCCGCACCTACAGCAGGCGTCACGGCGTCCGCGCAAATCGATGCCGCGGCTCCCGCCGCTGCTGCACCGCCGCCAGTCGAGCCGCTGCCGGGTCGCATGGCGATTGGCGCACCCATTCCGGAGGCACCGGGCTCTGCACCGGCATCGCTCGCCACCGCGCCTCAAGCTGTCGCGCCCGCAATTGACATTGCCCCACGCCCGACCAAGCCGCGCGGGTCAACGTCCGCCGCGCTTACCAGCCCTGACAATGGCGATGCCGTGCAGGTCCAGGCGCCAGCCGCAGCACCTCCTGCGGTTGCCATTGCGCCGACCAAAGCCCGGCGCGCAAATGCAAGGCCGCGTGGCTCCGGTCAATTCTACTCGCGCTCAACACCTGCCAAGGCGTACCGCTCATACGAGCCTCGCAACGGGTACGCTGTCGTGCGAACCTCACAAGGCAAGGTTCGGCGTGGGTCTCCTACTCACAATCTGATGTTGAGCCTGGGCGGCGTGTTCTAAAACCTGATCGTCGGCGATGGAACCGGCGCGTTTCCATCGATGACGTTCCTCGCCAGAGTAACTCGTGCAGCCCAGTCAGCGGTGCGCCCGCGCGGGCTCATCGCACACGGATGGCCTGCGTCTCGCGCATGATCCAATCCAGAAATGCCGGCAACCCGTCGTCGACCGCCATCACCAGCACGGCGGGAACGTCATAGGGGTGGCGATCTGCCACCCTTTGCGTGACGGCGTGCGCCAGACCCGCGCGGGTCTTGACCAGGGCCGCCACTTCGGTCTCCTGCTGGCGCTCACCCTCCCAGTTGTAGATCGACGTTATCGATCCCAGCACATTAACGCAGGCTGCGAGCTTGCTATCGATCAATTCACCAGCAATGCTCAACGCGATGTCACGATCTGGAAAAGTACAGTAGATCACTACAGGTCTGTCGACGTTGTCCGCCACCATCCACCTCCTCGACCGAGACCGCCCGGCCACAATCACCGCGTTGCAACCTTCGCCTCGCCGTCACCTACGGCGCCCACATGATGACCAGATGACGGCCCCGACGAGATGACGGCCCAAACGAAAAAATTCGACAAGATCGCCTTCGTCGCCAGCGACGTCGTCGAGGCCCAGCGCGGCATGAAACGCCTGACGCAGCGTTATGGCAACGTCAAACCGTGGGAGGCCGATGCCATCGTCGCTCTGGGCGGCGACGGCCTCATGCTACAGACGCTGCATCGCTACATGAACGACGGTATCCCGATCTACGGCATGAACCGCGGATCGGTCGGCTTTCTGATGAACGAGTATCGCGAGGACGATCTGATCGAGCGCCTTGCCGCCGCCGAGACCACTCGCATCCATCCGTTGTCGATGATCGCCTTCGACAAGGAGGGCAAGGCGCACAAGAGCCTCGCCATCAATGAGGTATCTGTGTTTCGCGAACGCTTCCAGGCGGCCAAGCTGCAAATTGCGGTGGATGGCAAGGTGCGCCTGCACGAGCTGATCTGCGACGGCGTGCTGGTGGCTACTCCTGCGGGCTCGACCGCCTACAACCTGTCCGCCGACGGGCCGATCCTGCCGATCTTCGCGCCACTGCTGGCGATGACGCCGATTTCACCATTCCGCCCGCGGCGGTGGCGCGGCGCGTTGCTGTCCAACTCCGCGCACATCACCATCACCGTCAACGAACCTGAGAAGCGACCCGTGAGCGCCACTGCCGATCACTTCGAAACTCGCGACGTTCTGCGAGTCGAGATCGAGCAGGCCCACGCCATCGAGCTTTTCATGATGTTCGACACCGGACACGATCTCGATGAGCGCGTGCTGTCCGAGCAGTTCCGCTATTGATCCGGGCGTAGAGGTGCTGCAACTCGCCGGCACGCTAGCAATCCTGGTGCAGCAGCAATCTATGTGCAGAAGGGTGCGCGGTGGCTCCACGACGGATGCCGATCAGCACGTCAGCCTTGCCAGTGAGTGACAATATCGGCCAGCGGCGGACGCGGACGCTCTTCTGGCTTGGCGCTCGCCGATCCGATGTAGACGAAGCCGGCCACACGCTCGTTCGCAGCGAGGCCCAATGCGACGCGCACACGCGGGCTGTAGGCCATCCACTCGGTCAGCCAGCAGGTCGCATAGCCCATGGCGTTGGCGGCGATGCACAGGTTCATGGCGCTCGCACCAGCCGAAAGTATCTGCTCCCATTCCGGTGCACCTGGCTTGTCCTGCACACGACTGACGACGGCAATGACGATCGGCGCGCGCATGAATCGCTTGCGCTCGGTTTCAAGACGAATCGGCGACGGCGGCATCGTATCCTCCGCCTCGCATGCCTGCGCAATCTTCTCGCCAAAGCGGGCGCGTGCGTCTCCTGAAAACACGATGAAGCGCCACGGCACCAGCTTCTTGTGGTCGGGCACGCGCGAGGCGATCGTCAGCAGCACGTCGAGTTCGGCGGCCGACGGTCCCGGCTCGACCATCAGATCGGGCTTCAACGAGCGCCGCGATTTGAGAAGGTCTAGGGTCGACGTGTCCATGGGGCCATTCCGCGAAATCGATGACGAGGCCCTCTCGCTATCGCAATTCCGGCTCTGTTACAATCATGCAGCGCGCTGCCTACCCTGGCGCAGTGCGAGCCCAACCGGACGGATACGCAGGACATGACGAAAGCAAGGCAGATGCGCGCGCTGGCCTTTATCGTGCTCGCGACAATTCTCGCCGCCGGGGCGCAACCGGGATCGCCGATCTCGACGGCTCGGGCCGAAAGCCAGCCGCGCCTCGTCGCCGTGATCGACGGTTCGGGCTCGATGTGGGGCGGACTTGGCAGCGATGGGGTCAGCAAGCTCGCAGCCGCACGGCAGGCACTCGAGCAGACGCTGCCGCAAATTGCGCCCTCGGCAAACCTTGGACTTGTCACGTTCGGTCCCGGCTGCCGTTCCGCAGATGTCGCCGTCGAACCCACCACGAACGATGTTGAAGCCGTCCTCGCACCACTCGCCAAGTTCAATCCCCGTGGTAAAGGTCCGTTGTCCGCCGGCCTCAAGCTCGCGGCCGATGCCTTTCCCCAGGGCACGCGCGGCGCGATCGTCATGTTCCACGACGGCCTCGACAACTGCGGCGAGGATCAATGCGCGGCGGCAAGCGTCATCGCCACGGCGCATCCCGGTGTCGCGATCCACACCATTTCGCTCGGCATGGAAGCTGCCGAAGTGGAAGCAATCTCCTGCCTTGCAAGCAAGACCGGTGGACGCGCCTTTGCGGCCGAGGATACGGCTGGCGTGACGCGGGCCTTCAGCGAAATCGCCAATCTGATGGTCCGTCCCGAACCTGCACCACCCGCGCCGCAAGTGGCGGCCCCGCCGCCGCTGCCAGCACCTGCCACCAGCGGGCCGCCACGCCTCGTTGCGTCCGTCAGTCTCGCCGAAGGCAAGCCGCCGCTTGCCACCCCGCTTCAATGGCGCATCAGCGATGTGGCGAGCGGCAAGCTGTTGCATGAAACGCTGGCGCCGACGCTCGCAGTCGCACTGCCGAAGGGTCTGGTGCGGATCGAGGTCGCGAGCGGCCGCGTCAAGGTTGAACGTCAAGCCGAGATCGCCGCCGAGGGTGATACCCGCATCGACATCGCGCTCAACGCAGGCATCGTGCGGTTTGACACCGGCGCAAAGCGGCTTGCCAGCGATGCGGAAGAACCCTTGATCCGCCTCGAAAGCCTCGCCACCGCACCCACTGCCAATGCCGACGCCAAGCATGCGGGCCTTGAAACAGCCGCGGTTCAGGTTGCTACCCCGCTATGGATCGCACGCGGCAAAGCCATCGAGGCGCTGCTGCCGCCGGGTGAATA
Organism: uncultured Hyphomicrobiaceae bacterium; assembly: GCA_964559355.1. Classification (GTDB taxonomy): domain Bacteria; phylum Pseudomonadota; class Alphaproteobacteria; order Rhizobiales; family Hyphomicrobiaceae; genus JAEUMD01. The sequence goes on from CAZLHQ010000002.1 coordinate 10,990, forward strand.
CCGCGCTATCGCCGAATACGGTCTCGCCCGCGCCAGCGCACCGGTCAATGTCGGACCTGGCAGCGAGTTGAACCTGTCGCTGCCGCTCGAGGCCGGGCGGCTCGAACTGACGTCCTCGTCCAAGCTCGTTCGCGACATCGTCTATCAAATCTCGATCGACGATCCCGATCGCACCGGCGGCCGGCGCGAGATCGCCCGCACCGCACATCCCTCACCGTCGTTCGTGCTGTCGACTGGAACCTACTACATCGCCGCCCGTTCCGGATTGCGCGAGGTGCGCCGCCTCGTCACCGTGCGAAGCGGCGAAGTCTCGCGCGAGGCGTTTGCCCTCGATACCGCGCAGCTCACCGTCACCGCGACGCTCAACGGCACGCCAGCGGGCGCCGTGCCACTCGGTCTTGCGATTACGCCACTCAACACGGAGACTTCCGGTAGCCGCGCCACACGTCCCGTTTCGCTTGGCCAAACGCTCGAAGTGGCTGCTGGCCGCTATCGCATCACTGTCCGCCACGGTGCGGGCGAAGCGAGCGTCAGTCGCGAGGTCGAGCTTGCCGCTGGCCAACAGCAACACATCGCCATCGACTTGAAGACGGTGGAGCTGCACGTCGACACGTCGGCCGCGGCGGGCGCCACGGGCGGCGCGCGCTGCGAAGTCATCACCAGCGGTCGCGTCATCTGGCGCACGGTCGAGGCCAACCCCAAAGCGGTGCTCGACCCGGGCACCTATGTCGTGCGCTGCCGTGCGGCGGATGTGGTGCGGGAGACATCCATCACGCTGGCCGCGGGCGATCAGCAGCGCGTTTCGCCATTTTCCGCACGCTGACCTGGACGCCATGGCGTCGATCCCCACCCGATCGCCTCGCCCACCACGATGTCGACACAGTTGATCGCTTGCACTGCGCTCTTGATGAGCACCACCCGACACGTAGCGGAGCCTAGAATGAGGACGGTGAAAACAGGCCACAGCACGATCTGCAGCCTGCTGGCGACCTTGCTCCTTGCCGCGCTGCCGTCTGCGCCAACCCACGCGCAGATGCCGGGCGGCGGCTGGTCGACGGATCTCGACATGAAACCCGTTCCGTCAGCGCCCGCCACACCGGCAGCGCCGGCGACGCAGCCTGATCCGCCCACCATGTCGGGTCAGAGCACAACTGTGCTCAAGAAAAAGTCGAAGGAGCAGGAGGCACCCGCCGCCGAGTTCTCTAAAGTGCGTCTCGTTGCGCTGCTCACCGCCGACGGCCAGCGCATCGAGCAGGATCTGGTCTGGCGCGTCTTCGACGACAGCTCGACGCCTGGCAATACCGGCAAGCTGCTGTCGACCCACAACGAGGCGTCCCCTCTCGTCAAGTTGAAGCCCGGCACCTACACCATCAACGCCGCGTTCGGTAGAGCACACCTGACGCGCAAGATCACTGTTGCGGCCGGCGTCGAGACGACGGAGCCATTCGTGCTCAATGCCGGCGGTCTGCGCCTGCGCGTTACGACGTCGAGTGACAAGATGGATGCCAGCAAGGCGATCTACGACATCCTCACCGACGAACGCGATCAGCGCGGCAATCGCAAGCCGGTGCTGAGCCGCGCCAAGCCCAACGTCGTCATGCGCCTCAACTCGGGAATCTATCGCGTCGTGTCGACCTTGGGTGACGCCAATGCCACCGTCGAAGCCGACGTGACCGTGGAGGCGGGCAAGCTCACCGAGGCTTCCCTCACGCACAAGGCAGCTCGAGTGACCTTGAAGCTCGTCATGCGCCAAGGCGGTGAAGCTCTGCCCGATACCGAATGGACCGTGCTGACGGAAACCGGCCAGACCGTCAAATCGAGCGTCGGCGCGCTACCGACGCATATTTTTGCGCCGGGAAACTATCTTGCGGTCGCCAAGTCGCAGGGCAAAGTCTTCCGCCGCAATTTCACGGTGAGCGATGGCGAGGTGGTGCAAGTCGAGGTGCTGCGCCAATAGAGTCTGATTCACGCCTTCGATGGAAACCGAAGCGGTTCCATCTCAGTCGATCAGGCTCTAAAAATCGTTGAGCACCCAATCGGTGGGGCAGCCATTGGCGATCATGCGACGGTCTGCCTCGGCCAGCATCTGGCTTTCGCCACCGTCCCAGAAGATCTGCCGCGCAATCTGCCAATGCTCGCACGCCGTCGTCATATCGCCCTGGCCGGCGACCAGATCGCCAAGCTCGAGACGAGCGGCGGCATGGGTTGCAGTGTCGCCAAGCCGCGACGCGAGAATGATGGCGCGGCGCAAATGGGTGGCCGCGAAACTGTCGGGCTGCCCATCGGCCAGCAACCGTTGCGCCATCTCTAACGAAAGTTTCGCGACCGCTGCATCGTCGAAGCGCTGCTCGGCATCCGCCAGCGCCAGTTCGAGCGCGTTGGTTGTGATGGAAGGCGCGGCCCACGGAACCGGCACGGGCTTGGCGCTCGGCTGGGGCGCGGGCATGGAAGCGGTTGGCCGGGCGGCCGCCTCTGTGCGGAGCGTTCGTTGCGTGGAAGTGGCGGGTGCAGCAGGCGTGGCGGGCGCGGAAGACGTGGCCTCGGGCCGTGCGTCAACCTGGGGCACCGACGCCTGCGATGGATCGCGTCCAGCAAATGCGGCGATGCCAACGACGAGCAGAATGAAATAGGGCGCCAGGATCGCTACCCATCCAACCGCCCCCGTGAGTTCAATCAACGTCGTCAGCACCATGCTCGCCCCCTACTCAAACAGCCGCGCCATGCACGCCCCCAAGCTGCATCCAGCAAGTATCCCGGCAACCAGCATACATCACATACGCTCGCCGCTGGGACTGCCAGCACACGCATGCGTCTTTCGACGTAGAGGCCGCCATTCGGGTCTGCTTTGATCACGCACCCGCGCTTTGCGGGATCATCGAGCCTTGACCTCGCTTCCACGATGGCCTCGCTCTGAGGTCGCGTCCCGTGCTACCTCAGCCAGAAGCGTCGGCCCCTGAATTTGGCCCGGCGACCTCATTCCTCGCAGCGCGGACCCGCACCATGCAAGACGATTCCGAAAGCCACGACGAAGCTGCTCGAGACGCCACCCGCGTGGTGCATCTTGGCCGCGATCCCGCTTCCAGCCACGGCTTCGTCAACCCGCCCGTCTATCGCGGATCGACCGTTCTGTTCCCGACGCTCGAGGCGCTGGAGACCCGCAACCAGCCGTTCACCTACGGCCGCCGCGCGACGCCGACGACCGTGGCTCTGACTGACGCCCTGGCGCGGCTCGAGGGCGGCGCCATGACGATGCTCACAGGCTCCGGTCTTCAGGCCGTCACATCCGCGCTTCTCGCCTTCGTCGAGGCCGGCGACAGTATCCTGATGGTCGATACCGTCTATCAGCCGACCAGAAAATTCTGCGACACGACACTGAAAAAGCTCGGCGTCACCACCGTCTATTATGATCCCGCAATAGGCCATCGCATTGCCGAACTCGTCGGCCCCAGCACGCGGCTGATTTTCACAGAAAGCCCCGGCTCGCAGACGTTCGAGATGCAGGATATTCCCGCCATTGCCGAAGTGGCGCGCGCGCGGAACCTGTGGCTGCTGATGGACAACACCTGGGCAAGCCCGCTCTACTTCAAGCCGTTCGAGCACGGCGTCGATGTTTCAATTCACGCCGCCACCAAATACATCGTCGGTCATGCCGACGCGATGCTGGGCGTCGTCACCGGCAATGCGCGCGCCGCACCCTATCTCGACCGCATCAAGGAAGCGCTTGGCACCTCGCCGGGATCGGAAGAGACATACCTCGCCTTGCGCGGCCTGCGCACACTCGACGTGCGGCTTGCCCGCCATAACGCTTCCGGGCTCGACATGGCGCGATGGCTGGCGCAGCGTCAGGAAGTCCGGCGCGTCATGCATCCAGCACTCGACACCGATCCTGGTCACGCCATCTGGAAGCGGGACTATCTCGGCGCATCGGGCCTTTTCGGAATCATTCTGGAGCCGGTGCCCAAGCGGGCATTGGCCGCGTTTGTCGATCAGCTCGAACTGTTCGGCATGGGATACTCGTGGGGCGGCTACGAGAGCCTGATCCTGCCATTCGATCCGCGCTCCTACCGGACCGCAACATCCTGGCAGGAAACCGGCGTCGCGTTACGCTTGCATATCGGGCTTGAAGACGTCGCCGATCTCAAGGCCGATCTCGACCGCGGCTTTGCTCGAATGCGCGCTGCCATGTAGCGGCGCGAGCCAATGTAGTGAATCTCAAATAGCCAACGTCGATGCCGCGATCGCCTGACGTACTGGCTCACCTCACGTGGGCAGCAGCTTCCGCTTCGATCTCGTCCACCGCCTTGGCGATCGCCTCGGCAATCAATGTCGAGACCTCTTCGAACGCGCCGACCGCACCCGTATAGGCGATTCTGCCGTCAAACGCGCCGAGCGCCTCAGGCACATCTTCGGCAGCGTGCAATCCATCGCCATTGAAGAAGCCGACCACCACGGTTGGCCGTTGATCGGCCGTCACCACGTCTTCGAGGAACGGCGCTTCCTCTAGAAACGCTGTCGTGATCGTGCCAAAGCCACTTATCTCACGCAGACGGGCCGCCACCAACTCGGTCGCTTCGGAGGAAGCCCGCGCCACCTTCGAGCCATGGCCGACGAGCAGCAACCGGCAAGCCGATACAGGCTGGCCAAGCGTTTCGGCCTGCCGACGCGCACGGTTCGCAATCACGCCCGGCAGTGGCTCAGCACTGCCAAGCGGCGTCAACACACGGCATCGGTGCGCGAGCCCCGCCTCGGCGATGCGCTGTGGCACCTTCACGTTGACGAAGAAGCCCGCCGCCATGAAGAACGGAAACACCAGGATCGGTCCCTGAGTTTGACCTGCGACGGCCGTCAGCGCCTCCTCCAGCGTCGGCGAGCCGCTCAATACACCCGCCGCGATTGGAAAGCTTTGAAGCAAGCTCGATACCGCACCGGCATGCCGCAACAGGATGGCATTCGAGAAGGCACCGCCGCGTTCGCCATGCGCGACGAGCAGCACGGCCGCGTTTGGCTGTTCCTCAAAGCCCGGCTGGCTCACGTCTCTACCTCGAAGTGTGCGCCCACGCTTGGCACTCTACCGCCGTCCCGCGCCCATTAAGGTTTGGGACATACCAGGTTCAAGATGGCGAGGTCGCGGGCCGATGACAATGGGTGATGCCTTGGCGCGCAGGCGAAAGTCGCCGCCAATTTCGTCGCACCGCCCTCTGACGAGCCCACATTGTGCCGCGCGGCACATTTTGCCAGCGTGCAAAGCGCAGGGCTGGAAGCCATTGCGGCCGCCCGGTGGGCGGCCGCATCTCTGATGGATACGCTCTTGGATGACGACGCCGAGCGCCGGCTCAGAACTTGATCTTCACGCCGCCGTAAGCGGCCACTGGAGCCGCCGGCATAATCGTGCGCGGATCCTCGAAATCGATGGTGCCACCAGACGCCTCCGAGGCCTCCTCTACATCGAAGAAGTTGCCAAAGATACCGTACCGTTTATCGAATACGTTGTTGATGAGACCGTAGATCTGAACGTTGTCGGTGATGTCGTAGGTGGTGTTGAGGTTGACGCGCCACCAGCCCGGCAGCTTGCGCGTCAGATTGGCCTCATCACCGAAGAACACCGAGTTGCTGGCCGCAACCAGATCGGCGCCGAACTTCCAGCGTGACGTGATCGAATAGTTGAAACCAGCCTTCACGCGATGGGCCGGCACTCCGGGCATACGATCGCCTGGACGAACGATGATGCACGACGTCATCGCTGGATTGTCGGGATCGTATGTCGCTTCGGTGTCGCAATCGATCACATCCGGCCCGACTGCAGGCGTGTTCGGCGATGGATGCACGTTCGTGTCACGGAAGGTCGCATCGATGTAGCTGTAATTCATGTACGCCTTGAGCCGCTGCGACGAATAGGCGAGCCCGGCTTCAAAGCCCTGCCGTAGCGTGTCGCCCGCGTTGGCGAAGTAACCGCGGCCCGCCTCCTCAGCCGGCAGCGCCATGATGTCGTTCTTGCTCAAGGTGCGGAAGAAGCCAGCCGACCACTGCAGCTTCTCGGACCCTGAAGGAGAAACCGATTCACCTCTGAGACCCAGCTCCCACGTATTGGAGACCACCTGCTTCAACGGCGGATCATCGGTAAGGAAGCTCTCGATGAGACACGGATTCTCCGGATCGGCACACGCCAATTCGGCCGGCGTCGGCGCGCGGTTCGCCTCCGAATAGCCGCCGTAGAGCGAAATACCCGGCACCAGCTTGAAGGTTGCTCCAGCACTCGGATTGAAACGCTGGTACTTGCTGGTGGCGTTGAGATCCTCAAAGTTGCCGGTGTTGTCCTTGAGCTCGATCGCCGCATGATTATAGCGGCCGCCAACCGTGACAGACAGTCGATCCGTCACGTCGAGCGTATTGAGGAAATAGAGGCCCCAATAGTCGTTACGCGAGCTGATATCGCGCGGCAGGAAGTCGTTGTCGTCGTCGACCGGCCCGTCGATCACGTTGCCGGTGCCGTGCACGACGAAGCGCGGACCGATGAGACCCACCTCGCTGCTCGCGCCATATTTTACCCGACCACCATCATAGCTCATGCCGAGGATGAATTGGTTCGGCCGATCGAACAGACGCCGCTTTTCGACGGCCTGCAGCGAGAAGCCATAGCCGTTGGCGTCTTGCTTCGTGCGGTCGAGGGAACCCAATGGCAGATCGTCGTCGTTGTCGAGCACGATCGGCACGCCGCCCGATTCGAGCGGACCCGCTTCACTGCATACATTGTCGCCGCATTCCTCGAACTCGGCGATGTTGCCATCGGCATGTCGTTGCTTGAAGCGCCGGAAGTAGGAAACGCCCGAAAGCGACAGCGTATCGGTTGCCTTGACGCTGCCGTTGAAGGACAGCATGGCCACTTGATTGTCGGAAGTCTGTGGCGAGGTGAACGTGCGTTCCCAGCCGAGCGCCAGAAGCTCCACGGGTGCCGCCGCTACGACGCCGACGAAGTTGTCGGCAGTGGTGAAGTTCAAATGGAACTCGCGCCGCGAATCCTTGAACCCGACATCGGCGTAAAGCCGCTTGATCTCGGAGGGCGAGAAGTCGCGCCATCCATCATCCCTGATGCCTTCCACCGCGACGAATGCGGCCCAATTGCCACTCTGCATCCCGGTGGCAAGACCGCCCTGAATGCGCCCGTTGGAGCCGAACCGCGTATCGATCTCGGTGCCGTGGAAATTGAAGCCATCCCGCATGGTGATGACGGCCGCGCCGCCGACGGCGTTGAGGCCGAACACGGGATTGCCAGAGACAATCGTGATATCGGAGATGGCATTCGACGGCAGGAAGTCGAAGTTGACGAAGTCGCCGAACGCCTCGTTGATGCGCACGCCATTCTGGTAGATGGCAAGGCCCTGCGCGACGCCCGGCAACGGCGAGGAATAAAAGCCGCGGTAGTCGATTTGAGTCTGGAACTCGTTGCCCTGAATGTCTGTCAGGATGGCGCCTGGAACTTGCGCCTCGACGACCGACTGCGGTGTCGGTGTCGGCTGTCGCGCAAAATCGGCGGCACTGGCGCGACCAACGCCGCCGGGCACCTTCTCCAGAACGACCTCGCTCCCCGCCAGCGGCGACAGCTTGATCCCGTCCGACAGCGCCGGAGCGGCATAGGCCGAGGCGCCACCCGTCGGCGGCGATGTCTGCTCGGCTTGCTGAGCCGGCGGTTGAGGCTCGGATACGGCTGCCGGTTGTGGCGCCGGCTGCGGGGCGGGCTGAGGCGTGGGTTTGGGTTTGGCCTGCTGCACGGGCTTTGGCGCCGGCTTCTTGGCCACTTTGGCGGCTGGTTTCGCCTCGGGCTTGGGTTCCGCCTTCTTCTGGATGACTTCGACGGCCGGCAACTGAGCATCCGATTGGGGAACGGAGGGCGTTGTCGCGGGCGGAGCGGCGGGAGTCGGTGCGACAGGTGTCGGTGCGGCGGCCGCAGGAGGGGCGGTCGGCGGTGGCGGCGCGGGTGCATCAGGCGCGGGAACCGCCGTTGGCGGCTGTTGTGCCAACGCCGATGTCGAAACCAATAGCGACGCCACTAACCCCATGAGACGCAGATGTTTCTTGTTATTGTCTCTGCACATCCCCGATCCCCCTGGCGCTTCGCCTCGCAGGCAGCGCCGCCGTCAAAGCCGGGAATTTTTCCCGCACGTTTCGGGAAAAATTCCAATAATCGATTGTTCTTACGAACGAATCTCGATTCATCAAGCAATATGGTCGGCTGCATTCGAGCGTCAACGCGCGACGGGTACGATGCATCGCTTAACACGGGCGGTGTTGCGTCTACGCCGCGGTTTTGCGCCAACTCGGGAACTCTTTCCGCAGGCGTGCAGGCAGATCTCCCGCCAGCGATGTCGGCCTTGGCAGAAGTTGATGCGGCAAGCTCAGACGGCCAGCACGTAGAGGCTGAGGACCACCGCCAGAATGAGCCCGATCAGCACCATCAAGGCATCGGCTGCCGCAGGCACCGTGCGCAGGTTCAGATATTGCCGCAGAATGATGCCCGCCTTCGCCCATGCGACGACGAAAAGTGCGGCGAGCAATGCCGGCCCCAGCCTCCCCAATCCCACGACGCGCCCGGCGAACATGGTGGCGATCGTAAGTGCCATCAGCAACATCCAGGAAACGAGTAGCGCGCGGACACTGGGATAATAGCTCATCGCGTCACCGCATCAGATAGACGATTGGAAACAGCAGCACCCAGACGAGATCAACCATGTGCCAGAAGGTCGTGCCGATCTCGACGGTTTCGATCGATTGCTTCCACGCCACGATCGCGAGAATGGCTATTCCCGCCACGACGTGAAGCGCGTGAAAGCCCGTCGTTAGGTAGTAGAGCGTGAAAAACGTATTGGTCGATGGGCCAAGGCCGGCGGAAAGCTTGGCGTGGTACTCGACGATCTTGACGACCAGGAACACAACGCCAAGCAGCGCTGCAGCGCCAAGCCACAAGCGCGCCGCGCGCGCGTGCGACACCGCCTGCGCGTTGACGGCGAGTGCCGCACACAGCCCGCTCGTCAAAAGCACCATGGTGTTGATGGCGCCCGCCAGCCGGTCGAGCTTGTCTTGCGACTGAAGGAATATCACCGGCTCGGAGATGCGCGCGCCTGCGAACGCGATGAAGGCGCCGCCGAACACCAGGATCTCGCTGACGATCAAGATCCACATCATCGGATGGCCCGGTAACTGCGATAGCACACCCCAGCTGCCGGCCAGTGTGTCGGTGTTGCCGGGGCTCTCGCCGGGGCCATGCGACTGCAATTGAGTCACCCCCAGCCCTACCCGATCAAATGGCGATAGAGGACCGGAAGCGCGCTCGAAAGCCGCGCCGGGTGAGAGACGATCGAAAAGGCGTTGGCGCCGAAGATACGCGGAAAGTAGGTCTGCGCCTTCTGGTCGATCGTGATGCCGAACACGGCGTGCCCGGCCTTGCGCGCTTCCTGGATCGCCTTGCGGCTGTCCTCCACACCATAGCGGCCGTCGTAGTGATCGAGATCGTTGGGCTTGCCATCTGTCAGCACCAGCAACAGCCGACGCCGCATAGGCCGCTGCGACAGGCGCTTGGACACATGACGCACGGCAGCACCCAGGCGCGTGTAAAAGCCCGGATGCAACGCGCCGATACGGCGGCGAACGACATCGTTGACAGGCTCGGTGAAGTCCTTGACCTGGGACACGAACACGCGGTCGCGCCGCAGCGAGGAGAAAGCGAAGATTGCCGCCTCGTCACCGCACGCCGCGATACCCTCGGCAAGTGCGGTCAGCGCCTCCTTCTCGACATCGATGATGGCGCGGTTCTGGACATAACCTTCCGTCGAGCGCGAAACGTCGATCAGCACCGCGACCGCAAGATCGCGTGAGACCGCGCGCGATTGCCGGTAGACATGATCGGAGCCCTCGCCCCGCGCCACGAGATCGGCACGCGAGCGGATCAGGCCGTCCATGTCGAGTTCGTGGCCATCGAGTTGGCGGCTCAACACCTCTCGCTTCGGCCGCAGCGCTTCGAACTGGCGGCGCACCATGCGAATGCGTCGCGCCGTCTTCGGCCCCGGCTCCCACGCCGTGCCCGAATGCGTTTCATCCGCCACCCGCTCCAGCACACGGACATGGTGTTGCAGGTGCGAGCCCGAACGATAGTCCCATTCAGGATAGGTGTGCTCGCCCGAAATGCGCTCGTTGTCGACATCGGCCGGCGCCAGGTCGAGATCGATCTTCAACAGCGTGGCGGCGCGCTTCTCGTGCTTGGTGACACCGATTTCATCGTGATCGTCGGCGGCCTTGCGAGCGTTGTTCTCCTCATCGTCCTCCACGTCACGATGGAGGTTCATGAATTCGGTCCATGTGAGGATTTTCTCGAAGCGATGCACGATCAGCGGATTTTTTCGTTTGATCTGATCGCTCTTGCGGCGCTTGGCCTTGCGCATGCGGCCATCGCCGCCGGCATGGGTGCGTTTGCCCGAGCTATCGGTCTCCTCCTCGCGCGCATCCGCCGCCACGAGTCCGCCCGATGTTATGAGCGGCCACAGCGGCACCGGCAGGAACGGGCGATATCCAGCCGCGGCTCTGGCATTCTCGAACGTAATGCTTGGCGGCGTCACGCCGGCCGGGGTCGCAAGTGCAGCGCGAATGAGGCCCTCCACCGCCGTTTCCGCGGGCGGCAGCTTGCGCATGGGTCGCAACGGCAGATAAGCGGCAACGAGGGCATCATAAGTCCGCGCCAACCCGTGAAAACGCGCGATGGTCGCTTCGGTCACTGAGGCCGCAAAGAGAATGGCTTGCACATCACGCTGCAGCGGCTTGGCGAGATCGGGCGGTTCTTGCTCACAGGCAACCGCAGTCCAGGCCGCCATCCAGAAATACAAGCTTCTATTCAGCGCGCGGGTCGGCAGCAGATCGATTGTGCCCGGCAATTGCATCCTGATGCAGTCATAGGCGGCCGCGGGCAAACGCTCACTGCGACGGCCCAGGCGCTGGCGCAGCGACAGACGATGTTTTGAAACCTGATCGATGGCGGCGACGATTTCCGCTGAGGCGTCGCCGCCGAGCGCATGAAAATAGACCCGAAGCCCTGCCTCGACCTCTTCGAAGCGAACGGCCTCTTCAGGAAACCGCACGATGCTCGCGCGATCGCCAACCAGACTGTGCCACAGATTGCCGATCGTCTCTTCCGGCTCGAGCAGATGCAGAAGGCTCATGCTGGCATTTCCTTCATTGCTCACCTGTCGAAGCGGCATCGTGCGCGACGATTGCTTATCGCTGCAACGACATCACCGAGGAAGACCCTGTCGCCAACACCCAGGACGGCCGATGACTGCCAGCCCTCGCATCACGCTCAGCCGAGCGCTCAGCCGATCACAGCGGCCACCACTTCCATCAGGCCATTCTTGACATCGGCGTCGTCCGACAAGGGTTCGATCATGGCGCAGCGGATCGCCTCGTCGTGCTTCATGCCGGCCGCGATCAGGGACGCGCAATAGACCAGTAGTCGCGTTGAAACGCCTTCCTCGAGATCCTGACCCTTCAGCGCGCGAAGACGATGTGCGAGCAGCACCAGCGGCTTGACGCGCTCCGCGCTGAGCCCGCTCTCGGCGGTGACGATTTCGACCTCGACCTCGGGAGCGGGAAAATCGAACTCGATCGCGATGAAGCGCTGTCGCGTCGAGGGCTTCAGCGACTTCAGGATATTCTGGTAGCCTGGGTTGTAGGACACCACGAGCATGAAGCTTTCGGGTGCCGCCAGTTGCTCGCCGGTGCGCTCGAGCGGCAGCACACGGCGGTCGTCGGTCAGCGGGTGAAGCACCACGGTGACGTCCTTGCGCGCCTCCACCACCTCGTCGAGATAGCAGATGCCACCGGCCCGCACCGCGCGCGTCAATGGCCCGTCGAACCACTCGGTTTCCCCGCCCTTCAACAGATAGCGGCCGGTCAGGTCGGCGGCGGTCAAATCGTCGTGGCACGAAACCGTCCACATCGGCAGACCGAGACGGGCCGCCATATGCGCGACGAAGCGGGTCTTGCCGCACCCCGTCGGTCCCTTCAGCAGCACTGGCAGACGCAGCTTATGCGCCAGCTCGAACAGCGCGCATTCGTTTCCGGTCGGACGATAATAGGGCAGCTCGATTGACGTTTTGATCTTGTGCACCTGGCTCATTGGTCATCGACCCTTGCGAGAACGACGACGGCGCCCGGCGATTGCGGACGCCGTCACTTGATACAACGATAGCTCGTACCGCTCTGGCTGTCTCGATGGCCTCGGCGGTATCGCCCCGCCGAGGCCCGCTCGTTGCGGCTCATTCTGCCGGCGCCACGCTCGGTTTGGCGATCACTTCCTGGCTACGCGGCACGAATACCGCATAGAGGTAGAGCAACGCACCAAGCACGACGATCACGCCCGACAGCAGACGCATCTGGAAGAAGATCGCGATCTGATCCTGCACATCCATGAAATTGACGCCGTTGACGCGCTGCAAGTGGGTTTGCACCACGCCTGCGAAGGTCAGCGTGAACGTCATGAACGCCATACCGCTTGCCATCATCCAGAAGCTGATCATGTTCAGCACCTGGTTGTAGGGCTCGCGCCCTTTGAGGTACGGCATCGCATAGGTAATGATCGCCAGGTTCAGCGACACGTAGGCACCGAAGAAGGCCAAGTGTCCGTGAGCCGGAGTGATCTGGGTGCCGTGCGTGTAATAGTTCACGAAGTGCAGCGTGTGCAGGAAGCCCCATACACCGGCGCCGAAGAAGGCGAGAACCGCGCACCCCAAGCTCCACAGCAGAGCCGCATTGTTGGGATGCTCGCGCTTACGCTTCCACACCATTGAGAATGTGAACAACACCATGGCGAAGAAGGGCAGGATCTCGAGGCTCGAGAAGATCGATCCGACCCACTGCCAGTAGCTCGGTGTGCCGATCCAATAATAGTGGTGGCCGGTGCCGAGCAGTCCCGTGAACAAGGACAGCGCGACAATCGCATAGAGCCATTTTTCCACCACTTCGCGGTCGACACCCGTCAACTTGAGCATCAGGTAGGCGAGAATGGCTGCCATCACCAGTTCCCACACGCCCTCGACCCAGATGTGGACGACGTACCACCAGAACATCTTGTCGAGCACGAGATTGTGCGGCTCCCACAAGGAGAACAAGAAGAACAGCGCGATGCCCCACAAGCCCAACAGAAGCACGTTCGTGATAGCGGTCTTGCGGCCCTTCAGCACCGTCATCGTCACGTTGTAGAGGAATATCAGCGCGGCAACGACGATGCCGAGCTTGACCCACAACGGTTGCTCGAGGAATTCGCGACCGCCATGGATACGAAATACATAGCCCACGACGGCCGCACCCGCGCCGAGGAAGAGGATGGCAAACTGAATGTAAGCAAGCTTTACGCTCTCGATCTCGCGTTCCGCTTCCTCGGGAATGAGGTAGTAGGCGGCACCGAAGAAGCCGAGCAGCAGCCACACGATCAGCGAGTTGGTGTGGATCATGCGGATGATGTTGAAGGGCAGCAATTCCGACACCGTGTTCGGATAGACATAGATGTAGCCCGCGACCAGGCCGAACGTGACCTGTGCCGCAAACAGGATCATGGCGCCCACGAAGTAGAGGTAGGCAACCTTTTGGCTTTCATATTTCATGACGGTTCCTCCTCAACCAGCGTCGTTCGGCGGCCAGTTCTGCGTGTTGATGCGGCTCGTCCACTCAAAGAACGAGACGAGATCGTCGAGTTCCTTGTCGGTGAGCTTGAAGTTGGGCATCTGACGGCGGCCGGCGGTGCCTGACGGCTGGCTCTTGATGAAGCCCTTGATGGCCTCACGCGCGCCCTGCGCGTCCTTGAGCCCGCCATAGCGCTTCCACACGTTGCCGAGCTCGGGGGCGAAATATGCACCTTCACCCAGCAGTGTGTGGCAGTTGATGCAGGAGTGCTTCTCCCAGATGGCCTTGCCGTTAATCACCTGGGCCGAGAGGCCCTTGGCGTCTGTCGATGTCGAAAGCGCATAATTGCAGCTTTGAACTGTGAGGCCGACGAATATCGCGAGGAAGAACGCGCTTCCTCCGTAGAAGATGTTTCGCGCGGCCGACTTCGTGAGTGCGTCCCACATGGCGTCCCCTTGCTCGCTGAATTACGAGATGGAGCGTCATTGGTGCATTTCGGTGCCGCGTGAGCCTTGACTTTTGTTAGCCCGGACCTACACGCGCCGCCGTCAGGATGGGGAAATGCACCAGCGTGAAGAGAGTAAAGGCGGCAAGCCAAGCCAAACCGGCCACCAGCATGATCTCGTAGTAGGCCTGCGGCAGCACAACCGGCCCGAACGCCCGCAGGGCCGCCGCCACCGAAACCAGGACATAGGCGGCGACGATCGGGCGGGGCGCCACCAGCGGCCGGCCTGTATGACCGAGGCTTGCGCGGCTCATGACCGCAAGCACCATCGTGCCGATACCACCGGTTGACAGTGCATGCAGTGCTGCAACCTCGCTAAAGATCCCGATGAGATCGGCCATGGCCCACATGAAGAATCCAATGACAAGCCACGCGTAGCCGACATGCAGCACAAGCACGATCGGGGCGTCGATCGTGGCAAGACCCCGCCAAAGCGACAGCCGCGCGAAATTGGTGAGAGCGGCCAGCAGCGCCAGCGTTCCCGTTACCAAATCGGGCTGGCGCAGTGCCGCTGCGATTGCAAAAGCCATCACCGACACGAGCGATATTCTGTCCAGCCAATCAAGACGCACGGGCAGCCGCGCATCGGTTGCGCTGCGCTTCAGATGGTTATGCGTGAACGAGGGAACGATGCGCCCGCCGATGATCGCCACCATCGCCACAAGTGCCAGCAACCCAGCTCGAATACCACTCGCCGGATCGATCGCAACCACCCCGGCAAGCGCCAGATGATAAGCACCGTTGGCAATGAACAGAAACGCCAGGAGCGCCAGAAACACGATGTTCTTGCCTTGTGGCCTGACAAATAGCTGATGCGCCACCTGCAACGCCAGGAAGGGTACGAATGCCAGATCGGCAGCCGCTGTCACGAACGGCGGCACGAGAGCCGACGTCAGCATGGCGATGCGGCCGGCAACCCACATCGAGAACAAGAGGGCGAGCGGCCAGCCCGAAACCGGCAGGGCCCCGGTCCAGTTCGGTACTGCCGTCAGCAGAAACCCAGCGACCGCAGCGACACCGAAGCCGAACACCATCTCGTGCGCATGCCAGACGTGCGGTGCACCGCTGATGCTGATCCATGTCAACGAAGCGTTGGCCGCGTGAATGCCGATCCAAGCGAGCCACAGCGCCATTGCCAGCGCCGCATAGGCGGATGCGCCCAGGAAAAAAGGGCGGAAGCCATAGGAAAAGAGCAACGCGAAGGATCGGCGCTGTGCCCCGGTTCGCAAGCTCGATCGTGCCGTCTCTACCATCTTGGCGGTGTCTCGCTGGTTCTGGCTAAAAAGCAGATGAGGGAAAGGTTGCTGCCGATGCGCCAGCTCGAACGAGCGCGGCGACAGCAGGCGGGCCTGCCTGATGACCAACTTCAATCATCGAATCTACAAACGCCGCTAGAGACCTTAACAAAAGTCAAGATGATCTTGCGGCGGCTGCCTAGCATCGCTTCCGTCACATTCAACAGTGGACCCGAAAGGATCACGCATGATGAGGAAGCTAACGCTCGGAGGCTCCATCATGGGGCTGACGCTTGCTGTTGCGCTGCAATCGACAAGCGCAATTGCACAGGAAGCCGCGACACCCACGCTATCGAAAGAAGCCAAGGAAGCGGCTGCAAAAGTCTACTTCCAGCGCTGTGCCGGTTGCCACGGCGTGCTGCGCAAGGGCGCCACCGGAAAGAGCCTGGAGCCGGCCTGGTCCAAGACCGACAAGGACGGCAAGGTCAGCGAAGGCGGCACCTTGAAGCTTGGCCAGTCGCGTCTCGAGAAGATCATCTCACTGGGCACCGACGGCGGCATGGTGAACTTCGACGACATCCTGTCGAAGGACGAAATTCGCGACGTCGCCACCTATATCCAAATGACGCCCGATGTGCCGCCCGAGTGGGGCATGAAGGACATGATGGGTTCCTGGAAGCTGATCGTTCCGCCCGACAAGCGGCCGACCAAGCAGGAGAACAAGATCAATCTCAAGAACGTCTTCTCGGTGACGCTGCGCGATGCCGGTGAGGTCGCACTCATCGACGGCGACACCAAGCAGATCGTCGACCGCGTCAAGACCGGCTATGCCGTGCACATCTCGCGGCTTTCCGCCTCGGGACGTTATGTCTACGTCATCGGCCGCGACGGACTGTTGAGCCTCATCGACCTTTGGATGGCCAAGCCGCAAGTCGTGGCCGAGCTCAAGACGGGACTCGACGCGCGCTCGGTCGACACGTCAAAATTCAAGGGCTTCGAAGACAAGTATGCCGTGGCCGGCTCGTATTGGCCGCCGCAATACGTGGTCATGGAAGGCGACACGCTGAAGCCGCTCAAGATCGTCTCCACGCGCGGCATGACGGTTGACGGCGAGTACCATCCCGAACCGCGCGTCGCCTCGATCGTCTCCTCGATGATCAAGCCCGAGTGGGTCATCAACATCAAGGAAACCGGCCAAATCCTGCTTGTCGATTATTCCGACATCAAGAACCTGAAGACGACAACGGTGGAATCGGCCAAGTTCCTGCACGATGGTGGCTGGGACGCATCCAAGCGTTACTTCCTCGTTGCTGCCAACGCCTCCAATAAGATCGCGGTGGTTGACACGAAGGAAGGCAAGCTTGCCGCCCTCGTCGACACCAAGAAGATTCCGCATCCCGGACGCGGCGCCAACTTCACGCATCCCAAGTTCGGTCCGGTGTGGGCGACAGGCCACCTCGGCGCCGATGTCATTACGTTGATTGGCACCGATCCCGAGAAGCATCCCGGTCAGGCTTGGAAGGTTGTCGAGGAGTTGAAGCATCACGGTGCCGGCAACCTGTTCGTCAAGACTCATCCCAAGTCCAAGAACCTGTGGGCGGATGCACCGCAGAACCCCGAGAAGGACATCGCCGAGTCAGTTGCCGTCTATGATCTCGCCGACCTCTCCAAGAAGCCGGAGATCATCAACATCGCCAAGCTCGCCGGCCTGCCGGAAAGCAAGGCTATCAAGCGCGCCGTCCACCCCGAGTACAACGAGGCGGGCGACGAGGTTTGGATCTCGCTGTGGGCCGGCAAGACGGAGCCTTCGGCAATCGTTGTTCTCGACGACAAGACGCGCAAGCTGAAAGCCGTGGTCAAGGATCCCAAGCTGATCACACCAACCGGCAAGTTCAACGTGCACAACACGCAGCACGATATCTACTGACGCCAAGCGCCTC
Source organism: uncultured Hyphomicrobiaceae bacterium (assembly GCA_964559355.1). Classification (GTDB taxonomy): domain Bacteria; phylum Pseudomonadota; class Alphaproteobacteria; order Rhizobiales; family Hyphomicrobiaceae; genus JAEUMD01. Next base: position 28,329 of record CAZLHQ010000002.1, read on the forward strand.
CCGGTCGTACGATCGGGGGGCGCATTTCGCTATCACTGGCGATACCGTGAACGTCTTTCACCGTTCCGATCGACGCGTGCTGCGGCGAGCGCCGCAACCAGCAAGATATGGCGCCAGGCACAACCATAGCGCCCCAACCGATGCTGCGGCGTGACTGTCGCATAACGCCCTATACCGACCGCGCCCGCAAAAAAGGGGAACAGCTCCATGACGCGCGATTCTTATCGAATGCCCGGCGGAAGGCTCTCCAACATCTGGAGCACGCTGCGGATGCCGAGCATGAAATACTCCATGCTCAGCCTCCTCGCCATCGGCGGCATCGGCGGCATCGTCTTCTGGGGCGGCTTCAACACAGCGATGGAAGCCACCAACACAATGCCGTTCTGCATCTCCTGTCATGAGATGCGCGACAACGTCTACAAGGAATACAAGCACACCATCCATGCGCAGAACCGCACCGGCGTGTCGGCTTCCTGTTCCGACTGCCATGTGCCCAAGGATTGGGTGCACAAGATCATGCGCAAGATCCAGGCGTCCAACGAGCTGTTCCACCACTTCCTGGGCAGCATCGATACGCCTGAGAAGTTCGACCAGAAGCGTCTCACGCTGGCCAAAAGTGTGTGGGGTTCGATGAAGGGCTCCGACAGCCGCGAATGCCGCAACTGCCACACCATCGAATCCATGAACCCCGAGTTCCAGCGGCCGCGTGCACGCAAGCAGCACATGGAAGCGATGAAGAACGGCAACACCTGCATCGATTGCCACAAGGGCATTGCCCACAAGAGTGTGCGCAACCAGCTCGACGACAAGACCCTCGAAGACCTGGAAAAGCCGCTCGCGGCCTATGTGCGCGATATTCCCCAGACCTACGTCGAGGGCTTGAAGCGCGCCGAGGAGCGCGAAGCCGCCGATAGCGCCAAGAAGACGGCTGAGATCGCTTCGACTGCCGAGGCCATCGCCGCCGAAAAGGTGAAGGCGGCGTTGGCGGCGCAAGCCAAGGCCCAGCCCGCACCTCCCGCGCCGACAGCGGCACCCGCTGCAAAATCAACAGAAGCCGGCGATGCCAAGCCTGCAACGGCGGCCGCAGCCGGCGCTGCGCCGACAGCGGCAGCTGCTGCCCCGGCGGCATCCAGCGGCGGCATCGACTGGAGCGGCATCGAAGCCAAGACGTTGTCGCTCTTTTATCCAGGTCAAGCGTCCTACGAATGGGTCCAGAATGGCAAGGACCACGGCGGCGCGCGCCCGTTCCTGAAGTCGGGCGAGCGCTGTGCGGAATGCCACCTCAAGGAGGTCAAGGACATGGGCGCCAAGATCGTCTCCGGCTCCAAAGCCGAGGCAACGCCCATTCCCGGCAAGCGTGCCTATATCGACGTTCGTCTGCAGGCGGCCTACGACGCCAACAACGTCTACTTCCGCTTCCAATGGCCGGGCGGTCCGCACAATCCTGTTCCCTTCGTCGATGGCGGCAAGATGGACCAGGCTAACGAGACGAAGATTGCCGTGATGTTTGCCGGCAGCGGCGTCGAACGCGTCGAACAGGCCGGTTGCTGGGTGACGTGCCACAACGACAGCCGTTACATGCCCGATGCACCCAAGCCCGAAGCGCTGGCGGCCAGTCCCGCCAAGGACGCAATCGACCTCAAGGGCGGGCTGACCAAGTATCTGGCCGAGACCCGCACCGAGATCGAGATCAAGGGTGACGACGGCAAGCCGCGCGGCGGCGGCGACAAACTGAAGCCCAAGGACGAGATCGCCGGGCTGCCGGCCAAAGGGATCTTCATGGATCTTCTGCGCTATCGTTCCGGCGGTGCTGCGGAGAATGGCTCGGTGCTCGAGCAGCGCATCATGTCCGGTGGTGTCGAAGCCAAGGCGCAGGGCGGCAAGGAAGGCGACACCTGGACCGTCGTGCTGAGCCGACCGCTCAAGTCCGACAAGCCCGGCGACATCAGCTTCGAGCCCGGCAAGATCTACACGATGAGTATTGCGTTGCACGACGACTTCACGGCTGCCCGTTTCCATCACGTCTCGCTCGAATACAAGTTCGGGCTCGACGCGAAGGGTGCCGAGATCGTCGCGGTGAAGCGCTGAACCACGACTTGCGTTCACTGACAAGGAGTCGCCTCGTCATGATCGTGTGCACAAGCTGGTATGCAGGCAGGACCGCAAGTCGAGCGGCGACGAGCGCCCTGATTGGGCTCGTCGCAGTCGGCCTCATCTCGGCCCTGTCAACCTCAACTCCGGCAGCTGCGGCCAGCGAGCAGGAGCAACAAGAGATCTGCAAGGAGGCCGCCGAGCGCTACAAGGAGGTCAACGGCAAGGCCATGGCGGACGAGCCTGTGCTGGTGATCGTTATGTACAAATTCACTTTCTGCCCGCCCAAGCTCGAGGTGAAGCAGGGCACCAAGGTCCGATTCGTCAACCTAGACAAGCGAACATCCCATTCCTACTGGTTCCGCGATGCTGGCCGTCCCGAATCCGATCGCTACTTCTCGGGTGAGGGCAGCGAGATGACCATGGACTTGCCGCCCGGCACCCACACCTATCTGTGCGGTCCCCATTTCGAGCGTGAGGGCATGGTCGGACACATCACCATCACGCCTTAGTCGCTCGCGCATGCGCTGCATGCGGGCGCAAGCGACCTGACCGAAGTCAAGCGTGAGCCAACGCAGCGAAGCTAACCTTGATCTTGGAGTTTCTCCACCCGAACGGGAATAACCACATGAAAAATACGGGAAATACCAATGCCGGTGGGGCCGCAAACAGCCCGACGCGCAAGGTCGGCATGGTGCATCTCGTCGGTGCCGGCCCCGGCGATCCCGAACTTTTGACCTTGAAGGCGCTGAGCGCAATTCAATCTGCCGACGTTGTCGTTTTCGACCGGCTTGTATCCGACGAGATTCTGCAGTTGGTGCCACACAGCGCTGAACGCATCGATGTCGGCAAAGCACCGCGCCACCATCCCATTCCCCAAGAAGAGATCAATGCCCGTCTCGTGACGCTGGCTCGCAAGGGCATGAACGTAGTGCGCCTCAAGGGTGGCGACCCCTTCCTCTTCGGACGCGGCGGCGAGGAGGCCATCGCGCTGATGGCTGCCGGCATCGCCTTCGAGGTGGTGCCTGGAATCACATCGGCGCAAGGAGCTGCTGCCGGCCTGCGCATGCCGTTGACGCACCGCGGGCTTGCGTCGGGTGTGCGCCTGCTGACCGGCCACCGGCGCGGCGGCGTCGAGCTTGATTTCGACTGGAGCGGTCTTGCCGACCCCGACACGACGCTGGTTGTCTACATGGCGCTAGCCAACATCTCCGAAATCGCTGCCGCGCTGATTTCCAACGGCCGTGACGCGCGCACACCAGTGCTCGCCGTCGCCAATGTCACGCGCACCGATGAAACCCGGCTTTACAGCACGCTGGCAACCATTGCGCGCGATGTCTCCTGGGCCGGCCTCGAAGCGCCCGTTCTGTTCGTCATTGGTGAGGTTGTGGCCATAGCCCAGTTCATGCAGCGCGCTGCATTCGCATGTCCGGCCGCGGAGGCGATCGATGTCGACAAGCACGTCGCAGTCGCGGCGGAGTAACCATTACGGCCGAGCGATCCTGCTGGCGGCGCTGCTCGCCGGCACGCCGGGTGCCGCTGCGGCTGTCGATGCCACGCGACAGGCTGAGCTGACCAGGCTGGTGCGACAGGATTGCGGCTCATGTCACGGCATGACGTTGAAGGGCGGCCTGGGTAAGCCGCTGCTGCCCGAAACGCTCGACGCACTTGCAGCCGACAGCATTGCCTCGATCATCTTGGAAGGTGTACCCGGCCAGCCGATGCCGCCGTGGAAGGGACTGCTCAGCGCCGAGGATGCCGGTTGGATTGCCGCCAAGCTCAAGCAAGGGTTTCCGCAATGAAGCGCCGCGATTTGCTGCAGGGTTTGGCATTCGCCGGTGCGGGCGTGATCGGCAGCCCAATGGCCAACGTCGCCACTGCCGACACCGCAGCAGCAAGGCAATCCTGCGCCACCGGCAGTCTCGGCCTCATCATCGAACGCGCCAGCGGTAGCGTTCTCATCGTCGATAGCATCACCCGCACAACGCTCGCGCGTATCGACGGGCTGGGCGATCTCTCCCATGCCTCCGCCGTGTTCTCGCGCGACGAACGCTTTGCCTTCGTGTTCGGACGCGACGGCGGCCTGACCAAGATCGACCTCATCGAGCAACGTGTCGCCAAACGCATCATCCAGGCTGGCAATGCCATAGGCGGCGCCATCTCTGACGATGGCAGCCTTGTCGCGGTTTCGAACTACGAGCCGGGTGGCGTGCGCGTCTTTCATGCCGACACGCTGGAGCCATTGTGCGAAATCGCGGCCCTTTCGGCCGGCAAGAAATCCAAGACCGTCGGGCTCGTCGATGCGCCCGGCCGCCGTTTCGTCTACACGCTCTATGATGCCGGCGAGATCTGGATTGCGGATTTCTCGAAAGGCGACGGCGTCGCCCCACAGGTCATCCGCTTCGAAGGGGTCGGCAAACTGCCCTATGACGCCTCGATCACCAGCGACGGCCGGCACTATATTGCCGGGCTGTTCGGCGAGGATGGGCTCATCCACCTCGACATGTGGAACGCCGACGCGAAGCCGCAGCGGATTCTGCAAGGATACGGCCGTGGCGAGGCGCCGCTTCCCGTTTACAAGATGCCGCATCTGGAAGGATGGGCCGCACTTGGCGACCGCTTCGTGTTGCCCGCAGTCGGCCGCCACGAGTTGCTGGCCATCGACACCCGCGACTTCAAGGAACTCGGCCGCGTCAACACCCATGGCCAGCCGATCTTCGCCGTTGCACAGCCAGGCAGCCCCCGCGTCTGGGTCAACTTTGCCCATCCCCTCAACGATACCGTGCAGGTCGTCGATGCCCGCACGCTGAGTATCATCCACACCTTCAAGCCGGGCCCCGCCGTGCTGCACATGGAATTCACGCCGCGCGGCCACGAGGTATGGATCTCGGTACGCGACGCCGATCGCATCGACATCCACGACACGCGCACTTTCGCCAAGATCGCCGAGCTGCCAGCCGCAAAGCCGTCAGGGATCTTCTTCACGGCCCGAGCGCACAGGATTGGACAATGAGCAAGCCCATCGCAATCGTCGATCGCTGCACTGCGCAACTGCCATCATTTCTGCTGCAGGTCATCGACGCATGGCAGCGCGGGTTCCCGTTGACAGCGCGCCCGTATGAGTTGATCGCCCGGGAAAGCGGAATTGACGAAGATGAGCTGCTGCGTGCGCTTGGAGAACTGACCAGGATCGCCGTGCTGAGCCGCGTCGGCGCCACCATACGTCCCAATACCATCACCACCAGCATGCTGGCCGCCATGCGCGTGCCGTCCGACAGGCTTGACGACATCGCTGCAATCGTCAACGCTGAGCCTGGCGTCAACCACAATTACGAGCGCGAGCATGCGTTCAATCTGTGGTTCGTGATTGCGGCGCCCGACTCTTCGCGCTTGTCGCAAGCTGTCGAACGGATTCGCACAAAAACCGGCCTCGACGTCCTCGAGTTGCCGCTCGAACGCTCCTACTACATCGATCTGGGCTTTGCCTTGCAGAGCGCTGGCCCGCGCCGATCCGCTCCCACCTCTCAACACGCCGGCAATGCTGCGCCCCACACCGCTTGCGACACACCGGCCGATGCTCCACTCGCATCAATCGACGCTATCGACCGCCGCCTGCTGGCAGCGCTCGAACACGGACTGCCTCTCGCTCAGCGTCCCTACCTCGAGCTGGCCCAACGCGCAGGCATCGACGAGGACGCAGCACTCGCTCGCATCGCGCGCCTGATCGCAACCGGCGTCATCACACGCTTTGGCTTCATTGTTCGTCACCGCCGCCTCGGCTACAGTTCCAACGCCATGTGCGTGTGGAATATCGACGATGGCAATGTCGATGGAGTTGGCACACTCTTCGCACGCCAGGATTACGTAACCCTGTGCTATCGGCGGCCGCGTCGCTTGCCGGATTGGCCGCACAATCTGTTCTGCATGATTCATGGCCGCGATCGCGAAACGGTCATGCAGCAGGTCGGCATGCTGGGGGCTCTGGGCGGACCTGCGGCGCAGCATCCGACCATTCTGTTCAGCCGCCGCTGTTTCATGCAACGCGGCACGCGCCTCGGTACTGCGATGAACGAGTTGGGCAACCGCGAGGGGTGTCATGCTTGATGCAATCGACAAGGCGATCATCAATCATATGCAGGACGGATTCCCGATCGTATCCGAGCCCTTCAAGGAGATCGGCGCGGAACTCGGGCTCGACGCCGAGACCCTTATCGAGCGCATCGAGAGGCTGCTCAATGACGGCTATCTGTCGCGCTTCGGCCCGCTCTTCAATATCGAAAGGCTGGGTGGCGCCTTCTGCCTTTGCGCGATGGCCGTTCCGGCCGACCGCTTCGAGGATGTGGCGGCTCTCGTCAACGCACACGATGAGGTTGCCCACAATTATGAGCGCGCGCACGCACTCAACATGTGGTTCGTGCTGGCAACGGAAACGCCCGAAGAGATCGACCGCATCCTGCTCGATATCAGGCAGGAGACCGGTCTCGACACCTATGCGTTTCCGAAAATCGAGGAATTCTTCGTCGGGTTCAGGGTGGCCGCATGACGTCCAACCTCGAACCGCATGATCGCATCATCGTTCTTGCGACGCAGGCCGGCCTACCGCTTGTCGAACGGCCCTATGCGGCGGTCGCCGAGCGTACCGGGCTTGACGAGGGCGAGGTGATGGCGCGGCTTGCCGCTATGCTCGACACGGGATTCGTGCGCCGCATCGGTGTGGTTCCCAACCACTACGCGCTCGGACTGAACAAGAACGCCATGACCGTGTGGGACGTCGACGACGCAATGATTACCGAGCTGGGCGCCAAGGTCGGGCGGCTGGAATTCGTGACGCACTGCTATCATCGGCCGCGCCACCTGCCGATCTGGCCGTACAATCTGTTCGCAATGGTGCATGGCCGCTCCGATGGCGAGATCGGCGAGAAGGTGGCACAGATCGCAGATATTCTCGGCGCCCACTGCCGCGGCCACGAGCTGCTGCTGTCAAAGCGCATTCTGAAAAAAACCGGCCTTCGGCTCGGCGCCTAGCTATTTCGCCCGGGGCCCTAGTCTGACAAACAAAGGTGTTCGTAAGATGTTTCGCCTGACACAGTTTCTGCACGAGATCGTCGCGCAAACACCAGCGGGCCCGCGTCGCGATCCGCCCGGCCCGGTCGTCATCTGGAATCTCATCCGCCGCTGCAATCTGAAGTGCAAGCACTGCTACTCGATCTCGAGCGACGTGGACTTTCCCGACGAACTCGACACGAGCCAGGTTTACCGTGTCATGGACGACTTGAAGGCGTTCCGAGTGCCCGTTCTGATCTTGTCGGGTGGCGAGCCGCTGCTGCGCGCCGACATCTTCGATATCGCACACCGCGCCAAGGCGATGGGATTCTACGTCGGCCTGTCCAGCAACGGCGCACTCATCGATGAATCCAACATCGGCCGCATCAGCGACGTCGGCTTCGACTATGTCGGCATTTCGCTCGATGGCATCGGCGCCGTTCATGACGCATTTCGCGGCAAGCAGGGAGCATTCGACGCCTCTCTCCGCGGCGTTCGGCTGTGCCGCGATGCGGGCATAAAGGTCGGCCTGCGCTTCACCATGACCATGGACAATCATGCCCAATTCGAAGAGCTGATGGATCTGGGCGACCGCGAAGGCGTCGACAAGTTCTACCTGTCCCACCTCAACTATGCCGGCCGCGGCAACAAGAACCGCGGCGACGACGCGGTGCACGAGATTACGCGCCAGCGCATGGAGGCCCTGTTCGAGCGTGCCTGGGGCTATATTTCGCGCGGCGAGGAAAAGGAGATCGTCACCGGCAACAACGATGCCGACGGTGCCTACCTCTACCTGTGGGCCAAGCGGCGCTTCCCCGAGCACGCCGAGCATCTGCGCGCCAAGCTCGTGCAATGGGGTGGCAATGCGTCCGGCGTCAATGTCGCCAACATCGACAACACGGGCGAGGTGCACCCCGACACGTTTTGGTGGAACTACCCGCTCGGCAACGTCAAGTCGCGGCCCTTCTCGCAGATCTGGCCAGATACGAGCGATCCCGTAATGCGCGGCCTGAAGCAGCGTCCACGACAGATTTCCGGCCGCTGCGGCGTCTGCCAGCACTTCGATATCTGCGGCGGCAATACGCGCGTTCGCGCTTTGCAGCTCACCGGCGACCCGTGGGCCGAAGATCCCGCCTGCTATCTCTCCGACCAGGAGATCGGCCGCACCGAAAGCGCACCGCGCGTCACCTTGAAGCCCTTCCGTGGAGTACGTCATGAGCTGCCGCACCGCTTTTAGGGCTGCAGCCGCCCTGCTCGCCCTCGTCGTTCAAATGCCTGGAACGAGCGTCGCCAAAGCCGAACCTGATGCCGCAGCGCTGTTTGCTGCCCGCTGCGCGTCGTGCCACGGCGCCGACCGGCTCGGCGGCACGGGTCCTGCCCTCATCCCAGAGGCCTTGGTGCGCGTCAAACGCGAGGCGGCCGCGCGCACCATCGCTGAAGGCCGACCCGCTACACAGATGCCCGCATTTGCCAAGGAATTGGGCGAGCCCGACCGCGCCGCGCTGCTGGCCTACATCTACACGCCTTTGGCGCAGATGCCCCGATGGGAAGAAGCCGACATCGTCAAGTCGCGCGTCTATTCCGGGGCGCCCGCCGCACTCGAAAAGCCTGTCTATGACGCCGACCCACTCAATCTGTTTGTCGTCGTCGAGACCGGCGACCATCACGCCACGATCCTCAACGGCGACACGTTCACGCCAATCCATCGCTTTGCAACGCGATTTGCCCTGCATGGCGGACCGAAGTTCTCGCGTGACGGACGCTTCGTCTATTTCATGTCGCGGGATGGATGGGTGAGCAAGTACGACCTGTGGACTCTCAAGGTGGTGGCCGAAGTGCGCGCCGGCATCAACTCGCGCAATATCGCGCTGTCGAGCGACTCGCGCCACATCGCCGTCGCCAACTATCTGCCGCACACGCTGGTCGTTCTCTCAGCCCATGATCTCAGCGTCGAGCGCGTGTTCGACGTCAAGGACCAGAAGGGTGCGACCTCTCGCGTGAGTGCCGTCTATCAGGCTCCGCAGCGCAACTCGTTCATCGCCGCACTCAAGGACGTCCCCGAAATCTGGGAGATTTCGACGCAATCGCCGAATGCAGCCGCACCGCCCCTGACCCTGCGCCGCATCGGCATCGATGAGCCCCTCGACGACTTTTTTTTCGACCAGGCGTACCGGCATCTTCTCGGCTCCGCGCGTGATGGCAAGAGCGCAATGGTTGTCGCCCTTGATGAAGGCCGTGTGGTGACGCGCGTCGAGCTGCCGGGCCTTCCACATCTGGGCGCCGGCATAACGTTCACGCATCAGGGCAACAAGGTGATGGCGACACCGCACTTGAAGGAAGGCCGCATCAGCGTTCTCAACCTCACCGACTGGTCGCTCGTCAAGCGCATCGAGACCCCCGGTCCCGGCTTCTTCATGCGTAGTCACGAGGGATCGCGCTACGCCTGGACCGATGTGATGATGTCGAGCGCCAAGGATGCGATTCAGATCGTCGACAAGGAGAAGCTCGAGATCGTGCGCACCTTGCGCCCGGCGCCGGGGAAAACCGCTGCACACGTCGAGTTCGATCGGTATGGCCGACACGCCCTCGTCTCCATCTGGGAGAACGACGGCGCGCTCGTCGTCTACAACGCCGAGTCGTTTGAAGAGGTGAAGCGCATTCCGATGTCGCGGCCGTCGGGCAAGTACAACGTCTACAACAAGATCACATTCTCGGAGGGCACAAGCCACTGAGGGCCAGCCCGCGCCGGTGATTCGCCCGCTACCATTCCCCCGCTATTCATCTTCGCCGACATCCTCGACGAACTTCACGACCTTGCCGATGTCTTCGATCGAAACGATGTCGCGCTCGGTCGAGATGCCGATCGGCTTCAATTTTGCGAGCGCACGCGACAGGCTCTCGGGCTTCATGCCGAGCCGGTTGGCGATCAGCGATTTTTCGAACGGCAGGTTGACTGTGCACGCACCCTCGTAACCGGGGCACAGCCGCAGCAGGAAATCGGCGAGCCGCTGCGGACCCGTCAAACGCTTCATTTGCTCGATCTGCTCGACCAGCGATTTCAGATGATAAGACGCCGATGCCAGCATCGACAGCGCGAGATTGGGATTCTCGAAGATGATGCGGCGCAGCTTCTCGCCGTTGACCCGCAACAAGCGGCACGCCGTCACTGTCTCCGCACTCACTGGATAGCGTCCGCCCATGAAGATTGCGGCTTCCGCGAATATCTCCCCTCGCCGGAACACCGTCACCACGGTCTCATGACCCTCGGGCGTCGTGCGGTAGATCTTGACCCAGCCATCGAGCACGACGAAGAAACTGTCAGCCTCCGTGCCCTGCTCGAACAGCAGAACGCCGCGATCGTAGCCGCGTGGCCCCAATCCGTCGAGAATGCGCATCGCTGCCTCTCTTGGCAGAGTGCCAAACAGCGGCGTGGCGCGAACGATTTCCCAGTCATGCTTGTCCATCTCGTGGGCCTTCCACGGCGAGCAGCCGTCGCATAGCAGACGTCATCACCCGGCTATAATTTGGTGGTGCAGGTCGGCATAATCGATTGGGCGCAGCGTCACGCTGCGATCTGTCGCGATGCAAAAGGCGATAACAAACTCGTCATCGAGCCTGCATATCGCTGCCATGACCCAAGGCACCGCTTGCCGCCTCATTGATCATCCAGTGTCGATAGGTAGGCGAGCAGATCGTCGACCTCCACGGCATTGAACGACTTGAAGATGGCCGCATCCGCAGGGTCGTCATGAACGCGCGTGGCCTTGCCGAATTCTTCGATCTGCCGCTTCAGATAGCCGCTGTGCTGGCCGGCCAGCTGTGGAATTGTCCGCTCCTTGTCGCCATAGCCGTCCTTGCCGTGACAAGAGGCGCATTCCTTCAGGTAGACGCGTTGACCTTTGGCGACATCCCCCACATGGAGCGGCACGTTGAGCACCGCCTTGCTTTCCTTGAGTCGGCTCAAGGCATCGAAGCTGCTCGATTCGTCGGCCGCGCCGAGTTTGCTCGCCAGTTCGATCGACGTCAGATACGCGACGATCGTCTTGACATCGCTATCGGGCAGCTCGCGCTCGGTGGCGTAGGGCAGCATGGCGATGTTGATGCGCGACTTGTCCTTGAAGTGCTGCAGCTGGCGCGTCAGGTAGTCGGGATCAAGACCGGCAAGTCGCGGGTAAACGCCATCTCCCGTGCCTTGCCCCTGCCGGCCATGGCACGGGGCGCAGGTCATGTTGATTTCCTGTGCCAGCTCAGCGTCGAACGCCTCCCGCTGAGGAACCGCCGGCTTTGCCTTTTGCGGCAAGCGATGCGAGATGCCCTTGTGGCAATCGATGCAGGTCTTGCCGTCCTTGGCCGCACCGGCATGGATTCGGCCGGCAAAGCGGCCTTGCCACTGCGTATCCATCACCGCGAAATTGTGACAGTTGCGACATTCCTGGGAATTGCTGGCCTTCATCGCACGCCAGACGCGCTCGGCAAGCTGACCGCGTTTGGCCTCGAATTTTTCGGGGCTCGAGATCGATCCAACCAGCCAGTGGTACACCTCTTGAGAGGCCTGGATCTTGCGCACGACCTTGGCGGTCCAGTCGCGCGGCACATGGCAATCCGAGCAGACGGCCTGCACTCCCGACGGATTGGTGTAGTGAACGGAGTGGCGATACTCCTCGTAAACGGTCGAGCGCATTTCATGACAGGAAATGCAGAAGGACAGCGTGTTGGTCGCTTCCATCGCCGTATTGAAGGCGCCCCAGAAAATGATGCCGGCCGTGAACACGCCTGCAAGCGCCAGCAGCGGCGCTCGATAGCCTATGGCCCTCACCCGCACACGCAGCCATTCGACCCAACGCGTGATCGTAGCTCGAATGTGCGCGGCCCAGCCCTTCATTTCGTGAAGCCGGCCCTCAGCGCCTTGGCGATGTCCTCGGCTGGAGTTTCATAAGGAATGCGCGCAATGAATTCGCCCTGCGGCCCCATGTGAAACATCGTCGACGTGTGATCGACGGTATAGAATCCGCTATCACCGCTGCCCGGCACCTTGGCATATTTCACATGGTAGCCTTTGGCCACGCGATCAATCATCGCCTGCGGGCCGGTCAGCGCCACGATCCGCTTGTCGAAGTGAGCAACAAAGCTGGCCAGCACCTCGCGCGTGTCGCGCTCCGGGTCGACCGTGATAAATACGGGTTGCACCTTGTCGGCATCTGCTCCGAGCAGCTCCATCACGCGCGCCAAGGTCATCAGGCTGGTCGGGCAGACATCCGGGCAATGTGTATAGCCGAAGAACACAAGCATGTGACGGCCACGAAAATGCTCGTCCGTCAGCGTGCGCCCATCATGCGCGCTGAGGATGAATCGACTGCCAAGCTGCAGCGCCGCAGCATCGCTTGCGTCCTGCACTCCTTGCTGGCGCGGCTCCAGCGCATGTCCGGGCACAACTGCAATGCCCGATAGCGATATCATGAGTCCAGCGGCCAGCACGCCAAACGCGCATCGGCACCACCTGAAGATGTGCATTATGAGCCCCTTTTTGGCTGCTGCGACAGCATTGCGTGGTGGGGCAATCGAACCCTTAACAAAAGTCAAGAACTGCACTGGGTAATTCCGGCCATCCTGCCACCAGATCCGGTCCGTGCGCCTCTTGGGGGGGCGCGTGGCGGATTGAATCGGCGGCCCTGCCTGTCTCGACATCCTACTCGCCTTCGATGTGCGCTGGAAAGACAGGGCCGCCACTCACAGCTGGAGACTGTGCGATGCGCAAGAGATTTGTCCGCTCACTACGAATTTCAATGGCCGCAGGCGCCTTGCTTACGACCACGTCGGCAACGTTCGCAGCCGAAACCCTCGACGACGTCATGAAGCGCAGGAATCTGACCCAGAAGGACGTCCTCGCCGCCGCCAAGACCTACGTTCCAACCGGCAAGCGCGACGAGTTCGTCGTGTTCTCGTCGGGCGGTCAAAGCGGTCAGGTCATTGTCTATGGCATCCCTTCGATGCGAATTCTCAAGTACCTGGCGGTGTTCACGCCCGAGCCGTGGCAGGGCTATGGCTTCGACGAAGAGTCCAGGGCGGTGCTCGCGCAAGGGCGCATCAACGGCAAGGATATCAATTACGGCGACACGCACCATCCGGCCATGTCGGAAGCCAACGGCGAATACGACGGCAAATACCTTTTCATCAACGACAAGGCCAATCCGCGCATCGCCGTCATCGATCTGGCTGACTTCGAGACAAAACAGATTGTCGCCAACCCGATCATGAAGTCGGAGCACGGCGGCGCATTCGTCACGCAGAACACCGAGTACGTGATCGAAGCGACCCAGTACGCAGGTCCGCTCGAGGACCAGTACGTGCCGATCTCGCAGTTCAACGAGAAGTATCGCGGCGCCGTCACCTATTGGAAGTTCAACAAGGAGAAGGGCCGCATCATTCCCGAGGAGAGCTTCTCCATCGAGCTGCCGCCCTACAGCCAGGACCTGTCGGACGCCGGCAAGGGACCGAGCCACGGGTTCTCATTCACGAACTCGTTCTGCACCGAACGCTACGTCGGTGGCATCGAGAAGGGCCGACCGCCGTTCGAAGCGGGCTGCTCGCAAAAGGACACCGACTTCCTGCACATCATCAATTGGCAGAAGGCGGCTGAGCTGGTGAAGGCCGGCAAGGCAAAGAAGATCAACGGCCATGACGTTCTGCCGCTCGATGTCACGACGGCCGAGGGCGTCGTCTTCCTGGTGCCTGAGCCCAAGAGCCCGCACGGCGTCGACGTCAGCCCGGACGGCAAGTTCATCATCGTCGCCGGCAAGCTCGACACGCACGCCTCCGTCTACTCGTTCGAGAAGATGAAGGCGCTCGTCGACGCCAAGGACTTCGCCGCAAAGGATCCTTACGGCGTGCCGATCCTGGACCTCAAGAAATCACTGCACACCCAGGTGCAGGTTGGCCTCGGCCCGCTCCACACGCAGTATGACTCCAAGCCTTGCACGGTCTACACGTCGATCTACGTCGACAGCCAGGTGACCAAGTGGGACTACTGCGAAGGCAAGGTGCTCGACAAGTTGTCGGTCCACTACAACATCGGCCACTTGATGGCGATGGAAGGCGACTCGGTCAAGCCGAAGGGCAAGTACCTCGTCGCGCTCAACAAGCTCGCCATCGATCGCTTCCAGCCGGTTGGCCCGCTGCATCCGCAGAACCACCAGCTGATCGACATCTCCGGCGACAAGATGGAGCTGCTCTACGACATGCCGCTGCCGCTGGGCGAGCCCCATTACGCGGTCGCGATCCAGGCCGACACGTTGAAGCCGCACATCCGCTACAAGTCGGGTTGGAACAGCCGCACCGACTCCAAGTCGCCGCATGCTGTTCTGGCCGGTCGTGAGCGTGTCGAGAAGAAGGACGACGGCACCCACGTCTATGGTTCGCTCATCCGCTCGCACATCACGCCTGAAATCGTCGAGGTCGAGGAAGGCGAGACGGTCCACTTCCATCTGACCAACCTCGAGCGCGCACAAGACGAGACGCACGGCTTTGCCATCCGCGGTCATAACGTCAACCTTTCGGTTGAACCCGGCAAGACCGTGTCGGCAACGCTGAAGGCCGAGAAGCCTGGCGTCTATCCGTACTACTGCACCGAGTTCTGCTCGGCGCTCCACCTTGAGATGCAGGGCTATCTGCTCGTCAGGCCGAAGGGCGTGAAGGCGGAGGAAGCAGCTCTCAAGGAAGGCCAGGCCTACGCCGAAGGCGACTACACGAAGCAGATCAAGACCAATACCGATACCCAGGCCGTGATCGACAGCGTCGTGAAGTTCATCACCGAACGCAACTTCAAGGACTTCCCGACGGTCGTCTCGCTCGTGGAAGACGCTACAGACCAGCTGAACTTCGCCGCGGATGCCAAGAAGAAGACCGAGGATTTCGCCGGCAAGAAGGATTGGCAGAACGCGACACTGTGGGCCCAGCAATGGTTCCAGTATCAGGTCAAGGCCGCCGACATCGGTCTGCGCGCCAAGACCTACCTTGAGCAGAACAATGCCAAGGTCGTGAAGTAACCTTCGATAATCGGGGTGGCGACATCTCTCGCCACCCCGGCCCGATGACGGGGGCGGGTACGCAAGCCGCGCTCCCTTGATGATGCCGGAGCAAGGTCCGCCTCCAAGGTCCGCTTCCCGGCAGAGCGCTACGGTGGCTACAACGAAGTGGTCCCCTGGCCTGATCCCGACCCCATTCAATCGAGTGGTCGCCATGTCGTGATGACATGGTGGCTCTCTAACCGCAGGTCTGAACGCATGAGAGCGATCAAAGCATCAATGCTCGGCACAATGCTGACCGCATTCGCGACGCTGATCTCAGCGCAGCCGGTGAGCGCGCAACAGGCGCCTGCGGCTGCACCCCCGCCTGCCGCTGCTGTCGACGCGGCCGAGGCCAAGAAGCTTTATCTGCGCCGCTCATGCATCGCCTGCCACGGCAAGGACGGTCAGAAGGCGATCCAGGACTATCCCGCACTCGCCGGACAACGCGCCGACTACATGGTGGCGCAGATCGAGGATATTCTATCGGGTAAGCGCGTCGGTGGCCCCGACGCCTCGGGCAATCCGCGCGCCAAGGGCATGCGCGGCGCGCTCGTTGCACCCGACGGCGCGCGGCGCGTGACACCAGAGGAAGTGAAGACGATCTCGGCGTGGCTCGCCACTGTGGCGCCAATTCCCGTCGACCCGCCACCAGCGCCCCTGCCGGCAGACAAACTGACCACGGCCACAAAACTGTTTGCCGAAAAGTGTGAAGCCTGCCACGGACCTGCCGGTCGCGCGCCGCAGGAAGGCTTCCCGCTGATTGCCGGGCAGAAGCACGCCTATGTTCTGGCACAGCTGAAGGACATCAAGTCCAAGGCCCGCACCAACGGCCAGGCAGAAGCAATGCAGGCGGCGACCGAGGATCTGTCGGACGCTGACATCGAGTTGCTGGCAGCCTACGTTGCTGCGCAGGATCCGACTGCCAAGAAATGACTAAGCGACGAAGCGACGTCGGCGCGTCATTCGTGAGACGAGAGAACCCACGCAGGAGCAGGAGAGCCACGATCATGAAGACCAAGCTTATGGGTGCATTGAGCGCAAGCGTTCTGGCCATTGCTCTCCTCACCGGTGCCGGCGACGATCCCGGCGCCGCCAAGAACGTCAACGTCTGGAACGCTGAGGGCGGTGAGAAGGACGAAGCAATGAAGCTCACCCCCAACCTGGAGAACGGCAAGGCCGTCTACGAAGTGTGTTCGGCCTGTCATCTTCCCGAGGGCTGGGGCAGCAAGGACGGCACGTTCCCGCAGATCGCCGGCCAGCATTTCGAAGTCATCATCAAGCAGCTCGCCGACATCCGCGCACTGAACCGCGACAACCCGACGATGTATCCGTTTGCGCTGCCCAAGGAAATCGGCGGCGTGCAGTCGATCACCGACGTCGCGGCCTACATCTCCAAGCTGCCGATGACGCCGGAAAACGGCGAGGGACCGGGCAAGGATATCGAGCATGGCGCCAAGCTTTATGCCGACAACTGCGTCAAGTGCCATGGCGAAAAGGGCGAGGGCAAGCACGAGAAGTGGTTCCCGCTGATCCAGGGTCAGCACTTCGCCTACCTGATCCGGCAGTTCCGCGAAATCAAGAGTGGCAAACGCCGCAACTCGAACCCCGAGATGGTGAAGCAGATCGCCGGCTTCACCGAGCGCGACGTCGAGGCCGTCATGGACTATGTCTCGCGGTTGAAGGCCCCCAAGGACAAGGTGGCTCCTCCCGGCTGGCAGAATCCCGACTTCAAGTAAATCCGACAAGACCGGTTGGATTGAGATAATGTGTGGGAGGCACAAGGCAGGTGCCTCCCCCTTCGTGGATGATTTTCAGTCTGGCGAGAGCGCATGACCCGAGCAATCGATTTTGCAGAAAAGCGCAGCAAGGTGATTGGCATCGTGTCGCTTGCCGCATTGGTGCTGTTGGCGCTCCTCTACATGTCGCCGGTGTGGTGGGTTTCGCTCAAGGCGCCGAACTATCCAGCCGAAGCGTTTCCCGATGGCGTGCGCATCCACTTCCACATGAACGGCGTGTTCAACGGCTGCAAGCTCACCGCCAAGCGCGAGGTTTACGAGGAAAAGGCGCTCGACTGTGTGCACGAGATGGATGCCATCAACCATTTCGTCGGCATGTTCCCGATCGCCTCGGGCGGCGTCGTGGAAAAGTTCTTCTCGCCGTTCCTGATGTCATTCCTGGGATTTCTCATCATCGGCTTCATGATTCCATCGCCGCGATTACGCGTCATGGTCATGGGAGCGGGCTTTGCCGCAATCGCGGTGTGGATGTATCTTGCCTATTTCACCTCGGGCGGTATCCGTTACCAGAATGCCGGATACCTCGATGCTCTCGTCACCTCGCTCGGTCAGGGCCAGGAAGAGGAGGGCGAGGAGCAAAGTCCCGTCATCGCGGCACTCAAGAAGTCTCTGGTTGAGAGTGGCGCGGGCGGCGTCACCGATACGGCCGCGCTGCGTCGCAGCGTCGAACAGGTCGGCGAATCCAAACTCGGCGAAGCGCTCGGCCGTCTACACGCCGGCACCGCAACGAGCGACGGTGCAAAGCCCAAGAGCTTGAAGGAAATCCTTGCCGAAGCCGGCAAATCGCAACTGAAGGGCAAGCCGCTCGACATCGAGATTCTCAAGGCCGCTTACGACGCCGATCAGCGGCGCAAGCCGGACGCCGCGCGTCAGCCGTGGACCGGAAGCGGCGCGCAGGTGTTGTCGTGGCACTACGAGAAGGCGCTCGGCCGCTGGTTCAACCAGCCCGAAAAGAACATCCCCATGGCGCGCACGATGTCGAGCGTGGCAACCGGCCTGTTCTGGGTCATCCTGGTGGCCATGGCCGCCATGCTATTCTTCGCGCGCTCGAATTGGCCGTTGCACTACCTGCTGATCCTGGTGCCGATCCTGCTGCCGGTGTTCTTCATCATCGAATACGCATCGTGGCTGTGGTGGTATGGCCATAGCCTCAACGAGATGGGCGCGTTCACCTTGAAGCCGTTCATGCCGACCGTGTTCGGACAGGGCAAGGTGGCGCAGTTTTCGACGCATTCATATCCGCACCGCGGCTTCTTGTTGATGCTCGTGATCTCCGCGCTGCTGACCTTGGCCTTGCTCTTGCGCCGCAAGCAACTGTCGGAGACGGGACGTGCCTCGTGAGGCTTGCCACGATCGAGACAACCGAAATCCGCGATCCGTCGCCGGACTGCACATTTTGCTTGCCATTGCCGCGACAACGCTCGCGAGCGCTTTCTTCCCCGGCACGCCAAAAGCGGTGACGCAATCCGCTGCCGCCAGCGCGAAGCCTGCGTTGCAGCCGCTCATCGATGCGACCAAAGACGGCGAGACGCTGAGCCCACCTGCCGGAGTGTATGCGGGGCCTGTCGTCATCATGCGGCCTATCGTGCTCGACGGCAGCAACGGCGTGACCGTCGATGGCGGCGGCAAGGGCACCGTCGTTCACGTGCACACCAATGGCGCCACCGTCCGCAACATCAAGGTCGTCAACTCCGGCGATCAGCACAACGACATCGACGCCGGCATCCGCATCGAAGGCAACTTCAATGTCGTCAAGGACAATGCCATCAGCGAAAGCCTGTTCGGCATCGACCTGCAGGAAGCTCACAACAATCTCGTGCGCCGCAACACGATCGTTTCCAAATCGGATGTCGATCTCGGCGTCAAGGGCGATGCCGTGCGCTTGTGGTACAGCCGCGACAACAAACTCGAGGAAAACAGGATCACCGGCAGCCGCGACTTCGTCGTCTGGTACTCGACGGGCAATACGATCTCGCACAACAACATCACGCAGGGCCGCTATGGCCTGCATTTCATGTATGCGCGCGACAACATCGTCGAAGACAACCACCTGGAGCGCAACTCGGTCGGCATTTCACTCATGTACGACGAAGGCGACATCGTACGCCGCAATCGCATTGTCCAGGCGCTTGGCGCGGCGGGGGTCGGCATCGGGCTCAAAGAAGCGAGCAATGTCGTCATTGTGGGCAACGAAGTGCTTTACAATGCCGTCGGCATGGCCTTCGACATCACGCCATTCCAGCCCGACAGCAGCGTCCTCATCGCCGACAACACCATCGCCTTCAACGACATCGGCGTCTCCTTTCTTTCCGATCGCATCGGCAACATCTTCGAGGACAACCGTTTCTTGTCCAACACGCAGCACGTTGCCATGCGGCTGTTCGAATCCGCTGCCAAGGCCAGTTGGAAGGGCAACCACTGGGACGACTACGAGGGCTTCGATCGCAACCATGACGGCATCGGCGACAAGCCCTACGTGATGCGATCCTTCGCCGACCGGCTGTGGATGGATGTTCCCAGCGCCACCTTTTTCAAGGGCTCGCCCGCCCTCACCGCACTCGATTTCATCGAGCGCTTGGCCCCCTTCACCGAACCGTTGATGCTGTTGACGGATAGCCAGCCGCGCATGAGCCGCACGTTCGCGGCCCGCAAGGATCGCACGCTGCCATCAAAGTTGCCCTCGAGTGATGCCGACGAAGGGCCAGACGGTGGCCCCGCCGCCTCCGCAGCAAGCTCACCACCCCAAAAGGCCGGTCACGACATGACGCCTGACGGACGTATCGACCCCTTCGGACTTTACAAGAAATAGCCGGAGCGCCGCACGATGGCATTTACAGACAAGGAAAAGGCAGCGCCAAAGCCAGTCAGTGGGCGCAAGCAGAAGGAGCGGCGCGCATTCTTGCTGTCGATCCTGCTTGGCGCGGGCACAGTCGCTGCGGCAATGGCGGGATACGTGCCGATCGTCTCGGGCTGGGTGAAGCGCTTGCGCCCACCCGGAGCGCTTCAAGAAAAGGAATTCCTGGCGTCCTGCATCAAGTGCGGCCAGTGCGTGCAGGTCTGCCCGGTCAACGCCATCAAGCTTGCCGACATCACCGATGGCTTCGGCAACGGCGCTCCCTACATCACGGCTCGCGATCAAGCGTGCGATTTCTCGTGCGATGCCGTGCAATGCGTTCTTGCCTGCCCGACCGGGGCCTTGACGCACAGCATCGACAAGAAGGAGCAGGTGCGCATGGGGCTTGCCGTATTGGCGCGTCCAGATGCGTGTCTGGCGCGGCAAGGCAAGGGGTTCAAAGGCAAGGCGCGCGGCGATGCGTTCGCCGGCATGCACCGTTATGTGGATGTCGATCGCTGGAACCCGATCCCGATCGCCAGCCGCAATTACGATACTGAGACGTGCGATCTGTGCGTGCGCGAGTGTCCTATCAAGGATGCCATCAGACTGGAACCGATGAGTGGCGACGCCAACGACAAGCGGCGCACGCCGGTCGTGCTCAAGGCGTGCGTCGGCTGCGGCATGTGCGAGATGATCTGCCCAGCAGAACCCGCCGCCATCGTTATCGAGGAGCGCAAAATGTGGCAGCAGGCCGATGTCGAGCGCTTCATCTCGGGAGCCAGAGCATGAACGAGATCGACAAGTTCATCATTCCTGCGAAAGCGGCGGAGATCGACAGGAAGGCGGAGCAGAAGATCGTCCATGACAACGCGATCAGCGCACCGGAACCGCTGTCCGAGCGCGAACGCACCTGCCGGCAGACGATGCGCGACCTTTACGAAGGATTGCGCACGATGCTCGGCGCCGATCCCATCAAGCACGAAAAGAGCGAATGGACCGAGACGATGCGCTCGATCCATACATGGAAGATGACGCCCGAACAAAGAACGTTCCGGCGCGACCTCCTCTACAAGCACGAGAATACCAAGCCGACATTCGCCTGGCGCATGTGGCGTTGGCCGTCGATCATCATCATCAATCTTCTGTTCGTCGTATCGTTCTGGTTTGACGTACAGCTGGTAGAAGGTTCACTCACGGCCTCACGTTTCGTCGGATTCCACATGGCCGACGTCAACTCCTCGCTGCAGGTGGTGCTCGCCTACAAGGAAATTCTCATCAATCTGTTGATCGGCACCGTCACGGTGATGTTCCTATGGTGGCTGGTTGGCGGGCGATCATTCTGCGCCTGGGCGTGCCCCTATCACTTGTTGTCCGAGCTTGCCGAGATGGTGCACTTGAAGCTGGTCCCCAAGGGCTGGGCGACAGACCAGCAACTCGACCGGCGCATGCGCACCGTGCTCTACGTCATCTTCGCGGCGCTGGCGCTCGTCACCGGCTACACGGTGTTCGATACCATCTCACCAGTCGGCATCCTGTCTCGCGCGCTGATCTATGGCGGCGGCATCGCCTTGTTGTGGGTTGGCGCTCTGCTTCTGATCGAGGTGTTCTTCGTTCGACGCTTCTGGTGCCGCTATGTCTGCCCGATCGGTCTCACCTACGGCTTCGTGGGCGCAACGTCGCCGGTCAAGATCCAGTGGGACGCAACCAAGTGCCTGCATGAAGGCAACTGCCGGTCCGTCTGCCTCGTTCCACATGTTCTGGAGATGACGATCAAGAACCGCGCGCACAAATCGGTCATGGAGGCGGGCCCCGACTGCACGCGCTGCGGCATGTGCCTGGAGGCGTGCCTGCCCGGCGCTCTCAGCATGAAGGTCAAGGGCGTTGGAGACATGCTGTGATCATCATCAACCAGCTCACCAAGGCGTTTCGCCGGCACAAGGTGCTCGATGGGCTGTCGTTGTCGATCGCGGCGGGCGACCGGGTGGCGCTGGTCGGTGCCAATGGCGCCGGCAAGACTACGTTGATCCGCTGCCTGCTCGGCGAATACACCTATGATGGCGAGTTGCTGGTTGAGGGACGCTCGCCGCGCCGGGACCGCCGCGAGGTTCTGAAGGATATCGGCTTCGTACCGCAACTGCCCCCGCCGCTGAAGATGCCGGTCGCCGATCTGGTGCGCTTTGCCGCTGTCGTCAGCACCACCGAGCAAAGCCAGATCGTCGATGTGCTGTCCCGCCTCGGCCTCGATCTTGCCGATGTCGCAGGAAAGCCTTTCGTCAAGTTGTCGGGCGGACAAAAGCAGAAGATCCTGGCGGCGATTGCGCTCGGCCGCGCATGCCGGCTCCTCATTCTCGACGAGCCGACCGCCAATCTCGATCCTGCCGCGCGCAAGGTGCTGTTTGATCTGCTCGCCGCCGAGCCAGAGCGCCCCATGCTGATCTCATCGCATCGCCTGGAGGAAGTCGTCGGTCTCGTCAATCGCGTCATCGAACTCGATCGTGGCAGGGTCGTGCTCGACCAGCGGATCGCAGCAGCAGGCGATCTTGCCACCCATCACCACTGCCGCATCACCGCCAATCGCGTGGACGAGACCTTCACCCGCGCGCTTGCAAGCTGGGGATTTACAGCCAACGGCGACGGCACATCCTGGCACGGCGACGTGGCCGGCGCCGATCGCCTTCGCTTCCTTGCCATGCTGACCCGCTTTGGCGGGCTCATCGCCGCGCTCGATCTGCAAGGCGAGAAGTCCGACGCAAGACAGGGCCGCAGTACTGTTGTCACCCCAAAACAACCAGAGGAGCGAGGTGTCAGCGATGCCAATCAAAAATCGCTCTAGACTGCCGCTCCCCGGGCTTTTGACCGCGCTGGCGTTGCTGCTGGCCGCCTGTTCGCAGGAGCCGGCAACCGGCCCCGTCGAGATCCACTACGACCGTGACACCTGCGACTTCTGCCGCATGATCATCTCCGATCCACGCTATGCCTCTCAGTTGCGCGGCGGTCCCGGGCACAAGGCCTACAAGTTCGACGACATCGGCGATGCATTGCTGTTTCTCGACCGGCAACCGTGGAAGGACGAAACCGACGTCGAATTCTGGGTCATGGACGTGGAGAAGGGAAAGACCTGGCTCGACGCTCGCAAGGCCTTCTACAGGGATGGAATGCAGAGCCCGATGGCGCACGGCTTTGGCGCCTACCCCGATCAACGTCCCGGTACGGTGCCATATCAGACTATGAAGGAGCAGGCGGCAAAGCGCGCCTCGCGCGTTTATTGCTTGCCGGAAAGCGAAGGACTGTTGCGCCGTGACTGAGCTCATCCAGACCATTCGCCTGGACATTTCCGAATCGCTTCGCGCCCGGTGGTTCCTTGTCTATGTCCTGGTGTTCGGCGGGCTTGTGGCCCTGCTGTTCGGCTTTGGCCTGGCTGAATCGCGCGTGCTGGGCTTTACCGGCCTTTCCCGCCTGCTGGTCACCTTCATCCAGCTTTCGTTGGCGATCCTGCCGGTGTTCGTGCTGATCTCCACCGTGCGCTCACTGGCCGGCGATCGCGAAGCCGGCGTGCTCGAATATATGCTGTCGTTGCCGGTGCCGCTCAGCTCCTGGTATTGGGGCCGCTTCATCGGCCGCTTCATCATCGTCTTCCTGCCGGTGTTCGCGGCGATGGCTGCCGCCGTCGTCTATGGCGCAGCGATCGGCGTGGCGATCCCGTGGAGCCAGTTCCTTTTCTACACCGCGCTTCTGGTGTCACTTGCCACCTGCTTCCTTGGCCTCGGCTTCCTGATTTCATCGCTGGCGCGCGCAGTCGATGTGGCCCAGGGCCTCGCCTTCCTGATCTGGCTGACGCTGGTGCTATTCCTCGATCTGATCCTGCTCGGCATGCTCATCAAGGGGCAGGCGTCGATCGGGCTGATCGTCGGCATCGCTCTCGCCAATCCGCTGCAGGCCTTCCGCGCCGCCGCCATGATGCTGTTCGATGCCGAGCTGGTGATGCTGGGCCCCTCGGCCTTCGTCATTCTCGATAGCTTCGGCTACAGGGGCTATCTCGCCTGGGCGCTGCTCTATCCGCTTGCGCTCGGGCTGGTGTTCGGCGCCATCGGGTATTTTGTTTTCAAGAGCCGCGATCTGCCGTGACGCGCCAGAGGATGACAGATCCCACACGACGAGAACGACGAGACTGCGACCAAACAGGAGCCTTGCTTGAGTGAACCGACACTGGAACGCTTTCATGGCCGGACCCCTATCAACAAGCTGGCCACCGTCCTGGCGGCGACGCGGCCGGCGTTCCTTACCGCATCGATCCTACCGGTTCTCGCCGCGGGAGCACTCGCGGCTCACACAAGTGCATCGGGCATTGCCATTCATCTGCTGGTTCTGGCCACGATCAACATTGCGCTGATCCACGCCGGCGCCAACATCCTCAACGACTATTTCGATGCGGTCAGCGGCAACGACGCGGTCAACACCGGTTTCGTGCATCCCTTCTCGGGCGGCAGCCGCTTCATTCAGAACGACGTCTTGAGTGAGCGAGATGCGTTGCGCATCGGCGTCGTGCTGATGGTCTGCGGCGCGCTACTGGGGTTGGCGTTTGTCTGGATCACCGGACCGGCACTGCTCGCCATCGGCGTCGCCGGAACGCTGCTTGCCATCACCTACTCCTCCCCACCGTGCCTGGCGTGCCGCGGCCTCGGCGATCTCGTCATCGGCATCTGCTTCGGGTTGCTTCCTGTTGCCGGAACAAGCCTCATTCTCACCGGTACGATCCCGCCCGAGGCTTGGTGGCTTGGCGCCGTGATTGCTTGCTTCGTCGCCGCGATCTTATGGGTCAACTCGATCCCCGACATTCCGGCGGACCGCAGCGTCGGCAAAATGACGCTGCCGGCACGGCTTGGCGCATCGGCCGCCGCGCTGGTGCTGCCTATGTGGTTTGCAGCCGGATTTCTCATCCTGCTCGTCTCGCCACTGCCCAAGGTGTCGTGGATTTCACTTGCGGGCGCCATACCCGCTTTGCTCGCTTCCAGGGCGGCAATAGCAGGCGCGTTATCGGCAGCGATGCCGTTGACCATTCTCACGCACGCCGTGGTCTGCATTCTGCTGATCGCCGGCCTCGCTTGGTCAGGATAGGAAACAAGCCGATGCGCCACCTGCTGCCCGCGTTAACGTCGGGGCATCGCCGTAGAGCCTGGGTTCGCCCCAAGCGCCTGTTGCGACTTGAGGCGCATGGCTTTGAGCAGCAGCATCGCGTCCGCCGATTCCCAATCGACTGCGCCCTCGATGCGGCCGAGCTCGCGCCCCGCCTCGTCGATCAGGATCGACGTCGGCGCCCCCTGCACGCCGAGCGCCTTGGCGGCGGCCATGTTGGCATCGAGCAGAACCGGCAAATCGTCGAGGCCCAGGACTTTGAGGAACGCGAGGGCGTCGGCAGAAGCCTTGTCGATGCTGAGTGTCACGATATCGATGCCGGTTGGCGCGAGCCGATCGCGCAAACGCGCCAACGCCGGCATTTCCTGACGGCATGGTGCACACCAGCTGGCCCAGATGTTGAGCAGCACCATGCGCCCGGCCCAGGGCTCGAGCGAGGTGTGCCTTCCGGCGCGGTCCAACACGTCGACGGGCGGCAACGCATTGAGTGTTTCGGCGAACTTGAACTTGCGCATCGCGCCTTGCGCCAGTCGCGCGAGCATGGCGCGATCGGCAAGCACGCTGGAGTCGTGAGCTGCGGCAACGTGCTCGCCCTGCTCGGCGCATGCGGGCGCCGCCATCGCCATCACGGCAACGAGCAGCGCCAGCGGCTTCACGCAATGGCGACTGCTGCGCATTTTCCGGAAGTGAAAGCGGCGCGGCATGCTGGTTTCGGATTGGCTCATGCCGCTTATTCTTTCAGGCGTCCCGCGATCCTGCAATGCGCACTCGGTCGCTCCTCCGTCACCCCTATAGGGCCCTACAGTGAATGTGTGAGGCTATCATGATCCACTCAGCACCTATCTTCGTCATTCTACGACGCATGCTTGCTGCGGCATGCGTCACGATAGCAATTGCCATGGCTTTGCCACCGCAGCCCGCGCACGCCCATTCGCTGCCGCGCGGCGATTGCGACGCGCCAAAGCCGGTCACGGATTTGCGACATTGTACTTTTGTCGGTCGCAGAATGGGGGGCATCGATCTGCACGGCGCAGATCTCTCGCGCGTCGATTTTTCAAACGCCGTCATGATCGGCTGCGACCTGATTGGAGCAACGCTTCGCGGCGCCAACTTGAAGTGGGCGGACATGTCGGGGTGCAAGGCCCTGCGCGCCGACTTCACCGGCTCCGATCTTTTCCATACCCGGCTCAATCGCGCCGACATTTCCGGCTCGCGGCTGGTCAGCAGCTTCATGTTTGGCACCGACATGAACGAAGTGCTCGCCGACGATGTCGATTTCAAGGGCGCGCACATGAAGGACATACTGATGGAGAACGGCCGCATGCAGCGCGCCGACCTCACCGGCGTCTATATGCTGCGCGGCGCCATTCTCGGCTCCGACCTGCGCTGGAGCAAGCTCGTCGGAGCGGAAATGACGGGAGCCAGTGCCGAGGAGGTCAATTTCTCGGGCGCCGATTTGTCCAAGGTGCGGCTGCGTGGCGCGCGGCTCGTGTCGACGACGTTTGTCGGAGCCAATCTGGAAAGTGCCGATTTCGAGAACGCCCATTTCGAGAAGACGGATTTCCGCGGCGCGCAAAATATTCCACCCAACGTTGCCAATCGTCTCTCACAGCGCTGGCACGCGGATTGACGCCCGAAATCACGAGGGCGATAATTCAGGGGCGGCAGCCGGAACTTGCTTTTCGCTCTCATAACAATGAGTTGCATGGCGGAGACGGAGGGATTCGAACCCTCGATACGGTTTTGCCGTATAACGCTTTAGCAAAGCGCCGCCTTCAGCCACTCGGCCACGTCTCCCTGCCAAGCGACCGTATAAGGGGGGCCAACCGTGATTGCAAGCCGACTGCTCGGTGTGCATGCACATGCTCATGCACAGCTGATGATTCCGGGTTGTAAGCGCCCTACAGGGTCTGAATTGCCTTGCGGCAAGCGCGCCGGCCACGACCAGGCGATCCAGCGCCACACAATCGCGGCCATACTGTCGCCGTTGTGTGATCTGATGGCACACGACCGTCGCCAGCAAGGAATTTACCCGATGCGCCGCACGTCCGTCCTTTTCCGGCCTATTGCCGGGCAAACGACCACAGCCGCCTCGCTTGTGCCGGCCACAAACCGCATCGCAATGGCCGTATTGGCGGCAACGTGCGTCAGCGCCCCCGACTCGTTCGCGCGAGCCCAAGACTATTGCGTCACCTGCTCGGAGCCTGCCGCCACCTACCGCTGCCATGTCGAGGGAACCTTGTCCGGCGGGGAAGGCAGCCATCAGTTCACGTGCATCAAGGACATCGCCCAACGCGCTGGCCATGCCGCATGTACCGTCGATCGCAGTGCCGGGGCCGCGTGTGCAGGCCGTGATTGGATCGTGTCTGAAGACCCAACTGCTGCCCCCTCCCCCGATATTCGAGCGGCGACGCCCGCACCGCCATCGGCCCAGCAGGGCGCGACCGCAGCGCCACCTGCTCCCTGGCGCTCGCCCGACGCTCCCCGGGCTGCTCAGCAACCCATCACAAAGCCACAAGCTGCGGGATCCCAACCCACACAATCACCGCCCAGAACGGGCAGCGGCGCAGCCGATCACTACGTTCCGCCACGCGCAACACCCCTACAGGCAATGCCTGATGGGCAACGCACGGCACCAATTGAAAACGAAGCAGATCGGCGCGGAGCTGGCAAAGATGCCGATACCGCGGGCACTGCCAGCGAAGCGGCCGGCAAAGCCGGAAACGCCATCAGCGGCGCCGCTAAGAAGACGTGGGACTGCGTCTCGTCACTCTTCTCCAAGTGCTGACTTGAACTCGCCTCGAAGTGTTGACGCGACGATCCAGCATTGCGCCACGAACCATCAATGGATGGCAAGCCACTGGCGGGCGCGCTTTTGCGCAGCCGAGACCTGTTGCCGCGACATCTCGCGGGAAATCTCCGTTCGGTAGCGCTTCGCTTCCTCGTTGCCACGAAGTGCTGCGAGGTTGAACCACTTGTGCGCTTCGACGAGATCGAACTCGACGTCGCGACCTGCGCAATACATCAATCCCAATTCGTAAAGCGCGTCGGGCGATCCGCCCTGTGCCGACGACTGGACGATATCACGCGCGGCATACTCGATACGTGCCATCACGCTGCTCCTTGCAACTGCATGCGATCTTGGCAGTCGCGGCGGGCCTATGAGCGAGCCCCGGTTTGCGGCTCAAGCAGGCTGCCGAGTTGACCTCCAAGCTGGGAAGAAGGATGTCAGCGGGCCAATGAAGAATGGTAAATGTCGCGGATTTTTTCTCGTTGTTTCAAAGGATTATTGGTTCAGGACCAGTTGTTTCTCGCCTCAAAATGACGCATATGGCGCGCTCTGGGACACGCGCTCATGGTTTGCTGAAGGGTGCGTTCACACTTCGCAAACCATGCTGCAAATCACTGAGCCTAGCATCGCAAGCACCTGGTGGCGCACTTGTTGTGCACGTCACATGCGCGGCGAAGACATGGCGGCTGCGAGGCCCCCACGCCTTATTCAGCATCAGTTCATGGCGCTTGCGCGATGCTCTTTTGCATCGGCTCACTGCCATCTCGCCAGATTGACAGGCCGATCGAGCGTTGCGAGGATTTGCCTGCGCGCACCGTTCGAGCTCAGGGGTATGAGCGCTTCGCATGCGGGCTTGGAGGGGTTTTGC
Source organism: uncultured Hyphomicrobiaceae bacterium (assembly GCA_964559355.1). Classification (GTDB taxonomy): domain Bacteria; phylum Pseudomonadota; class Alphaproteobacteria; order Rhizobiales; family Hyphomicrobiaceae; genus JAEUMD01. The sequence continues at coordinate 56,950 of CAZLHQ010000002.1, forward strand.
CGTGATGCTGCGAGTCGCCGCCGTGAGCATGGCCGCATTGGCCTGCACTGCTTGCGCCAACGAAGGCGCTATTCCCCCGATGGGGCTCGGCTTTCACGGCCAGCTTCAAGAGGCACCTGCGAGGCCCGTCGTTGCCCCGCCCGCCAGAACCTCAAACAATTTGCCGGCCGCTGCGGTCCATCAAACAGGCGAGATCAAGCAGACCCTTGGCGGCAAGGTGCTTTCGGCAATCGCACTTGAGCGCGTTACCGGCCGCAAACCCGATCCGCGCCGTTTCAAGGAACTGCGCTGAGGCTAGTGGCCTGTCGCGAATTTTTTCCTCGGCCGCGCCCTTACCGCCGCTGTGCCGGCATCACCACGAAGCGCCAATCCGACGTGCGATAGCCGAACGGCTTCCACAGATGCCTCCAGGGCGCCTTGACGAGCTGCGGTGCGTGCGCCGACGTATCGATCCCCGCCTGCTCGGCTGCTTGTCGCCTCACCTGATGGTCATCCATACCCGCATCCCAGACCAGCGCCGAACCCGCATCTGCCGGCGGCTTTCGCAGTGGCGTATAGGCTTGCCGTCCGACGAGAACAAACACGGCTTGCGGGAAATAGGGCCGCAGGTTGCCAGCCAGTTCATCGTCAGGGACGACGATCGTACTAGTCGTGTCGAGGCCGGCCTCTTGCAGCTTGGCCGCCAACGTCGCGTATGGAATCCCCCAGCGGCACTTGCCACAGACAGGATCGAGCACGAACATATTGGCAAGGCGCGCCAGCAGCGCCAGGATCGCAATCGCCAAAGCCAGCCGTGCGAAGATGGGCACACGCCCAGCACCGCCTGCCGAGCGCTTCGCCACACCGAACAGCCAGATCACGCTTGTGACGTAGAGCGGCATCAAGACGTGCATGGCATAGCCGCCGATGCCGAACACGAGGCCACCCAGAATCGACAAAACGATTCCGAGCAGCATCGTCGTCATGACGAGCCGTTCCAGATCGGGAGTGAGCGCGGCGGGCGCGACCGGCGGCCATGCCGCACGGATATCTGCAACTGCTGTGCGCAAGAAGCCGGGGAACACCACCGGCAGGATGACGATCAGCGGCGCCAGATACATGAAAGGTCCGCGCACCGCATCCTTGACGCCGACGAACACGTCCTTGAGGTGGCCATGCCGGCTCGGCCGCCACAACTGTTGAACATGGGCGGGATCGCTCGCCACCCAGACAATGAAGGGAGAGGCAATCGCCAACGCTATCAGGGCAGAGACCAGCAGCAGCGGCCGCGCGATGCGCTCGCGAATTGCTGGCTGGGCCAACACCGCGCCCCAAAGACACAGTTGATAGACCGTATAGTTCGGCTCGGTCAGCATGCCGAGGCCGCTGATGACGCCGAACAGCACATAATCGCCCAAACCGCCGTGATCCAAGAGGCGCAGCAGCGCATAGAGCGTCGCCGCCACCGCCGCCATCGCCAGCACCTCGTGGGTGAAGCCTTCATGGTAGCGCCACGCGATCTGATAGATCAGCGCCAGGCTCTCCACCGTCAGCAGCGCCCACAGCCGATCCTGCAGCACGCGATAGGCCGACAGATAGAGCAGCACGACCGTTGCCGTCAGCGCCGCATACTTGATGGCGAGAAACGAAATGAGACGAGGGCCGGTGAGCTGCTGCACGCCGTAGAGCACCCAGTCGTAGAGCGGCGGCTGGCGCGGGTTGTAGCCACAGCGCAGGTCCTGCACCAGGATCTGCTCGAGCGTATCGTCTTCTCCCAGCGTGCTCGAGGCCAGCAGCCTGAAGCCGACGTGCAGCACGACGTAGAGCAGCACGCCGGCAAGCGCGATCAAAAGCCCGCGCGATCGGTCGTTGGCGTAGGGTATCGTCGCCGCGCCGCGATCATGTCCTGGCACATCGATGCTCACGGTAGCAGCACCGTAGAGCCCGTGGTCTTGCGGCCTTCCAGATCGCGATGCGCTTGCGCGGCATCCCGCAGCGCATAGGTCTGATTGACGTTGATATGAACAACCCCGCGCTCGACCATGTCGAATAGCTCGGAGGCGGAGGCGATGAGATCGGCGCGTTTGGCAATGTAGGTGAAGAGGGTCGGGCGCGTCGCGTACAGCGAGCCCTTGGCGGCCAGCAGGCCGAGATCGAAACCTTCGATCTTGCCAGATGCATTGCCATAGGAAACCCACAACCCGAACGGCTTCAGGCAATCCAGCGAGCCCGGATAGGTGTCCTTGCCGATCGCGTCATAGACGACGTCGCAGCCGGCACCGGCGGTGATCTCGCGCACGCGCGCGACGAAATCCTCACGACGGTAGTTGATGACGTGCGCGCACCCCGCCGCCTTGGCGAGCTTGGCCTTTTCGTCCGAGCCGACCGTGCCGATGATGGTTGCCCCCAGATGACGCGCCCACTGGCAGGCAATGAGGCCGACGCCTCCCGCCGCAGCGTGCAGAAGCATCACCGTCTGCGGCCCGACTTTGAACGTCCTTCGCAGCAGATACTGCGCCGTCATGCCCTGCAGCATCATCGCCGCAGCAGTCTCGAAACTGATCGCGGCGGGCAATTTGACCAGGCGATCAGCCGGTATCAGCCGCTCCTCGGCATAGGCACCGATCGGGTTGGCGTAGGCAACGCGATCACCAATCGCAAGCTCGGTAACACCGGCACCGACTGCGGTCACCTCGCCCGCGCCTTCCATGCCGATCACAGCCGGCATTGCGCCAACCGCATAAAGCCCCGTGCGGTGGTAGGTATCGATGTAATTGAGGCCGAGCGCCTTGTGGCGCAAACGGACTTCGCCCGGGCCCGGAGAGCCAACTTCGACGTCCTCCCACCGCAGGACATCCGGGCCGCCGTACTCATGAATACGAATCGCATGGACCATCCGGCTCACTCCGCCTCATCTGCCAGTTGCATTTGGAACCCGAGGTTAGCGCGTGACGTCAAGTGCTGCCACCAGCACCTGATTGTGCCGCGTTTTCCACGCGCATGGCGTTCTACCCTCTGCCAAGCCCAGGGAATCACGTATCCCTGCCTTGACCCTGCCACGACCGCCTTCTATGGGCTCGATTGGCGGACCACAAGGGGCACACAGGCCATGACATGCAGGCACAAGGCTGCGGGCGGCGCAAGTTCGGGCGCGGCAACGTGGAGCAAAGCGCTGCGGTTCGCCGCTTTGGCCTTCGTCGGCCTCATCGCTGGCTGCGCCGTCAACGAAACTCCCGAGGTCGGCCGCTCGGGCAGCATGTCCTGCCTCGACGACAGCCCGCATTGCATTTCGCAGCGCCAGGCAGCCCTTCGACACCTCGTCACGCGCTCCGATCGTCACTGGGTACGCGATCAGGCAAGCGTCGATTCCTATGCTTCAGGCGTGCGGCTGTTTGCATTCAAGACCAAAAAGAAGGAGTTGACCTGCGACGAACTCCAGCATGGCCGCCGCGAAGCAGAAGGCGCCGGCAAAGTCTTGCGCGGTCCCAATGGGCGCGGCTTGACGCCGGCACAAGTCTCACGTGGCACCATGTTCGCCGATGAGGTGTCGCGGGAGCTTTCCAAGGAATTGGCGCGTCGCTGCAGCCGCGGCTGAGCCTCGCCGTATCAGACTCTACAAGCCACCGCCCGGCCAGCTATTTGCATCAGGGCCAAGCGACACACGGGCTATCGTTCGTCAGCGAAGCAGGCTGGCGGCGTTTCCACTTTGGGTTTGCTGTCGTTGCGGCTGCCCGGCAATCACAGAGCTGCGTGCCGGCAAGCGCACCGCCGACCACAGCGGCAAGTGATCCGAGCCGATCATGTGGCCGAGGCGCTGATCGAGCACCTGCAAATCCTGCGACACGAATACATAATCCAGCTGGAACTGCGGCAGCGGAATTGGCCATGCCGGCCAGCTCGCCAACAGCCGCGTCGGCGCCACCAGCCCCGATGCATAGCTGAAATCGTCGAAGCTCTGAGACATGCGCGTCATGTTGAAGTCGCCCGCCACGATCACCGAGCCATCGGTCTTGCGCACGATGTTGGCGAGCCCTTCGAGCTGCGCCTTGTGGAGATCGTGACGCCGGGTCGGCCGGAAGACGTGCGTACCGATGACGGTGAGCTTGGCCGCATCGACAGAGCCGACGCGAAACTCCGCCCAAACCATCGGCGGCGTTTTAGGCGTCGGCATGCGCGTGCCCGAGCGCGCGAAGGGAACACGCGACAACAACACCTGCGAACAGGCCCATGCCGCCGCACAACTCTCCTGGTAGGGGTAGGCCGCCTTCAACGAGCCCAGCATCGCCTGCTTGTTGGGCCCGAACTCGGAAAGCACCACGACGTCGGCATCCGCACCGTGGATATAGCTGCGCAGCTCGCCCAGATTGCCATTTGAATGCCAAGTGTTTATCGCCAGCACGCGCAGTTGCGGAAGCACGTCGCGCTGGCTCAAACTGGCGTCATGCCATGGCAGGCGCCGATCGCCCCCGTGTTCCAGGGCATCGAGCGACAGCAGCGAAGGGACCAGCAGAATCGTGCCGATCGAGCCCATCAGGAAGACCGTGCGTCCGCGCGTCAGCATCAGCGCAATGGCAGCCACCGCAGCGCCGGCAAACGCGTGCGGGCCCAACGGAGACAGCACGTCGAGCGACGGCCAGAAACCCCGCAGCACGATCAGCCATAAGACGCCGCCGCCCAGCGCGAGCAGCACCCACGCCATCGCGAACCCGGACTTTTCGCTATCGGACCCTAGCGCGGCTAACTTGCGGATTGATTTGACTGGCACGCGGAACTGCCCCACTGACGCTCCAGAGGCGCAATTCCTGCCGCCCCTGGATTTTACAAGAAGCTTAACCAAGTATTACCGTTATGATCGTCGCGGCACACTTGCAAGACACCTTTCCCAACACAGTGACCGGCGGTCGCCGGTGGCGGTGTCGGGCGAACTCTTCTTTGCCGGACAAGCCGCCATGGCCGATGTGTTGAGAGGGGCCATTTGTGAGGCATTCTCCAGCGGTGCCGTCCGCGTCACACGTCGCCCAACGGACACCACCTGCGGTCAGCGATGCAAGCCGCGTGCCTCGCCGGCGCTCCTGATGCAGATGCACAACTTCTTCAGGCGGGCCGGCGCATCTCCCTGAGCTTACTGCCCCGCCTCGAGACGACCGACGGCCCCAATGCCCTCATCCCGCCGCCCTCATCCCGCCACCTGACGCCCACCAGCCCATCCAGAAAGCGAGCCCGCGCATGGCACTGCAGGAATATGCCGATGCCGTCATCACCTTCGTGCGGACCAATCCGCAATGGATCACGCCGGCCGTCTTTGCCCTGGCATTCGGCGAGAGCATTGCCTTCGTGTCGCTGATACTGCCGTTCTGGGGCATGCTGGTCGCGCTCGGCACGATGATCGGCACCAGCGACATTTCGTTGTTTATCAAGGTGTGGCTGGCCGCCAGCGTCGGCGCGGCCTTGGGCGACTGGGTGTCTTATTGGCTCGGCTACCACTTCCACGACGACATCGCCAAGATGTGGCCGCTCTCCCGCCGCCCCGATCTATTGCCGCGAGGTCATGCGTTCATGGAGAAATGGGGCGTCTGGGCGATCGTCATCGGCCGCTTCTCGGGACCATTCCGCGCGTCGGTGCCGATCGTTGCGGGGGCGACCCAAATGGATCGATTGAAATTCCAGATCGCCAACTGGAGCTCTGCATTCCTGTGGGCCATGGTGCTGTTGCTGTTTGGAGATGCCATCGGCGTTGGCATCGGCTGGGCCCGCGAGCAGTTCGGCGTTTGAAGCGGCAAGGCTGGATCGCAAGCGATGACATCTGCCGTCGACGGCTCGGTGTGGGAGCGACTGATCGCCTTCGTCGGCGAAAATATCGCCCTGGTGGAGCCGTTGGTGTTCCTGCTCGGCTTTGCCGAGAGCATCGTGTTCGTCTCTCTGCTGGTCCCCTCGACGTTCCTGTTCCTCGCCATCGGTGGCCTGCACCACGCCGCCGGCGGACATTTCGTGCCGCTGTGGCTGGCAGGCGCGGCAGGCGCTTTTGCCGGCGATATCATCTCCTATGCCGTTGGCCGCTATTTTCGCGCCGATATCGCCAGCGTCTGGCCATTCACGCGCAAGCCCGAGTGGTATGTGATCGCGCGCGGATTCTTCCAGAAATGGGGAGCGGGCGGCATCGTCCTTTCGAAGTTCCTCGGCATGTTGCGCCCGTTCGTACCCGTGGTGGCGGGGGCGACCGGCGTCGGCTGGGTTATCTTTTTGCTGGCAAGCGGGCTGTCGTGCCTGTTGTGGGCCGGTGCTTTCCTGGGGCCGGGACATGGCCTTGCGTGGTTCATGAAGTGACAGGCGGTGGCGCTTAATTGGTTGTAGAGGCGCGCATCCCAGCACGGGTTTGCACAGACTTTGGCGGCGCGGCCATCCGAATGCCCGGCCGAGCACTCTCGCCCGCCGGTCGCCACCACTTGCGGACGTACGCAGACGTAAGCAGAACGCCCGACATCGGCCACGAAAACAGCCGGTTGCGGCCTCTTGCCATAGTCGGGTTGGGAATAAGGTGAGACGGCCCGCTTGCCGTTGGCCGCCAGATCGCTTAGACGAGAGCCGAATTGGGCCGCGCCAGCCGCGCCGGCCTCGATATCAATTGCAGACCGAATTCAAAGGTGCCCCATGGCCGCCCGTACCGCTCGCGCTGTCGAGACCCGCAAGAAGAAGAACCGCCGCGCCATTCCGCGCGCCAAGGTGACACGCATTCAGGGCAATACCGCAGGCGCGCGCAAACGCCTGAAGAAGGTTGCCGCCAAGTCCCAAGAAGCGAAGGCCAAGGCCGGCAAAACGGCCTGACGCTGGCCCTGCCAACGTCGCCGACTCGGGCTGACGGTCATGGACGACGAACCGACCTGCCGTTAGCCGTGCGCATTGCCGATGCGACCTCGCGGCTGCGATTGTTCATGTGTGCTCGCACACTCCTATTCGCGCATTGGCCGAAACCACTGGTGAGGTTGCCGCTCGCCTCTTCATACCGGGCGGACGCCATGCGAATGAAGCGCAGCGGTTAGGTGTCCGCATGTCCGCCGTCGACGAACTCCTGGAGGAGATCTACGGCTACAGCAGTGCCGCTCTCGTTCCGCTCCTGGCAAAGTCCTTTCCCGTGAGCTTCGCGCGCAATCGTTCGCCGCAATTCAACGCCCGCGTCTCCATCGACGAGCAGCAAAACTATATCATTTCCATTTTCGATGGCTGCGCCGAAGGTGTGCTCGACGCCATCGCCAGCATCGGCCCGGAATTCGAAACCATTTCCGATAGCCTCGTCTCGCTGTGTCGCAGGCTCAGTCTCGAAGATAAGCATGAGATCGTCCTGCGCCGCTTCATCCTCTTCAACTCGCTCCTGTTCGTTGTTTTGCACGAGCTGAGCCACGTTATCTGCGGCCATTTCCCGTTTCGCATCGACAACGGGCTCGCCCCGGCTACTGGCGTCGATATGAACTTCGACGAGATCGACATGTCGGCCACGCGCGCCTCGACTGTTCCACGAAACGAACAGCAACTGTTCAAACAGATCGAGCTCGATGCGGATCAGATGGCGTTCGAGTTCCTGGTGGCGCTCAGCTATGAGCTATTCGTTGCAAACGACGAGATCCGTCAGCTCGCGAGCACGCGTCATCCACCCGACGAGATTCCCGAAGCCGTCGAGCATGCGCTCTTCGAAACGATGCTGTTCGCGGCGTCGGCCGTCGTGTTTCTGATCGACGCGAATTGTCCCGCACCCTCGTCTTATCCTTCGCCAGAGGCTCGTGTGCTGAACCTTGCCTACCATGTCGCAGGCCGCTTCATTCTCGATTCTGACTCGAAAGACGGAGAGCACCATTTGGTGATCGACGAGGACGTACGAGAACGCCTTAACTCCAAGATCATTCCCACCGTTCTCAATGCGCTCGAGTTCGGTGCCGCCTGCTACGAGCACCGATGCCCTCCAAGCCAGATGGTTGCTGGCGAAACGCCAACACGCGAAACCGCTCTAACGCGCGATCTCATCAGACTGCTTGTGCCGGACGGTGAGGAGTTTTCGTGCCGCGGTGCTGCCGAGCTTCAAGTCCTGCTCGCCGGCAAAAGCGAGTTTCTGGCCGAAGTCCGACCCTACATGACGCGCAGTTGGAAAAGTTGATCGGTTAAATCGCGCAGCGTCGTCTGTCGGGACGGCATCTCGTCTTGGGCAGCGCCCCATGACACTTTTCGAGCATTTGGCCGCCGTTTCGCCGCTGGCAGTGCAAAACGTCGAGCGCCTGGCGTGGGCATCCTTCTTCATGACGCGAGGCCGCGCCCGTATTCCCTTGCGCATAGGCTTCGACGGGCGCTCATCCTGTGACATAGTAGGCAGCCATCTCGCCTGACGTGACGAGGCCACAGCACCGATGTCCGATGCCCTGCCGCCGCCCGTCGATCCCCTGACCGCCGGTACGCCACCCCTCTATCCTCCGTCCGTGGCGCCGCCTGCCGAGCCACTGGGCATCATCGGCTTTCTGCGTCGATGCGCCGACAATCCCCTGGCGACGATACCAGCCGCCGCCTATCGCGACCTCGTCACCTGTCTGGAACCGTTCGGCGGCTACAAGGTTCTGTGGCTGGCCGATCCTGATGCGGTTGAGGGCGTGCTGGTGCGCGATGCCGGCCGCTTCCGCAAGACCGACCTGGAGACGCGCCTGTTCGGGCCGGCGATCGGCAACGGAATCCTGACTGCGGAAGGCAACGACTGGCGCTGGCAGCGCCGTGTGCTGGCACCGTTGTTCCGTCATTCCGAGTTGTTGGGCTACGTGCCCGAGATGGCGGCCGCCGCTAACGAGCAGATCGAGCGATGGCGGCGCGCGGGAACAACGGGGGCGCCGCAGCTCCAGGCCATCGATCGCGACATGACGGCGGCGACCTATGCCGTCATCGTGCGAACGATGCTTTACGGCGGCACGCCGCGCGACGTCGACGCCGTCATGACGTCAGGAAGCGCCTATCTGGAGGGAACCTCATGGGTTCTCGCATACGGCCTCATCGGCTTGCCAGGCTGGCTGCCGCACCCGGCGACATTCAAACTGCGCCGCACCGCACGCGCCTTTCGCTCCAGCGTCGCCGCCATCATTGCCGACCGTCAGGCTTCGGGCAAAGCTGCCACCGACCTGCTGGGACGACTGCTCGCCGCGCGCGACCCCGAAACGGATCAGCCGCTGTCGCGCGATCTGCTCGTCGACAATCTGGCGACACTGTTGGAGGCAGGACACGAAACCACCGCGCAGGCGCTGACCTGGTCGCTTTATCTGCTGGCGCGACTTCCCGATTGGCAGCAGCGCATCCGCGAGGAGGTAGCGCGCGTGTGCAGCGATCGCCAGATCGAGCCCGATGATCTCGATCGCCTGGTGCTGACCGAACGCTTCATCAAGGAGGTGATGCGTCTTTATCCGCCCGCACCGATCCTGTCGCGCACACCGCGCGAGCCTGTGGTGATTGCGGGTCATGCAATCGAGCCGGGACACCCCGTCTACATGCCGATCTATGCGATCCACCGCCACCGCAAACTCTGGGACGACCCGGATCGCTTCGACCCCGAACGCTTCCTTCCCGAACGCGAAGCGCAGTTGAAACGCACGCAGTACATGCCGTTCGGCGCCGGCCCGCGCATTTGTCTCGGCGCATCCTTCGCCATGTTGGAAGCCAAGACGCTGCTGGCCAGTTTCGTGCGCGCGGCGCGCTTCACCTGGAATGGCCGCCATAACCCCGAACCCGTAAGCCGGGTGACATTGCGGCCACGCGGCGGCATGCCGTTGCTGGTTGAGTTGGCCTAGCAACAGCTAGCGCGAGGTTCTGACAAAACGTTAAAATCACGTTTCCAATTTCACATCGCATTTGAGCGCGACTGAAATCTTCCTCTGCTAACTTTTGTCGCATCGACCAAAGATGGAGCGGAGGGCCATCCCATGACGACCACCAAGATCATCTACGTCATAGGCACGGTAATGCCATGTGGCGTGCTGCTGCTCGCAGCCTTTGCGATCTACAAAATGGTCAAGGCCAACAAGCAGGCAACGGCGCGCATCGCTTGACCGCGCTGCAATTCGACCGCGCTGGAGTTGCAGTTCCCACGACAGCTTGCGCCGCTGCGGCCGCCCATGGCATGGCGATCTATTTGACGAGCGTCACGGGCAACTTCGACAGGTGCACAACTTTCATGGCAACCGAGCCCATCAACAGGCTGCCGATCGCTGTGCGCCCGTGCGTTCCCATGACGATGCTGCTGCAGCCTGCCTCTTCCGCGTGCCGCACGATCGACGGCGCGATGTCGCCGACGAGAACAGCCGTCGTGTAAGCTACACTCGCAGCCTTAGCCTTCTCGATTGCCGGTCGCAGCAACTCCTGCGCATGTTCACGCAGCATCGCCTCGGCCTTCTCGGTCGAGAGGTAAACCTCGACTTCGCCGTAGACGATCGGCTTTTCCTGCGCAATGACGAGACAAAGCTCGACGGGGCCGTTATCGCGCGCAACGCCCAACGCAAAATCGAGCGCACGCATGCTGTTCTCGGAGCTGTCTATCGGCACGAGCAACTTGCGCATTCACCTCTCCCGAGCACGTACAATCACGCCAATATCAAATGACGATTATGGCGAGCGGCACCGACCACACGACCACCGTCAAAATTGCAGCACGCTCGCCTACGGGTCAACCAATACCGGCGGATTGGCCAACGCCCAACCGGCGGCCGCTTCGTCGGAAAATGCTCTACCCGACGCCGAGCTTCCTCTTCAATATGTCGTTGACGGCGGCGGGGTTTGCTTTGCCGCCCGACGCCTTCATCACCTGACCGACGAACCAGCCGATCATCGAGGGCTTGGCCTTCGCCGCCGCGACCTTGTCGGGGTTTGCCGCAATGATCTCGTCGACGGCCTTCTCGATGGCGCCGGTGTCAGTGACTTGCTTCATGCCACGGGCTTCGACAATCGCCGCCGGATCGCCACCCTCGGTCCACACGATCTCGAACAGGTCCTTGGCGATCTTGCCGGAGATGGTGCCGTTCGAGATGAGATCGACGATGCCGCCAATCTGAGCCGGCGACATCGGGCTGTC
>CAZLHQ010000003.1:0-64284 GCA_964559355.1 uncultured Hyphomicrobiaceae bacterium
ACAACTACGTCGCCCGCGAGACGCACTTCGGCGAGGATGTACTGATCACACGCAAGGGTGCCGTGCGCGCGGCAGAAGGCGTGATGGGCATCATCCCCGGCTCGATGGGCGCGCGCTCGTTCATCGTTCGCGGCAAGGGTAACGCGGAGAGTTTCTGCTCGTGCTCGCACGGCGCGGGACGCGCGATGTCGCGCACGCAGGCCAAGAAGCAATTCACGCTCGAAGATCACGCGCGCGACACCGCCGGCATCGAATGCCGCAAGGACGCCGACGTGATCGACGAGACGCCCAAGGCCTATAAGGACATCGACGCGGTGATGGCGGCGCAATCTGCCCTCGTCGAGGTGGTGCATACGCTGCGGCAGGTCGTGTGCGTGAAGGGCTGATGCCGGAGCGTTGACCCGGAGAGTAGAGCAAGACGTGGAGTGTCTAGGTTTCCGCGTTCGCGGGAAGGACGACTGAGTTTGTTGCGACTGCAATGCCTCAAACTCACCGTCATTTAGGTCTTGGGCCGCGACCCAGACACGCCGCAATGGGTGCGCGGCTAGCATTCGCGGACGAAACATCACCCCAAGCGCCACAACATGACAGCAAACTTTTGGTTCGCAGAGAAAAGGCAATGCTAACCCTCGACGGCTCTTTCGGCGAAGGCGGCGGGCAGATCGTGCGCACCGCATTGTCGCTATCAATGATCACCGGGATGCCGTTCCGGATCGAGAACGTGCGCGCTGGACGAAAAAAGCCGGGCCTGCTCCGTCAGCACCTGACGTGCGTCAAGGCATCCGGGCGCATCGCCTCAGCGCGTGTCACAGGCGCGGAGTTGGGCGCAACGTCCTTCACGTTCGACCCAGGCGCGATCGCTGCAGGCAATTATGAATTCGCCATCGGTTCGGCTGGCTCGACGACGCTCGTCTTCCAGACCATCCTGCCAGCGTTGATGCAGGCCAATGCGCCTTCGCGCGTGACGCTCAAGGGCGGCACGCATAATCCACTCGCGCCTACCTTCGATTACCTCGATCGCATTTATTTGCCGATCCTGGCGCGCATGGGTGCGGCTGTCGAGACGAAGCTTTACAAGCATGGCTTCTTTCCTGCAGGCGGTGGCTCATGGCATGCGCTGATCCAGCCTGCGCCGCAACTCGCTCCCGTCACGCTGGAGGAAATGGCGCCGGTCTCGGCACAGTATGCCCGCGCCGACGTCGCCAACTTGCCCCTCGACATCGCCGAGCGCGAGTCGAGAGAAGTCGTGCGCTTGATGAACTGGCCGCCGACGGCCGCCGTGCCGCGCTCGGTGAAGGCCGATGGCCCGGGCAACATCGTTGCGCTCGAGATCCGGCGCGGTGAGAATGCCGACATGTTCACGGCCTTCGGCGCGCGCATGCTCACCGGCGAGCAAGTCGCCGCCGATGCTGTGGCTGAAGCGCGTGAATTCATCGTCGCCGACGTGCCCGTCGGTCCCCATCTCGCGGATCAACTCCTATTGCCCTTGGCACTCGCGCGCGCAGGGAGCTTCATCACCGCACGGCCAACCGATCACACGACAACAAACATCGCCGTGATCGAGAAATTCCTGCCCGTCGCGTTTTCGGTCGAGCAACTGCAAGGCAAGAACCGATGGCGCATTGCCGTGACGTCGTGAGGAGGCGCAGCCATGACAAGCGATCTCGTCGCACGTATCACGCGACAGGAACACGGAGTTAAATCGACGATGTCGGAAAGCGCTGGCGAAGCAATAAATCCGAGTTTTGCAGTTGGCTTTTGATCTGCGCCAGCGCAGGCGATCCGAGTTGATACATGCGAATATTGTAAAGTACGCTCTCCAGAAAATGCGAAGACGCGCGAGGCAATCGCAGCGTTGCCGACAACAAGCAGATGGCCGTGCACACGTCTCGGCCATGCTTCGCAAATCGATGGTCATAGGCGCAAAGCCAATGAACGATCGCAGGGAGCACGCCATGAAAGATTCCGCAACCAGCACCGAAAAGGTGACTTTCCGCCGCTACAAGGACGGCGAGAAGCCTTCTGACTGGAAGGACATGCAGAAGCGCATCTTCCAGGCCGATCGCTCCTACAAGTGTCCAACCTATGTTCATCGCACACCGCCATGCCAAGGCAGCTGTCCGTCTGGCCACGATGTGCGCGGGTGGTTGTCGATTGCACGGGGCCTCGACAAGCCGGCCGATCCGAAGATGCCGTGGCAGGAATACGCCTTCTCGCGCATGGTGGCATCGAATCCGTTCCCCGCGATCATGGGACGCGTCTGCCCGGCACCGTGTGAGGAAGGCTGCAACCGCAACGAGGTCGACGACTTTGTCGGCATCAACTCGATCGAGCATTATGTCGGCGAATGGGCAATCACCCACAAACTGAAACTACCGCCCGCAGGCGCCGATACCGGGAAGAAGATAGCCATTGTCGGCTCGGGCCCGGCGGGGCTTGCCGCCGCCTATTTCCTGCGCCTCAAGGGGCACGCCGTCACGATCTTCGAAATGCGCCGCGAACTCGGCGGCATGATGCGCTATGGCATTCCGGGCTACCGCACACCGCGCGACGTACTCGATGCGGAGATTGCGCGCATCCTGGATCTCGGTGTCGAGGTGGTTACGGGAAAGCGCGTCGGAGTCGACGTGCCGCTGGCCGATCTGGAGCGCGACTATGATGCCGTGTTCATGGCAATTGGTGCGCAGAGCGGCTCGCCGCTCCCCATTCCAGGCGCCGACAAGGCTCCCAACTGCATCAGCGGCATTGCTTTTCTCACCGCGTTCAACGACGGCCGCCTGAAACACTCCGCAGCGCGCGTCCTCGTGATTGGCGGTGGCGACACTGCAATGGACGTGGCAGCCGTGGCACGGCGACTGGGACACATCACTCATAGCCACGAGAAGGATCGCCCCGAGTACGTGGTGCTGGGACAGACGGCCCACGACGTCGCCTCCATTGCCAAACGGCAGGGTGCCGAGGTAATTGTCGTCTACCGGCGACCGATCGAAAAGATGCCAGCCGCAAAGCAGGAAATCGAGCACGTCCAGCAGGAGGGCGTCAAAATCCAGGGCTCGCTGGTGCCGCTCGAGGTGGTGTTGGGCGATGACGGGCGTGCACGCGCCTTGCGCGTCATCGAGGTCGATTGGGTCGGCAACAAGATGACGGAGAAGCCCGGCAGCGAGCACGACATCGAGTGCGATTTGATTGTCGCCGCCATTGGCCAGGCCGGAGACTTCACCGGCATGCAGGATCTCGACAACGGCAAAGGCCTGATGAAGGCCGACCAGCTTTATCGCTGGCCCGGCCGGCCTGGAATCTTCGTCGGCGGCGATATCATCAAGCCGCACTTGTTGACCACCGCCATCGGCCACGCCTCGATTGCATGCGAAACAATCGACCACTACATTTCCGGCGAGCAGCTCGAAAAGCGCCCGAAGGTCGACGTTCACCACTACCAGCTCTTGAACGAGTTGCAGCAACGCGGTCTGGCGCCCGACGCCTATCCTCATGGCGAGACCGTCGCCACCGACAGCGCGACTTTTGCCGTTCACAACTTCGAAGATCGCTCGTCCGCGCAGATCATCCCGCACGACATGCTATTCCTCGGCCATTTTAGCGCCGTGGCACGCAAGATGCGCGGCGAGAAGCACATTGGCGAGGGCGAAGTTCTCGGCAACTTCGAAGAGCGTCTGCAGGCACTTGCCGAGCAGCACGCCAAGGAAGAGGCCGACCGATGCATGAGCTGCGGCATGTGCTTCGAGTGCGACAACTGCATGATCTATTGTCCACAGGCGGCGGTCGAACGCGTGCCCAAGAAAGAGCGCGCACTCGGCCGCTACGTCACGACGATCTACTCCAAGTGCATCGGGTGCCACATCTGCGCAGACGTCTGTCCGTCGGGCTACATCCAAATGGGGCTGGGCGAATAAACCCGCGGGAATGCATCGGGCTTTGACGGATCGCGCAAGCGCTTCCGTCAAAGCTGAGTTGTGCGCGCAACGCGCCAAACGACAGTTGTCGGTCAATGATGTTGCAGACCCGACGCGTCAGCCGTGCTGTCATGCAGCTAAGAAAAATTTGACGCGAGATCGACTGGGGCAGTGTCGATCTCGCGTCTCTAAGACCCGGAGCGACCGGGTGGTCCGCTTCAGCCGAGGGTGGTGCTTCTGCGGATCTCGCACGCCTCTCGTTCATCAAAGTGTCAGCGATACGCGCCGAAGATTGAACGAGAGTCGACATGAAAGAACAATCTGCAAATTAGTTCGATTTGTCCATGGACGCCTGCGATCGCATTTAAGAATCGGTAAAGCCGAGTTAAAAAATGGGTAAAGCCGCGAAAGCATGCGAATTACCACGCCATTTCATTAACATTTCGGAAACCAATAATCCGCCGAAACTTATTTCGAAATATTTTTTTTACATCGAGAGGACTAGTATGCGCGACAGTGATAAGTTGCGTAAGGATCTGCCCCGCCATGATCGATCAGCATTGCGCACCCAGAGCAAGCCGCGCCGCGCGGGCGACGTGTGCGCTTGCCCGCCGCTTCGGCAGAAACAGTGACGGCGCCACTGCGATCGAATTCGCCATCGTGCTCGCACCGTTCCTTGCCTTCGTCTTCGGCATCATCACGATCGGCCTGCATTACCTGGCGACAAATTCGCTGGAAAAGGCGGTGTTCGATGCCAGCCGCCAGATTCGCGTCGGCAAGGCGCAAAAGGATGGCATGTCCTCCGCGCAGTTCAAACAGCTGGTTTGCAACGAAGCCAAACCGCATATCGATTGCAGCAAACTGGAAATCCACGTTTCCAGCCAGGACAGCTGGGCCAACATTGCGCCGCCAACCTGCGTCGGCGGCGACATGAATCTTTCCTCCGGCGGAAATGACAACACAAACCTGGCCGACAAGACCGGCGGCGCCAGCAAAAAGGTCATCGTGACGGCTTGCTACGACTGGACGGTCGGCAAGTATCTCCCCTACCTGCTCTTCGATCGCAATGGCACGCGCCGCTCGGCATCTCCACTGGCCAGTGGCGGCATGCTGCTGCAGGCGTCCACCGTCTTCCAGACCGAACCCTACGAGTAAGCATCGGTTGCGCTAGCGAACCGTCGAGACATTGAAGTGAGGCCTTGCCGATGTTGATGACTATTCTCCGTTCAGTTGGCGCCAGCGCCCGTGTGGCCAGTCGCCGCCTGCTCAGCGAAACCAAGGGTGTTGCCGCTGTCGAGTTCGCCTACATCGCGCCCATCCTTCTGGTGATGGTGATGGCGACATTCGAGCTGTCGCGCGCCGTCAGCATAGACCGCCGTCTCAATTCGGTCAGCGCCATGGCGAGTGAGCTTGTCGCCCGCGAGGAAAAGGTCGACGAAGCTGATCTGAAAAGCATCTACGCTTCCCTCGATCACGTCATGAAGCCCTACGACGACGACTCGTTGGTTGTGCGGCTGCTGCAAGTGCGCACCGACACCAATGGCGCGACCAAGGTCGAGTGGTCTTCGGAGCTCGACTCCACTTCAGTCTCCGACAGCAGCGGAGGCGCGCTTAATTCGCCCTATACGCAATGCTCAAACTATGGCATCGACGCGGAGTTGCAGCAAAACGGCACGCGCGTTGTCGTCGCCGAAGTGGGTTACAACTACCAACCCGTGTTCGGCAGCTTCATCTACCGCGATTTCAATTTCAACAAGCTCAAGCAGAAGCGCAATGATGTCTCGGGTCTGCCGGGCAGCTGGTCCTCCAAGGCCTATCACTCGCCGCGCTGGAACTGCGTGGCCTACAAGGCCGACAACTGCCAGACCTGCCCCAACTAATCGCTCAGCATGCGCCGATATCACGAACAAAAAAGGTTGCTCCAAAGGCGACCTTTTTGCGTTAGACTTGCGTCAAACGGCTGCGGAGCGGCGCAATTTTTAAATTCTGTTACCGATACAGGTGGCGGCCTTGGCCTCTTATATGCCACACTGAACGAACTATTCTTGCACGGAGCAATAATCAGATACGGGATTCATCATGGGACGCCGGTCGGTCCACACACCGGAAGAACTTCGCGAGAACATTCTATCGGCCGCTACTGAGCTGATCACGACATCGGGCCTTGCCGGGCTTTCGGCAAGAGAGGTTGCGCGACGCATCGGCTACTCGGCCGGAACGATCTACAATGTGTTTGAGAACCTCGACGACCTTGTACTGACGATCGAGGCGCGGATGCTCGACGAGCTCGACGCCGCCCTAATGCGCCTGCCGCAGAAACCCGACCCGCGCGAGCATCTGCTGCAACTGGCGCAGACCTACCTCGCCTTCACCCACGAAAACCCGCGACGCTGGAATCTGCTGTTCGAGCATCACCTGCCGGCAGGCGTGAACGTACCGCAGTCCTATCGCGACAAGTTGGATGGTTTGCTGGCGCGAATCGAGGCGGCGATCGAGCCGTTGACTGGCAGCACCGACAAGGCGGAGATCCAGCGCAACGCGCGCGTGCTGTGGGCGGGAGTGCATGGCATCACATCACTGTCGACCGCCGACAAGCTCTCGAACGTGACGGCGGATTCCGCGTGGCCGCTGGTCAAGGATCTGGTCGAAACCTATCTCGACGGGGTCGCGGCCCGCAAAAACTAGAATGACGCTTCGCCTGAGGCGTGCGCGATGGTTTTGCGGATCAGTTCGCAGGACGCTCGGGCAGCGTGCCGGTGGTCATGTCACCAGGACGCGTGGCATCGCCAGAGCGCGACCAGACATAGCGGGGCGTCGCAAACACGCCGAACCACTTGTCACGCGGCAGCAGGCGTTGATTGAGTTCGGCCCACATTTGCCTCTGCGATATCCCGTCCGTAAAAGTCTTCGTCGAAGGCGTCAGCATGAGCGCGCCGACTACCGCTGCCGCCATCGCCAATGATGCGGCCGGGTACCGGCTGTCGAAGAATTTCAGCGCTGTGCCGAACGATGATTTGATGCGGCGGTTCATGACGTCGACCGAATAAATCTCGTCGAGCACCAGGTGTTGCACGTAGCCAAGAAACAAGAAACCGGCGGCGAGCCAGGCGACGCCTTCGTGGCGCCCGAGGATGTAGTAGAACGTCGTCGCCGTCACTGCTGCCCAGAATACCGCCGCCAACAGCGAGTGCCAGACCCCACGGTGCACCGACAGCTTGTGAAACAGCATGTGCATACCGAAGCGCACGGCAGCAAGCGTGCCGAGCCACAGGATCATAAGCTCGATCACAGAGAACTTCTCCGCGAAAGCGAACAGCACGACGAACGACGCAAACACGCCGAGACCAGCAAACATCGTCTTGCTGGCCCTCGAATCCTTCAAATCGATATCGGGAAGCACCGAGCCAAGAACGCCCGCCAGCGTGACCGCCACGAGATTTTCCGGCGCCACGACGTCCGCCGCAAGCGTGACGGTCGCCAGAATGCCCGCCTGCACGGTACCGGCGCTGATGTGCGTTGTGAAATTGGCCATTGCCGCCGCCCTCGCAAGGTGAATGTGCGCTCGACAGCCAGACCTCGATCCGGCACGCGCTCGTGCGGCCAGAGCACATGATTCGCACGCCGCAGGGGAGCATGCGGCAGCCGAACACGGTGGAAAACACCGATTGGCGCCGGTCCTCTCCGCCGCCCACCTTTCACTTCGTCGAAAAATGCTCCCGAAATATTGGCTTGACGCATTTTCTCCGGCGAACCGGACATCACTTCGTCAGAAATCGCTCTGGCGACCTCCGGCCGTTGCGCCTTTCCGAATTGGCAGCTATGCCGGTCCCGGACGGCAAGGCGGAGTGCCCTGCAATGCAATTCACACACACGCAGAGCGCGCCATGACCGATACTGCTTCCCGATCTGGTACCAGGCTCCTGCAAGTGGCCGCCGGCTCCATCGCAATCGCCTGCATTGTGATGGCGATCAAATATCTGGCCTATGTGCTGACGGGTAGCGTCGCGCTCTACTCCGACGCGCTGGAAAGCATCGTCAACGTGCTGACCGCGATTGCCGCCTTCATGGCGATCCGCATCAGCCTGCGTCCGCCCGACAGCGAGCACCCATTCGGCCATCACAAGGCCGAATATTTGTCGGCCGTTATCGAAGGCGCCCTGATTATCGTCGCCGCCATGCTAATTATGCGTGAGGCCTATGATGCAGTGATCCGGCCGCGCACGCTGACCGAACCAGTGCTGGGCCTCGCCGTCAACGGCCTTGCCACACTCATCAATGCCGCATGGGCCACATTCCTCATCACGCGCGGCCGCGGCTGGGGCTCGATGGCGCTGGTTGCCGATGGCCGCCACATCATGGCCGACGTGGTCACGTCGCTCGGCGTGCTTGCAGGCCTCGCGCTGGCTACCATCACCGGCTTCACCCTGCTCGACCCGCTGATGGCCTGCCTCGTTGCACTGCATATTCTGTGGTCCGGCTATCAACTTGCCTATGAATCGATGAGCGGGCTGCTCGACGAACGGGCCGCACCCGAAATCGAGACGCGCATCCACAATGCCATCGCCGCCAACGGTCAAGGCGCGCTGCAGGCGCACGACATCCGCACCCGTCACGCAGGGCGCATGACGTTCATCGAATTTCATCTGGTGGTGCCGGGCGAGATGACCGTGCAGGCCGCACACGAAATCTGCGATCGGCTCGAGGATGCGATAGAGGCAGAGCTGGAGAATGCCGACGTTGTCATCCACGTCGAGCCGCTCGAAAAGGCCAAGGCCGTTGGCGCGCTGGCGCTCGACGGCGCCGGCGATCACGACAAGGGGTGATTGACAGGCTGCCCCGGCATTTTGAGTCTCGACACGACCATCTGCTCGCTCAGTCCGAAGTTCTCGAGGCTGTAGCCGTGACGGCCATGCTTGTCGCGCGGGTTTTCCGCCATGAACCGCCGCATGGCACGCTCAACATCACCATCGGCGCGATATCCGAGCTGGCGATATGCCGATAGCGCGCGGCCAACCGGGTCCGACATGAAATGCGAGAAGTCGACATGCACCAGCCGGTCCGAGGCTAGGTTGCGCAACGCGTCTGCGGCCGCCTGCTGCGAACGCCGGCTGGCGTCCAGAACATAAGCTCCCACCTCGTCGAGATCGACATCCTCGCTCAGCAGCGACCACATCAACGCCACCAGCGAACCCAGTGATGCCACCGATTGCAGCGGATCGCGCTCCATATAGACGATGCGAGCGGTCGGAAAGACCCGCAATAGCTCGGCAAGTCGCGTCATGTGGATGGGCGACTTCAGAACCCAGTGCTCGCGGCTCTCGACCCATTGCAGCAACTGCAACTGCTTCTCGAACATGCGATAGGGCGCCGTTCGGTCCGGCAGCGCATCATACCAGCGCCAATAGGACGGCAGACGCGCAAAGTCGAACCCGTGCTGCACGAGCTGAGCGGCCAGAAAAAGATGGATGCACTCTTCCGGATCAGTCTCGCTGGTGATCGGATGCACGCGCTTCAGGGACGGCGCGACCAGATTGAGTTTTCGCACTGCGCGGCGCCCCGATGCAATGCGCCGCTTGGTATCATCACTCGATGGGTGTGCATCACGCGGCACCGGCTCGTGCGCCTCCCAGAACGGCAGGTAGCGTGCGCCGGGATGGCAGCACAGCAACCGCTGCATCAGCGTCGTGCCGCTGCGCGGCAGGCCGACGACAAACAGCGGGCGATCGATCTTCTGCTGCGTGATCTGCGGATGGCGAAGGTAGGCCCGTTCGAATGCCAGCTGATTTACGACGCAGCGCGTGAGATCGCTTCGTACGATGATGCGCCCCATCAGCGACAGCCGCGCTTCATTCTCGTAAGAGCGTGCGCGCACCATCAGACCTTCGTGCGACAGCTCATTGAGCGCGACCGGCTCACCAAACTGGCGCGCGGCATCGCGCAGGATCGCTTCGCCATCGATCTTCGGCGCCAGACCGAGCCGCTGCGCAACCCCCGTGAAGACATTGACGAGACGCAACGGCCTTGGCAGCGCGGCTTCATAGACTTTGCCTGATCCTGCCATGCATCACCACCACTTCCGATCGTTCCGCCTCGAGCACTCCGACATGATCGTCATCGCTTGCTCGGGCACTCGGCCCACAGGTCGTATTCGTCGCTGTTCGTCACCTGCGCTTTGACAATGTCGCCGGGCTTGACGCTGAATTCCTCGTTCAAGAACACGCTGCCGTCGATTTCGGGCGCATCCCACACCGATCGCCCGAGTGCGCCCTCCTCGTCGACCTCGTCGATGATGACGTCGATCTCGCGGCCGATCCGCGTCGCCAGCACCTCGCGGCTCACCTCCTGCTGCGCGGCCATGAAGCGATGCCAGCGTTCCTCTTTGATCTCTTCCGGAACAGCCCCCGACAACTCGTTGGCCTTGGCGCCGGCCACCGGCTCGTACTTGAAGCAGCCGACGCGGTTGAGCTTCGCCTCGCGCACGAAGTCGAGGAGCATCTGAAAATCCGCCTCGGTCTCCCCGGGAAAGCCGACGATGAAGGTGGAGCGGATGGCGAGGTCGGTACATTGCTTGCGCCAGCTCGCAATCCGCGGCGCCACTTTCTCCTGGTTGCCGGGCCTGCGCATCGCTTTGAGCACGCTGGGCGAGGCATGCTGGAACGGAATGTCGAGATAGGGCAGAACGCGTCCCTCGGCCATCAGGGCAATGACGTCGTCGACATGCGGATAAGGATAGACGTAGTGCAGGCGCACCCAGGCACCGAGACTGCCGAGCGCCTCGGCGAGATTGAAAAAGCGTGTTTCTAGCGTTTGGCCGCGCCACTGCGATGCCTGATACTTGAGATCGAGCCCATAGGCGCTCGTATCCTGGCTTATGACGAGCAGCTCCTTGACGCCGGCGGCGACGAGCCGCTCCGCCTCTCGCATCACGTCGCCGATCGGCCGGCTTACGAGATCGCCGCGCAGCGAGGGGATGATGCAGAACGAGCAACGGTTGTTGCAGCCCTCCGAGATCTTCAGATAGGCGTAATGGCGCGGCGTCAGATGCAGGCCTTCGGGCGGCACCAGATCCAGGAACGGATCATGCGGCGGCGTCACTGCGCCGTGCACCGCCTCCATCACCTGCTCGTATTGATGCGGACCCGTGACCGCCAGCACCCCCGGGTAGGCGTCCGTGATGCGCTCCTTTTCGACACCGAAGCAGCCAGTGACGATGACGCGCCCGTTCGCGGCCATCGCCTCGCCGATGGCATCCAGGCTTTCCTGCTTGGCGCTGTCGAGAAATCCGCAGGTGTTGACGACCACGACATCGGCACCCGCATACTCGGCGGCGAGTTGATAGCCCTCTGCCCGCAGTCGCGTGATGATGCGTTCGCTATCGACGAGCGCTTTGGGGCAGCCGAGCGACACGAAGCCCACCTTTGGCGGCGCATGTTCGGCTGCCGTCCCGCGAGCTGTAGTATCGCCTTTACCGCTGCGATTGGCCACGCGGCCAGGGCGGTGATCGGAGGATTTGGACATGCAGCGGCTTCTAGCCCCCGCGCACCCGCGGCGCAATAGATGACGTCGCGGCATGCTGAACGGGGCTGGGCCGATACGCTCTTTTTTGCTCGATGGAACCTGATTGCGGCGCTACCGGCCTCATTGGGCCGTCTCAGCGGGCCACCAGCAGCCCGGAATCGATCAGACGCCGATGGAAAGCCAGAATTTCCTGCTGGTACGGGCAAAGATAGTAGGCGCCGCCGCAACGCTCCATGAGCCGCAGCCGCTCCAGCCCCGCCTGCGACAGCGGCAAACCGGCCAGTTTCAGCATCAAGGTGCCCAGATACGGCACGTCGAGCACCTCCACATCGGGCAGCGGCGGCACGGCGTAGTTGATCCCCTCGGCGGCATAGTAGGTCAAGAAGCCCTTGGAATCGGGTGTCATGACGATGTTGTGCGCCTCCTGGCCATCATCGTAGCCGAGCAGTGCTCGCGTCACGATTGGCTGGTGATCGCCATACTGCACGATGAGGAATTTCTCGCCAGGGAAGCGGCGCTTCAGCTCGGCGCGAAACCAATCGAGGTCGATGCGGGCAAGCGACAGCCGCCGCAGATACTCGTTCAACTGCGGCTCGGTGCCTGGACCGCCGCCTGGCACCTTCATCTCAGGGCTGTGCGGCTCGGTATATGGCAGGTGGGTCGCCGACGTCAGGATATAGGTGAACAGCGGCGCCTTGGTTGCAGCGACGTGCTTCTCGAACCGATCAAGCGCATTGCCGTAGTAGAACTTGTCACGCTCGTTGTAGCGCTTCGACTTCTGCGCCTTGAAGTCGTTGATCTCCTCGATGCCGATGGAAGCGTAGAACTTTCCGCTTGAAACGAAATGCTTTGGCACGGGATAGAACAGCACATTGGTATAGCCGCACCGCGACAGGGTCTGCGGCACGCTATCGCGCACCTTGCCCTGCATCATCGACTGCACGAACGTGCGCATGCCGCCGAATGAATAGGTCGAAACGCCGGCCAGCACCGAGAACTCGGTCAACCACGAAGCGCCGCCGAAGGTTTCCACGCGCAGCTTGCGCATCGTCCCGTCGCCCGACTGGAACAACGGATCGAGGCTCTTGTCGTATGAGATCGTAGGGAAGATGGCGGGCGGCACCACGCTTTCCTGATGGATCAGGATGATGTGGGGCGGGCGTTGCGCCAGCGGACACGAAGCCGGCTCGGCGAACGGCTTGTGCATGTCGGCGTGCGCACTGGCCTCGATCATCTGGCCGCGCCAGAAGGTCACTGCGGTTTCCGCCCAAGATGAATAGAACGAGGAGACGAACAGATCGTCCCAGTAGAACAGCGTGTGCGGCCGTTGCCCGCGAATATGATCGGAGACCAGCGCAACCACAGTCAACGTGGCCAACACCAAAGCTGCGGCGCG
Source organism: uncultured Hyphomicrobiaceae bacterium (assembly GCA_964559355.1). Classification (GTDB taxonomy): domain Bacteria; phylum Pseudomonadota; class Alphaproteobacteria; order Rhizobiales; family Hyphomicrobiaceae; genus JAEUMD01. Next base: position 12,826 of record CAZLHQ010000003.1, read on the forward strand.
GCGCGAAATCCGTGTCGGGTCGGCACGGTAGAGCGCGGTGCCGAGCGCGCCGACCCCGATCATCACCAGCACCAGCGCGATCAGTTCCTTACGGAAGTCGATCCACAGATACCACAGCGTGTCGAGCGACATCATGTAGAAGACGACGTCATAGGCATGCAGCACCATGCCGATGTACTCGTATTTGACCGTGGCGGCGATGACGACGACGGTAACGAGCGCGAAGATGATGGCTGTCGGGAACAGGATGCGACGCGAAATCAGCGCCAGTCCCGCCACCAGCATGGCGGTGATCGCCATCGTAAAGATCACATTGGAAGCCCAACCCTCGTGGCGAATGAAATAGACAGCCATGATGGCCGCCAGCACCGCAGCGGCGGCGATGGCGCGGCGCAAGGTGAGGACTCCACGAAATCCAGCGGGGACGAAGCGCGCTGTCGCGCCGGCGGTCTCCCGGCTAACGGTTTCCATCGACATGCTTTTGGCGGGGGCTCGGTCAATCATCGCGCTCCAGGCCACACCCCGGAGCGTCACAGAACTGATACACAGCCGTCACACGGCGTCAAATCTATGGCGGCGGTTGGCTAAATTTCCCGAACCGACCGATTGCCGCAGCGCAGGAATGTGGATGCCGCCGACCGGACCACCGGTTAGCAGAGGGCTTTGCGGCGGACCAGCATTTTAGAGAGAAATGCGGTCTGGCTGGCCTGCGCCGCAAGCCCCACCGAGTTGAACAGTCCGTCGACATCGTCGATCGCGTATTGCCGATAATACGGCTCGTGGAACCGCTGCGGGAAGGCCTCCAGCAATCCGTCCCACGCCGGACGATCGCCCATCTGCAAACTGTCGACGAAAACCAGCGTTCCGCCGGGTTTCAACACCCGCGCCATCTCACTGGCCACGCGTCGGCGCACATCCCCCGGCAACTCATGAAACAGGAAGATGGTCGTGACGACATCCTGGCTCGCATCCGGCAACGGAATGGCTTCCGCGTTGGCCGCGATCAACTGGGCACGCCGCAAGCCCGACAGGTGCCCTGCCGCTTCGCGCAGATAAGCGGCCGACAAATCGAGACCGGTGAGCGACATCGCCGGGAACACCAAGCGGACTTCACGCAGCAGACGCCCGGTGCCGCAGGCAACGTCGAGCAGTGCCACCTGTCGTTGGTCACGACCGGCGATTGCTTCGGCGATCGGACGCAAGGCTTGCCGGCGCATGGCGGCGGCCGAGCCATAAAACAGCGTCTCCACCTGCACGTCGTAAATGCGCGCCGAGTCGTCCGCCAGATAGCCACCCTTCTGGAAGTGGAAGTCCTGAGCGAAATAGTCGGGCACCGCGGCCGCAGCCGCCAGATGTGTGACGGTTGCCGCATCGCGAGAGCGCCGGCGCGCGGCTGCGTCGGGCACATCATCGAGCATCGCGCGCAGGCGGCCTAAGTGATCGCGAATGCCACGTGCTGGATCGGCAGCCATGGGGGCCGCAATCCCGTCGCGCACCAGCTCCGCATCGCGACGGAACAAATCGGCAAGGTCTGCGAACAATTCCTTACGGCCCGGCACCGGCCGCTCCACGCGCACGCCAGGCGCCTCGACACCTGAGGCAGCCGAGCGCCGATCCGCCAGCCAATTGAGGCCGCTGTACCAGCCAAAACGCAGCATGTTGGCAGCCATCTGCTGCGCCATGCCGAATTGGTCCGAGCCAGGATGCGCCATGCGATTTCTCGGCTCCGTTGCGACGGTGTGCTTTTTCAAAATGGCGATCCAACGTGCCCGGTGCAAGGGCCATGCTCGTGTCAACAGCCTGAACACGGCACTCTCATAGCCGCGACGGTGCAGCAAATGCGGTCGGCCCCTCGATCATCCAACGGGCGGCGCGGCCAGCAAATCGGCATAGGCAAAGCCCTCGCGCACAACCACCTCGCCAACTATCACGTCGATTGGCCGCGCCAGCATCGGGCCGGCTGTAACGAAGGTGTGGAATTCGCCGTTCTCGCCGCACGGGTCGATACCTTCCGGCAGCTCGGCAAGCAGAGCGTGATCGAAGAGCCGCCCGGCAAAGGCGATGTCGATACGGTCGAGATCAATCGAGGTGAGCCGCGCCGAAAGCCCTGCGGCAAGCATATCGTGAGCAAGCTGGGCAGTGGGCAGCCCCCACAACGGGAACAGCGGCGCGATGCCGGAGCCCTGCAAATTCTTTTCTCGATATGCGCGGATGTCATTCAGAAACAGATCGCCGAATGCCATCTGCGTGACGCCGTGCTGGCCAGCCTCGCCCAGAAACGCCGCCATGATCTCTTCGTAATTGTCGTTGGTGCACGGCCATGGCAGCTCGATCACATGCAGAGGAAGACCGGCGGAGGCTGCCTGCGCTGCCAGAAGCTCCCGGCGCACATCGTGCATTGCCACGCGATCGGCGGCCGCATTGACGGTGGTAAAAAGACCCGTCACCGCAACCCCTTCCCGCCGCAGGGCATGAAGCGCGAATGCGCTGTCCTTGCCCGAACTCCAACTCAGCCACGTCGTCACTGTTTGCGTCGCCCCGGTTGCACACGATTGCGCCGATCACTATCCGTTTTGCCAGCGGCGCGGAAGGCGCCGAACGAGAGAGGCACTGCCATGGCCGAATATCACTCCATCCTGATCCTGACCGGCGCCGGGCTATCGGCCGAATCAGGGCTCGCCACCTTTCGCGATGCCGGCGGCATCTGGGCGAAGTACGACTATCGGGACGTTGCAACGCCGCAAGGCTTCGCCCGCAATCCGGATTTGGTGCACGAGTTCTACAACATGCGGCGGCGCGACCTGCACGACGTCAGGCCCAATGCCGCGCACGCGGCCCTGGCGCGCCTGGAGCACGAGTATGAAGGCGACGTCACCATCGTCACTCAGAACATCGATAACCTGCACGAAGCGGCGGGCTCGCAAAACCTGATTCACATGCATGGCGAACTGTTCAAGTCCCTGTGTGCGCATTGCAATGCCAGGCGCAATTGGCGCGATGATCTATCGACGGCGCTCGCCTGCCCCGACTGTGGGAAGACTGGCGGCTTGCGCCCCGATGTCGTGTGGTTCGGAGAGATGCCGTATCACATGGAACGCATCTACGAGATGCTGGCAGACGCCGATCTCTTCATCTCGATCGGCACCAGTGGCAACGTCTATCCTGCCGCAGGATTCGTAGCAGGCGCGAGTGAAGCCGGCGCGCACACGGTGGAACTCAATCTCGAGCCGTCGCAGGGCGCTTCACTATTTTCCGAGGTCGTTCACGGTCCCGCGACTGCGGTCGTTCCGGCATTCGTCGACAAATTGCTCCGAACTTGAACCTGTCAGCGTTTCTTTCGCTATCGCTTCGCCAGTTCGAAGACCGCGACAGCTTCCACATGCGCCGACCAGTGGAACTGATCAATCGGAGTGACGGCTTTCAAGCCATAACCGGCGTCGATCAGGATGCGCGCGTCGCGGGCGAGCGTTGCGGGATTGCACGAAACCGCCGCCACCACGGGTACTTTCGATTTCGCCAGCATCTGGGTTTGCGCCATGGCGCCGGCCCGCGGTGGGTCAAACACCACCATGTCGTATCCCTCGAGCTCCTTGCGCGACAGCGGCTCGCGGAAAAGATCGCGCTGCAGCGTGCTGATCGGCTTCAAGCCCTGGGCATTCCGCCGCGCCGCATCAAGGGCCGCAAGCGCGCGCGCGTCGCTATCTACCGCTAGCACACTGACGCGATTGGCGAGCGGAAACGAAAACGCACCGACACCAGAAAACAGATCCGCCACGCGCTTGGCGCGCTTTGGCAGTGCATCCAGTATTACCGATGCCATGAATTTCTCAGCCGCACCCGCCGCCTGCAGGAAAACGCCAGGCGGCGGCGTCATCTGTGCCTGCCCCATGGCGATGATCGGCTGGCCATTCTGGTAGACCGGCAGCTCATCGAGCGAAAAGCGCACCATCTGCGGCACGCGTGCGGCCGCCTCGGCAAGCCGTGTGCTCGTCTCGGCATCGAGCCCCTTTGGCGCTGCCGCCTTCTCGACGCCGACATCGAGACCGTTGTCGCAAGCAAGAATGCTGACGCGCGCCTCCCCCTCCCACACCGGCAAAACGGCAAGCAGAAGCTTCAATTGCGGTAACGCGGCGACGATGCGCGGCTCGAGAACGGCACACGCGGCGACCTCGACCAGATCGGATTGACGCGCGCCATGAAAGCCGAGCGAAATACCGCGTCGCGATGACAGCGCCGACATCACCGCTCGCCGCCTTGCACCCTCGCCGACAGAATGCAACGCCCTGACATCGGCAGCGATGCCACGTTGTGCGAACGCCTCGACGACAAGCCCGTGCTTCCACTCGCGATAGGGCGCGTCCGCCAGATGTTGCATCGCGCAACCGCCGCAGATCGAGAAATACTGACACGGCGGAATGACGCGATCTGGCGATCGACGCAGCACTTCGATAGCCCGGCCGCGCTCGCCCTCAACCACGGCCACGACGCGCTCGCCCGCCAGCGCATAGGGGACGAATACAGGACCCACTGGCCCCAATTCTGAAACCCCATCACCCTGCGCGCCCAGCCGTCCGATCTCGAGCTCGACCGCACCAACCTCCAGACCAGTGTTCGCTTCACGCATCGTGCACCGCCCCGACCAGCCATTCGATGTTGCCGTCCTTGCCGGGCAGCGGCGATTGCAGATGACCGAGGATGCGCCAGCCCTCGCCCTCCAGAAAGCTCATGACCTCACGCACGGCTGTTTGCCGCGCAGCTTCATCATTGACGATGCCGCGCTTTCCGATCGCCTGACGCCCCACTTCGAACTGTGGCTTCACCAGCACCACCAGCCATGCGCCAGGCGCTGCAAGGCGCAACGGCGTCGGCAACACCGCTCGCAATGATATGAAACTGACATCGGCGACGATGGCCGTCGCCATCTCCGCGATTTTATCGCGCGACAGTTGCCGCGCATCCTGCCCTTCGAGCGAAACGACACGCGGATCCCGCCGCAATTTCTCGTGCAGTTGGTCGTGTCCGATATCGACGGCATAAACCTTGCGCGCGCCAGCCTCCAGCAGAACCTGGGTGAAGCCGCCGGTCGAAGCGCCGATATCGAGAGCCGTCACGCCATGCGCGTCGAGCTGGAAGTGGATAAGTGCCGCACTCAGCTTCGCGCCGGAGCGGGCAACGTAGGCGTTGGCGACCGGATCGATCGCGACTTCGGCTTCCTCCGCCACAAGCTGTCCGGCCTTGACCGCCAACTTGCCACCGATCCGTACCGCACCGCGCACGATGAGATCGGCTGCACGCGCGCGCGATTGCACGAGACCTCGCGCGACAAGCAATTGATCCAGGCGCTGGCGCATACAGTTTGATCCGCACTCAGTCGTTGAATAAGATCGGCCCGTGCAGGCCACGAAGTTCACATTAGGACGATCCAGAACCTTCCAACGGTAGTATCATTACAAGTGTCCTTTGTTTTTTGAATCGCCGTTGAGACCCTGCCGCAAGGCACAAAACTAGATCGACCGTCATCAACTCTGGAGGCGACGTTTATGCAAGTTCGTACAATCGCGTCACTGTCGTTGCTCTGTATGCTTTTCGCCGGACCACTCGCCGCTGAGACACCGGCCCCGGAAGGCGCCAAGGTGTACTTCATCACGCCCAAGGATGGTGAGGAAATCGCCGGGCCGGTGACAGTAAAGTTCGGGCTCGCCGGAATGGGCGTGGCTCCGGCCGGCGTCGACAAGCCGAAAACAGGCCACCACCACCTCCTGATCGATATCGATAAAGTGGACACGTCAGCCCCGCTGCCGGCCGACGATAACCATAAGCATTTCGGCGGCGGCCAGACGGAAGCAACCGTGACGCTGAAGCCCGGCAAGCACACGCTGCAACTGTTGCTGGGCGATCATAATCACATCCCTCACAAGCCGCCCGTGATGAGCGACAAGATCACGATAACGGTGAAGTAGCCGGCGCGTTGCGCCGCAACCATCGCCGCACCGCCCGGTGCCGCAAGGCCGCGACCGGCTGGGCGGGCGGCGTTCGCATGCGCGGCGTTTGTTGTCGCGATGGACAAGACTGCCGCCGCGCGGATTGCCACGTCGGTTGTCGGCGACCCAACGCTACGTCTTTGAATGAAGGTTGGCGCACCCCTGCTTACCGAATGAGCGCATAGACATGGTCTGGCAATCGCGCAAAGAACCTCTCTACCGCAAGGTCAACACCCGCACTCGCGGCGTGCACCACGACACGGGTGGCGACTACCGACACGAGCGCAACACCAAGGCCGAGAAAACCAACGAAAGCATGCGCGGCTCGATGCATGGCAAGAAGCGGCGCGGGCTCGACTACACGCCGCTGTTCAAATTTCTGCTCTCGAAGGTGGGGCAGGATTGGAACACGGTCTTGAGCGAGGCGATCGGGCGCCTCGATCATGACGAGCCGATCTACTGGATGGTGGCGCGCACGGAGATCGATCAAAAGCCTTACGTTCGCATCGGTGAAAGCGCGATCTATAGCGGGCTTTATATCGACGAAGACGGCCGGCTTGCCAAAGTCGCGCCCGATTTGCGCAACGAGGATCTGACGCCCTCGTGTCCATGCTGCACACACACGTTCAACGGAGTGCCACTGATCCGCAAGTACCAGACGCCCGCGTGATGTCGGCGATGCGAGACCAAGCCGGCCTTCAGCCGCCAGACTGCGCGGAGGTGCCAGGAGCTGCGGCGCCGAGCGCCTGCACCAGGAACTTCAATCGACCTGGGCCCTTGATGTGAGTTTTTTGCTTCTTGGCGCACACGCCGATCGGCACCATGCACAGCATTGATGAATTACGGCTGGAGAAATAATCCTCCCAGTAGTCGACCAGCCTGTTTTGACCGCCCGAGATTAATCGCACCTCGTAGTTGCCGCCAGACCAGAGATTGTTGCCGGCCTTGTGCGTCGTTGCATGCCCCATGAGATAGTGCACCGCATCACGGGTGTCATCGCCGCGCTGATAGTATGCCGTCGTTAAGTCGACGCAGTTTTTCAGCTGCCGGTCGATTCTGCCACTGCGATTTGCCAACCACGCCTGGGCAGCAAGAACGCAATCCTCTCCACCTACGCGCGTGAACCGATGCCCCTTAGTCTCGTCGACTACCCGGCGCTCCTGATACATCTCGATCTCGTCGAAATTGTACAAATGCAGGAGCACTGCCAATTCGGCCTCGATCATATAGCCCTGCATGACGAGACGCTGCGGATAATGCCCATCGAGGCGGTGACGCTCGAGGCTTGCGACGTAGCTCGCGCGGTGCGCTTCATCTGCGTTGAAGCTCACTGCCATGACAACATAGACCACCGCCGGACTGGCCGCCAAAACGAGCCAACCCTTGACCGCAGCGCCGCGGCCCGTGTTGTAAATGCGTGCCGCGCGCCACAGCGCAAACAGCGTCACGCCAGCGCCGATCAGCCAGGGCAGCAGCACCAAAACCCAGGCCAAGAATGAGAGAACGGCCATCGTGACACTCCCCTGTCGGCAGTACAAAGCACATACTATCGCAAGGGTATTAAGATCGGGCGCACGGTCGGCAGCACGAACATGACGAGCAGATTTCTGAAGCGATCTGAACGGCACCAATTTCGAAGTGCTGGATATGCGCCGCGCGGGCCGCTCGACAGCCGGGCGCGTCTCATCGCGATACTGCGGCGAACCTTTCAGCAGGGCTTTTGATGGAATCCGCGGGTGTCCGCGCCGGCAGCAACAAAAAGCAACGAAAGCCTACGCCCTGTCGCCACCTTCGCTCGCGAGCCGCTCGCGGCCGAGTGCGGCAAACACCGTCTCGACGATGCCGGCGGCATCAAGGCCTGCCTCCTCGTACATGCGCTCGGGCTTTCCGTGCTCGATGAACACATCCGGAAGCACGATGGGGCGCACCTTGAGACCGCGGTCGAGCAATCCGCTCGCCGCCAGATGGTGCAGCACATAACTGCCAAAGCCGCCGATCGAGCCCTCCTCGATCGTCACCAGAACTTCGTGCTCACGCGCCAGCTGCTCGATCAACGCGGTATCGAGGGGTTTGGCGAAACGCGCATCCGCAACCGTCGTTGACAGGCCAAAAGCTGCCAGCTGCTCGGCCGCTTTCAACGCCTCCTGCAATCGCGTGCCCAGAGAGAGAAGGGCGACCGTCGTGCCCTGACGCACGATGCGACCCTTGCCGATCGCCAAAACCTCGCCCTGCACGGGCATTTCGACACCGACGCCATCGCCACGCGGATAGCGCACGGCGCTCGGCTTGTCATCGATGGCCGCGGCTGTTGCGATCATGTGCTTCAACTCGGCCTCATCGGCCGCCGCCATGATCACCATGTCGGGTAAACAGCCCAGGAAAGCGATATCGAATGCGCCCGCGTGCGTCGCTCCGTCGGCGCCGACGAGCCCGGCGCGATCGATCGCGAAGCGGACCGGAAGCCTCTGGATCGCTACGTCGTGCACGACCTGATCGTAACCGCGCTGCAAGAACGTCGAGTAGAGCGCGCAGAACGGCTTAAGGCCCTCGGCGGCAAGACCGGCGGCAAAGGTGACGGCATGCTGCTCGGCAATACCGACATCGAAGGTGCGATCAGGAAACACTTCGCCGAACAAGTCGAGCCCGGTGCCCGACGGCATGGCCGCCGTTATGGCAACGATCTTCTTGTCTTTGCGCGCTTCCTCGATCAGGCTCTCGGCGAAGACCTTGGTGTAGCTCGGCGCATTCGAGGCTGGTTTTACCTGCGCACCAGTGACGACATTGAATTTCGAAACGCCGTGATACTTGTCGTCGGAATCCTCGGCCGGCCCGTAGCCCTTGCCTTTCATGGTGACGACATGAACCAGGATCGGTCCCTGCTTGGCATCGCGCACGTTCTTGAGCACGGGCAGGAGCTGGTTGAAGTCGTGCCCGTCGATGGGGCCGACATAATAGAAGCCCAGCTCCTCGAACCACGCGCCGCCCTGCCACAGATGGCGCGTATATTCCTCGACGCGTGCGGCGCGACGCTCCCAGCTTTTGGGCAGACGCTTGGCAAGCTGCTTGGCGATGTCGCGCATGTAGAGATACGTGCCGCTCGACGTGATGCGGGCGAGATAGGACGACAACGCGCCGGTGGGCGGGGCAATCGACATGTCGTTGTCATTCAGAATGACGATCAGGCGCTCGTCGCGCGCGCCGGCATTGTTCATCGCCTCATACGCCATGCCCGCCGACATGGCGCCGTCTCCGATCACGGCGATGACGTTGTTGGTGCCGCCCAGCAGGTCACGCGCCACCGCCATACCGAGCCCGGCGGAAATCGACGTCGAGGAATGGCCAGCGCCGAACGGATCGTATTCGCTTTCGGCCCGCCGCGTGAACCCCGACAAGCCGTCGGGTTGGCGCAAAGTGCGGATGCGGTTGCGGCGTCCGGTGAGGATTTTGTGCGGATAGGCCTGGTGGCCGACATCCCAGATCAGCCGGTCGCGCGGCGTATCGAACACCCAGTGCAGAGCCACCGTCAACTCGACGACGCCAAGACCAGCGCCCAAGTGCCCGCCGGTGACGGAAACGGCATCGATGGTCTCAATGCGCAGTTCGTCGGCAAGCTGGCGCAGCTGAGCCTCCGGCACCCGCCGCAGGTCGTGCGGTGAGCCGATCGTATCGAGCAGCGGCGTCTTGCTGGAACTCATTATGGTTTCCAGGATGGTTTCCCGAACTTGAACTTTATTTTTGTTCTTATGGCACACTTGCCCGCCGCCGCAAGAGCGCCAAAAGCCCCAGGCAATCTGATGACGGTCAGACGTTCAGCTCATGCCGGTGGCTGCGCGACGGTGAAAATCACAATTTCGGCCCGCAGCCGTTCAGGCTAAGGGCCTGCCGCTCGCCTTGTGGAGTTCTTTCTCACACACTTGGGTCGAGGCGACGAACCCCTTCCTCTTATCCTTGCAGTCACAGGTATAGGGTTGCGCGGCATGCGCGCGCCTGCGGAAACCCTCGCGTGCAACGCGGTCATTGCGGATCGAGCGGCTCGGTGCCGCGCGGGCTGCCATCGGCATTGAACGCGATCTTCTCCACCTTGGCCTCAGCCTGTTTCAGCAACCGGTCGCAATGCTCCTTCAGCGCCTCGCCGCGCTCATAAATGGCGATGCTCTCTTCGAGCTCGACATCGCCACGTTCCAGGCGGCCGACGATCGTCTCCAGCTCCTTCAAGGCGCGCTCGAAGCTCATGTCCTTGATGTCGGCGTGGCTCTTTGCGGCTGTCTTGCCCGTCGTGCTCATGTTCGTTCTTCCTCGAAACTGCGCGCAGCCTTGCCTGCGCACTCAACCCGCGGCGGCCATCAACATCCTGACGTGGACGCCGACCGAACGCGCCAGCGCCTTCAGGTCGTAGCCGCCCTCGAGCATCGATACCACCCGGCCATCGCACTGCTTTTCGGCAATCTCCAATAGTTGCTCGGTGATCCACATGAAATCGTCCTCGACAAGTTCCAGGCTGGCCAGCGGATCGTCGCGGTGGGCATCGAAGCCGGCGGAGATGAGGATGATGTCTGGGTTGAAATTGCGCAGGCTCGGCAGAATGCGGCTCTGCATCGCCTCGCGGAATGCCGAGCCGCCATCGCCCGAGCGCAACGGCGCGTTGAATACATTGCCAACGCCCGTCTCGGATAATGCGCCGGTGCCGGGATAGAGCGGCATCTGATGCGTCGAGCCGAAGAACAGATCCTTATCGGTCTCAAAAATGTCCTGCGTGCCGTTACCGTGATGGACATCGAAATCGACGACCGCCACGCGCTCGCAGCCATGTTTGGCGCGAGCGTAAAGGCTGGCGATGGCGATATTGGAGAACAGGCAGAAGCCCATCGCGCGTTGGCTCTCGGCATGATGTCCGCAGGGACGTACCTGACAGAATGCGTTGCGCGTGCCGGAAGCTTTGTCCATCACCCGATCGACCGCCTCCAACCCCGCGCCCACCGCACGCAGCGCTGCCTGCCATGAGCCGCTCGACATCACCGTGTCTGGATCAAGGTGAACATGCTCGCCCTCGCCTTGTGGGCGGGCGTTGCGAACCATCTCCAGATAAGGCTTGGGATGCGCCAGCAGGATCTGCGCCTCGACATCGGCACGCAGCGGCGCCTCGTCGCGCTTCAGTCCGGTAAACAGCTCGTGGCCAAGCACCTTGTCGATCGCGCGCATGCGGTCGGGCCGCTCGGGGTGGCCGTAACCGGTGTCGTGCTCCACGAAGCACGGATGGGTCAGCAGAAGGGTCGGCATGAGGGGGCGCTTTCTTGCGTACCAGGAGGGTTCGATTCCCACTTTAGCGAACCCGCGCCCGCCTGTCACAGCGCGCCGTTTCGCCCTGCCCACATGCCTGCCCGCTCCTGTTAGGCTTAGCCGCCTCCCAGCATGGACAACGGCGCCAGCTTGACCCCGGGCGGTGGCCGATCGTCGGCCGGCACAAAGAAATCCGGCGCCAGCGGCATCGAGGGATCGAGCCGGTAGGGCTCGAAATCGGTGACGCCGCCAACCGTGTGCAGAAAGCTGTCGTCGATCAGGAAATTGCCCGTGAACGTGCGCGACGGCTGCGTGAAGACGAGATGCGCCGCATCCGCCAGAATTTGCGGCGAACGGCTCATGCGCATCAGCTTGTCGCCGCCCAGGATATTCTTGATCGCGGCGGTGGCGATGGTCGAGCGGGGCCACAAGGCGTTCACCGCGATGCCCTTGGCGCGCAATTCCTCCGCCAACCCCAGCACCACGAGGCTCATGCCGTACTTTGCAATCGAATAGGCGACGTGCCCGGCAAACCATTGCGGTTTCATGTCGAGCGGCGGCGACATCATCAGCACATGCGGGTTCTCCGCCTTCGCGAGATAGGCAAGGCAGGCTTGCGTCGCGACGAACGTACCGCGCGTATTGACGCCGAACATCAAGTCGAAGCGCTTGGGATCGGTCTTGTCGATCGGTGTCAGAGAGATCGCCGAGGCGTTGTTAACGCAGATGTCGATGCCGCCAAAGGTTTGCGCCGTCTTCTGCGCGGCCTCGTACACCTGGGCTTCATCACGGATATCGCAGGCAATTGGCAGCGCTTTGCCGCCCGCCTTCTCGATCTCCTCGGCCGCCGAATAGATGGTGCCTTCGAGCTTGGGATGGGCGTCTGCCGTCTTGGCGACGATTGCCACATTGGCACCATCCTGCGCCGCCCTGAGACCGATCGCCAGCCCGATGCCGCGACTGGCGCCGGTGATGAAGAGTGTCTTGCCTTTGAGGCTCGCCATGTCGTCTCCCGTTTCCCGCCTGCTTCCTGAACAACAATCCTACAGCGCTTGCACACAAAGGCCAGCCTCGCGGTGCGCCACGACCGGCCGAGTGCCCGGTGTAACAGCGCCTACCCTACCCATCCTCAGGACGAAGCTTGGCCCCGATCCAGCGCATGAAGCGCAATGGCGCGGTGATGAGCTGCCATACCTGCTGCGCAAAGCCGACCAGCATGGCCCATAGGCCAGCCGGAATGCCGACGATCGGCAGAAACAGGAACAGCAGCGCCAACAGCCGTGCGCCGCGCGCCGCGTAATATCCGCGCCGGCTCGCATACTCCTTGCGATCCTCCGGCGGCCAGACCCGCGCCCACCACGACAATGAGTAGGCATGCCCGATCAATCCCATCACAATGCCGAAAAGATAGCTCCACTGCACCGCGGCAGGGATGCCCGGAACGAGACGCCAATCGAGCTCCTCCTGCCGCTGCTTGTCGACGGCATCGATCTGGATCGCCTCGATCACCACATTTCCGAGCATCTGCGAGACGAGATCGCCCGCCCAGTTGCCGATCACCTGGGAAACTGGCTTGGATGCCGCCGTTCCCGGCACGATGTCGAGGCGCGCACGTCCGGAAACCGATGCGCTGGCAACGACCGAGAGGCCACCGCGCTGCGCGCCCAGCGCATCGAGAAAATCGGCAAGCGTCGACCGCTTCAGCGCGTCATCGAGGCCCTTCACCTCTTGCGTCTGCCACAGCCAGTTGCGGCCGCCCGGCTGCAGGGCCTTGTCGGATTGCAGCACCACCAGATTGACGTCGGCACCGCGCGCCGCCGCCATCAGGTCGTCGACAAGGACGGTCTTTTCCGCGCCACCCTCGGGCTTGAAGCGCAGCGTCTTGCCCTCGACACGTCCTGTCACGACGAGCGTCTGTCCGCGCAGCGATTTCAGCGCCTGCGGCAGCTTCCATGGATCAACCCGATCGATCATCGCGCTCTTGGTGGCGGGATCGATCCGCGGCACCGATCGGATGACGGCGGCCCCGTCCGGCTCCAGCGACACCACGCGCATGTTTGACTTGTTGAGGGGACGCGCCAGCTGCCACACCGCTTCCTCGAACATCGCACGGTCGGCGATGCGCAGGGTCAGATGCGGCCTGATTTCAGCAACAAAGCGCGGCAGATCGCCCGCAAGCCGCGTGAGCTTGTAGGCCCTCGTCCCAGTCAACAGATAGAGGCTGGCATCCGGCGGCAGACCTTTGACGAGGTGCGGCGCGTGAAACACGGTATCTTCGCTGAGATAGAGATCGAGCTTGACTGCACCAGGCGGTCGCTCGGGGAGCAGTACCGCAAGGGCACGCTCGATTTCGGCGGCGTTTGCGGCCGTGAACACTTCGCCTTGCGAATTGGCAAAGCGCCAATGACCTTCTGGCGTCGCGTGGGCGGCCAGCGCCGAAGCCCCATTGGCGGGGCCCGACGGCAGCGTCTTCAAATGCCGCGCCAGCGCGCCGCCAAGATCATCGCCTGAGCCCAGTCCATGACGCACGGCGCCGCCGCCCGCGCCACCGGCATCGTCGGCCAGCCTGCCGATCTTCGAAAGCCACCCCGCCTGTGCCGACTGGACCGCGCCACCGGCAAGCAACGCACATGACAGCAGCAGCACAACGACAACTCCAGCCAAGCCTAGAGCGCTTTTCGATCCGGCGGAATCCGATCGGCGATCCAGAGCTATCGATTTGCCGCATTTTCTACGACGAACCGGCGGCCACTTCGTCGGAAAATGCTCTGGTTTGGGCACCGCCATCGCTGCGTTGCTTTCCTGCGCGCCCATCCTCGCCTTGGCTCCTCACCGCTGTTCGTCAGCCGCGCTCGAAGCGGGGCGGGCGTTTCTCGATGAACGCCTGAAACGCCTCGCGGGCCTCATCGGTTCGCATCTGCCGCATGAAGATCAATGCCTCCTCGTCGATCCTACGCGCCAACGCATCGGCATCCCCTCGCAGCAGCAGCCGCGCCGCCGCCAGCGCGGTGGGTGGCTTCATCGCCAGAGCCTCAGCCGCCGATATCACCTTGCCTTCCAATTCGGCTGCGGCCACCACTGCGTTCAGCAAACCGGCTTCTCGCATGGCCTCGGCATCCATGCTGGTGCCCAGCACCAACATCTCGAATGCCCGCGCATAGCCGAGCCGTGCCGGCATCAACAAACTGGAGCCCGCCTCCGGCACCAGACCGAGATTGAGAAACGGCGTCTGGAACCGCGAGTCGGGGGTTGCGTAGACCAGATCGCAATGAAACAGCAGTGTCGTGCCGATACCGACGGCAAGTCCATCGACGCCGGCCAGCATCGGCTTCTGCACCCGCGGCAACAGGCGGATGAAGCGCAGCACCGCCTTGGTGACGGCATTGTCGCCCATCGCCGAGGCCAGGAATTCGCCGATGTCATTGCCAGCCGAGAAGGCACCCGGCAGGCCGAGGAAGATGTGCGCGGCAACGCTGGGGTCCGTGTCGCCCGCCTCGAGCGCATCGCACATGGCCTGATACATCGGCCCCGTCAGCGCATTCTTCTTGTGCGGCCGGTTGAGGCGCACGATCTGCGCCGCTCCGTTACGCGTGATAGCGATGTCGCCGGTTTGTTCGCTCATCACTCGTTCACGCCTCCAGCCGATCGGCACTGGCCTGCACCACGGCATCGGCGCCCGACATCACCGTCTCTGCCAGACCCGCCGCCTCGGTCGCGATATTCTCGGCGAAGAACCGGCCGAGCATCACCGCACGTCCACTGCTGTCGCCTGCCCGCGCAGCCCTGACCGCGCTGCGTCCCAGATAGGCGCCTCCCGCCGTAATGCCGAACAAGCGCAGGTAGGGCGTGGCGCTGGCGAGTGCGGCGTGAGGGTTGGTGCGCAATGCTTCGCCCATCCACACCGTCGCCGTGACAAGTGCTTCGATCGCTGCAGAAAGGCGCTGAGCCATGCGGCCGAACTCGGGCCGGTTGGAAGCGGCAACCTCACCGATCATGACCCCTAGATCCTCGAGGTAGGAACCCATCACCGCGCCACCTGCGAGCGGCAGCTTACGCGTAACGAGATCGATGGCCTGAATGCCGTTGGTGCCTTCGTAGATCGGCAGGATGCGTGCATCCCGCAGATGCTGCGCAGCACCCGTTTCCTCGATGAAGCCCATGCCGCCATGGATTTGCACGCCCATCGACGCCATCTCGACGCCGGCATCGGTTGAGAACGCCTTGGCGACCGGCGTCAACAATGCGGCACGCGCCGCCGCTGCCTCACGCGCGGCCGGATCGTGGCTCAAATGCGAGACGTCGATTTCGCCGGCCGTGGCAAAGCAGATCATGCGCGAGGCCTGCGTCATCGCCTTCATGGTCAGCAGCGAACGGCGGATGTCGGCATGCTCGATGATCGGAACCATCTGTCCCGGCGCGGCGCCAAGACGCGAGCCCTGACGGCGCTCACGCGCATAGGCCTGCGCGCGCTGCGTTGCACGGTCGGCGATCGCCACGCCCTGCACGCCGACCGCAAGCCGCGCCTGGTTCATCATGATGAACATGGTGTTGAGGCCGCGGTTTTCGGTGCCGATGAGGTAGCCGATGGCGCCGTCGCCTTCGCCGTACTTCATCACGCAGGTCGGGCTCGCGTGAATGCCAAGCTTGTGCTCGAGCCCCGCACAAACGACATCGTTGCGCGCGCCGATCGAGCCGTCGTCGCCCACCATGTGCTTGGGCACCAGGAACAACGAGATGCCCTTGGTACCGGGCGGCGCATCGGGCAGGCGCGCCAACACCAGATGAATAATGTTTTCGGAAAGCTCGTGGTCGCCGTAGGTGATGAAGATCTTGGTGCCGAATATGCGATAGGTGCCATCGCCTTGCGGGACCGCCTTTGCCTTGATCTCGCCGAGGTCGGAACCCGCCTGCGGCTCAGTCAAGTTCATCGTGCCGGTCCATTGCCCCGTGACCATCTTGGGCAGGAACTTGGCCTTCAATCCGTCGGTGCCGGAAATCATCAGGGCGTGAATTGCGCCCTGGGTCAGCAGCGGGCACAGCCCGAACGACGTATTGGAGGCGTTCCAGATCTCGGCCACAGCCATCTGCACGATCTCGGGCAGGCCCTGGCCACCGTACTCGACCGGACACGGCAACGCCCCCCAACCGCCTTCGACGAATTGCCGGTAGGCCTCATGCCAGCCTTGCGGTGTCTCGACCCGGCCGTTCACAAGGCGGCTGCCCGACTTGTCACCCACCCCATTGATAGGCTCCAGCACCTCGGACCCGAACTTGCCCGCCTCCGCGATAATCGCTTCCAGCGTGTCGATGTCGAGATCGCCGTACAGGCCCGCGCCCATCCGCCCCTCCAGATCGGCTGCCGTCTTGAGGGCAACCAAAATGTCGTCTACTGGAGCGGAATAGGTCATGTGCGTCTCCGTTGTTACGTCTGTTGGCTGGTTGCCGGGCAGAGTAAGTCGATTGAGGCTGCGGGGAAAGCGGTTTGCCTGACCTTTCCGTCAAGTCCTGTTCATCCAGGGAGGAACCTGCATGGCCGTGGTGCCCGCAAGCGACGCCGCAATCAGGCGGGCGGGCGAATTGATCCGGGCCGGCGAACTCGTCGCGTTTCCAACCGAGACGGTCTACGGGCTCGGCGCCGACGCAACCAATGGCGAGGCGGTTGCCCGCATCTTTGCCGCCAAGGGCAGGCCGCGATTCAATCCGCTGATCGTGCACGTCGCAAGCCTTGCAGTGTGCGAGCAATTGGCAGTCCTCGACGCGCCGGCACGCAAACTGGCACTACGCTTCTGGCCCGGCCCCTTGACGCTGGTTCTGGAAAAGAGAGCCGACGCGGGCCTTGCCGATCTCGTCACGGCGGGCCTCGATACGGTCGCCATCCGCGTTCCCGCCCACCCCGTTGCGCAAGCTCTGCTCACCGCCGCGGATCGGCCCATCGCCGCGCCCTCCGCCAATCGTTCGGGTCACGTCAGCCCGACCCTCGCCCGACACGTCGAAGCCGATCTCAATGGTCGCGTGGCGATGATCCTGGACGGCGGCGCCACCGCCCACGGGCTGGAATCGACCGTCGTCACCGTGACCGCAACCGGAATTGCATTGCTACGCCCCGGCAGCATCACGCAAGAAGACCTCGAGGCCGCAACAGGACTGCCGGTAACGCGCGCCACCGATAACGGCGATGCACCGCTGTCGCCCGGACAGCTCGCCAGCCACTATGCGCCTCAAGCGCGCGTCGTGCTCAATGTCGTTCGCCCCGAACCCGGCACGGCGCTGCTGGCGTTCGGCCCCGACGTGCCCGCACACGATATGGCCGCAATCAATCTCAGTCCAAAGGGCGATCTCGTCGAGGCGGCAGCCAATCTCTTTGCGGCAATGCGCGCGCTCGACGGCACGGGCGTTGCGACAATTGCCGTGATGCCGATTCCGGCGCATGGCCTGGGCGAAGCCATCAACGACCGCTTGCAGCGCGCCGCGGCGGCAAAGTAGACCCGATGAGCCGGCCGCCTATCGCGGGCGCCACTTCCGCGCCCTCGGGTATGCACGCCACCGCCCCCCGAAAGGACGAACCGGGCTGACTTGCAGACCCACAGAAAGACATGGCATTTCTGACTGCGATTGCGACCGGCAGGCGTGCAACCGCATGCCCCGCGATGTGCGAAATTATGAAGAGGCCCGATGAGCCGCCCTGCAGATTCACCCGCTCTCAATGCGCCAACGCCTGAATTGATCGCGCGGCTGATCGACATCGTAGGGCCGGCGCACGCGCTTGCCGACCCCGCCGATCAGGCGCCCTACCTGCGCGAATGGCGCGACCGCTATGTCGGCAAGACGCCGCTGGTGCTGCGGCCGGGCTCGGTCGAGGAAGTGTCGCGCATATTGGCGCTGGCCAATGAAGCCCGCATCGGCATCGTCCCACAGGCCGGCAACACCGGCCTTGTCGGCGGCCAGATTCCCTATGAGGACGGTCGCGACGTCGTGCTCTCTGTTGCCCGTCTCAACCGTATTCGTCACCGCGACCCGGCCGGCCAATCGCTGATCGCAGAAGCCGGCGTGACGCTCGCCAATGTGCAGCAAGCGGCCGAGGAGATCGGCCGGCTGTTTCCGCTCAGTCTTGCCGCAGAAGGCAGCTGCCAGATCGGCGGCAACCTTGCCACCAACGCCGGCGGCGTCAACGTGCTGGCCTACGGCAATGCGCGCGCCCAGGTGTCGGGGCTCGAAGTCGTGCTGGCCGATGGCCGCATCTGGTCATCCCTGAAGACGCTCAAGAAGGACAACACCGGCTACGACCTCAAGGACCTGTTCGTCGGCTCGGAAGGCTCGCTCGGCATCATCACGGCGGCGGCGCTGAAGCTCTACGCCAGGCCCGTCGAGAAGGCGACTGCATTTGCCGCGCTCGAAGGTCTCGATCAGGTGCTGGAGCTGTTCAAACGGGCAGAGGCGATGGCCGGCGCGCATCTGACGGCGTTCGAGTTCATTTGCAGGACCGGCGTCGAGATCGGCGTGCGCCATGTCGAGGGCGTGCGCGCACCGTTCGCAACGATCCCGCCGTGGTCGGTGCTGATCGAGATTTCCTCGCCCGATGCCGATGGTCGCGCGGGCGACACCTTGGAACGGCTGCTTGCCGATGCGATCGAGGCCGGCACGGTGGCGGACGCGGTGATCGCCCAATCGATCGCGCAGGCCCGCGAATTCTGGCGACTACGCGAGGAGATGTCGGATGCGCAAAAGCACGAGGGCGGCTCGATCAAGCACGACGTCTCGGTCGCGATCTCGGACATGCCTCAGTTCATCCGCCGCGCCGATGCGCTGGTGGAACGGCTGTGCCCGGGGGCGCGACCCGTTCCGTTTGGCCACTTCGGCGATGGCAACGTGCACTACAACATCTCCCAGCCCGTCGGCATGGACAAGGCAGCCTACCTCGCCCGTTGGGACGAGATCGCGACGGCCGTTCATGGCCTCGTCGTCGAAATGGGCGGATCGATCTCTGCCGAGCACGGCATCGGCCGCATGAAGCGCGAGGAGCTGCGCCACGTGAAAAGCGCCGTCGAGATGGAAATGATGCGCGCCATCAAGCATGCGCTCGACCCCAACGGCATCCTCAATCCCGGCAAGGTCGTGTGAGCAAGGTCGTGTGAGCGGCAGGCGGGCCGTGCATGTGGCGCTGGCGTCGCCTCACCATACGCCGCGCGTGGCGCCGTTCCACAGGTAGCGCCACAGCGTCGGCGGCAGATGGTTGTACGAGGGCAGGTCGACCCGCCATGGCACCAGGCGGCCATGCAGGGCATCCTCGATAGCGCGCGCAAACAGTGGAATGCCAGTGGCAGCCTGCAGCGTCTGATAGGTGGCGATCGTATCGGCCGGCGAAAAGCTGACGCGCTCTTGATATAAGACGTCGCCGGTATCGACACCGGCATCGACCAGATGCACGGTAACGCCCGCATTCTCCCTGTCCCCTGCCGCCAGCGCCCAGTAGGCCGGATGCTGGCCGCGATATTTGGGGTTGATGCCGGCATGGTAGTTGATGAAGGGCGCCTGCACGGCGGCAAGCGTGGCGCGCGAGATGATGCGCGTTCCATAAACGGCAACGACCTTCGGCTTGAGGCCCGCCAGCAATTGGCGCGCCGCATCCGAGTTGACGCTTGCCACGCGGTGTACGCGGACGCCGGCAGACGGAACTGGATCAAGACCGTGTTGCTGGCGGATTTCGCGCAGTCGCCGTTCCGCACGACCTCCCAAGAGCCGCTGCCACACGCCAAACCCGACCTGCCCGGCGGTCGCCACCGGCCCCACCAGCCGCAGTCGCCGCCGCACGATCTCGCCCTTGGTCTCCTGGTTTTCCTCGATCACCGTAATCGGACCGAGCCGTGCCACCAGACCATTGACGACCGTCCAAGCCAGCGGACCGCCCGCCGTCAGTATGACGATCTCAGGTGTAGCGCTGATATCGCCCGCCGCCGCTGCCAATTGCCCACCTAGTGTCGTTCAGATCGCGAAATTCGCTACATTCTGCAGCGGGCAATCCCTGCCCGCACGCACCCCGACCCACAGCTTAGCTCACAATTATCTCGTTCGAATGAAAAAGACCCACGCTTTCGAGCATGGGTCTTTTTCGTGTTGCAGCCACTATGCGAATTGGCGCCCGCCGCTTCAACTTTCGACCTGCCGCAGCGCCCGGCGCTCCGCCTCGATGCGTCCGGCCTGCGACGGCCAGCTCGCTGCCACCCAATCGTCGGTGCCGAACAGCCAGTACCACAGTCGATTGCGGCGATGGTAACGCTCGACAGTCAGGCGATGCATGCTCTCCATGTTGGTGGAGAGCGTCTCCAGCAGCGCCATCGGCCGGCTGGCCTCGTGCTCCAAGCCCTCGATGCGCTTGGCGATGATCGACAAATCGCCGGTCTCGTCGTTGCGCCATTGATCGATCGATCCCGCCAGCGTGTGCTGGTTGGCATTGAGCTTCATGAGAGCGTCGTGCACCTCCTTGAGCTCGGCGTTGTGGACTTCGACCAGCTCGTTCGATTTGGAGACGAAACCGCTGATCTCGGTCTGCACGTGGGTTTGGAAGCCGGACAGGAGCTGGCGCACATGCGCAAGCGTATTGCGCTCCTCATCGCGCAGGCCTTCGATCGCCCGCACCACGTCGCCGAGCCCCTCGCCAGCCCGCGCGATCCGCGCCGAATGCTCATGCAGCGTCGCGTTGACCTCGCGGATATCGGCGGCGAGCGAGGCGCGTGCATCATCCAACGTCGCCTGCTGCAGTGACACCGCCTCGCCCAATGACGCGATACGGCTGTCGAGATCTCCCGACATCGAGCGGTCGGCGCCGAGCAGTGCTTCCTCGATCAGCTCCAGCCGCGTCATCATTTCGCTGGTATCGGACTTGTCCTCCAGCGCTGCAAGCTTGCTGGTCAAGCCATTGAAGCGCTCGACAAGGCTGCTGGTGACGTGACGCTCGATATCCTCCAGACGGCGCTCGATCTTCGACAGATCGACATCGACCTCGGGCGGCTTGGTGTTGAGAACCGCGCGCTCCAGCGCTGCAATCTTCAGCAGAACCGGATCGAGATCGAGGTCGATTCCGGCGTCGCGCGGCTGGTTCAGTCGAATTTGATGCTCGATCTCGTCAAGGCGCCGCAGCAGCGGCCCCAAGTCCGCGGTTTCGGTTTGCGACCGCGATGAAACCATGGTTTCGAGCGACTGCAATCTGTCGAACAGGCCGCCTGAAAAGCGGCTGGCGTCGTCGCGCTGACTTGTGATCTGGGTCGAGATCGCCCGCACCATCTGCTCCAGAACATCGAGGCGAGAGTTCTGCAGATGATCGGTCGCGGCCTGCACGGTCTCTGGCTGCGGCGGCAGGCCGGCCGGCCCTGCATCGTCGATCAAGAAACGCCCGGACGGACGGCGGATGCGCTCGCGCGGCTCATAAGCGCGAGGCTCATAGGCCCGCGGTTCGTAGGCGCGCGGCTCGACGGCGGGTGGCGGCGGCACGTAAGCGGGTGGCGCCGGCATCCGGCGGAACGCGGGCATCGGACGCTCGGGGCGCTCACGGCGAATGGTCTGATTCTGATAATGGTGGTCGATCAGTTCGAGACCATGAATGGTTGGGCGAATCTCGAAGAACACATAGAGCAGGTCCTCGACGCTGACCGGCGCGTTGCGCTGATAGGCATGCGCCGCAGCCAGCCGCAACACTTCCTCGAACGTATCGGCGCGCCGCG
Source organism: uncultured Hyphomicrobiaceae bacterium (assembly GCA_964559355.1). Classification (GTDB taxonomy): domain Bacteria; phylum Pseudomonadota; class Alphaproteobacteria; order Rhizobiales; family Hyphomicrobiaceae; genus JAEUMD01. The sequence goes on from CAZLHQ010000003.1 coordinate 34,799, forward strand.
GTGTCGTATTTCCGTTCGTCAATGTGAGCGGGATCTCGCTGGCGATCACGGTCGCCGTCTCGCGGCGTAACGATGAGGTACGAATGCCGCTGGCTTCAAGTATTTCGGTGGCGGCATCGATGCGTGTCAGCGCGTGCAGGAGATGCTCGACGCGGACTTCGCCCGAGCGGTGCGCCAATGCGACGTCGAAGGCATGATTGCAGCAGGCGAGCACCGTGTCGTCGACCCAGATGGGAATCTCCGGCTCGCCAGGGAAACTTCCCGGGCGAGTTGCCGGGCCGTTGGGGCCCTTGGCGGATCCGCCGGTCTCGCTAGGCGTTGCGCGCCAAGATTGCGGCGTCCTCAAATCAAGATCTTGGCCCCTGTAGCCCATGACTTCCTACTCCCTGCAACCGCGCACGTCGAAGCTCGCGCCGATCGCCACATGACGCAAAATACTGGACACAAACCAACATGCCTTGCGCACCGAACAAGGCTGACCCCAAGCCAACCGCAGGCCACCCCGGCACGATCGGCCCACCACCAATCCTCCGCCGCGTCCCAGCTTGACTACGCCGCTAAAAAGGCGAGCTGTTGGCTGTGGCACAATAGCGACTTCACCCCAACATCGCGAGAGGGTCGATCGCCGGTCTGAGCGTTTGCTCAATTATGGCAAACAAGTCCGTTCAGTGCCTTACCCATGCCGCTGAAAGTATGGGGTGAATTCGACCAAACTTAGTCACTGATCGGCGGCTTGATTATGCCCGTTCGGCACCGTCTGGCCGGTGCAGCTCCGGCCCCTCGTTGCGGGGATTGTTCAGCCGGCGGTTGACCGGCTCGATTTCCAGCAGTGCATCCGGTGCCGGCGCCAGCATGGCGGCGGCGATGTCCGAGGTCCCCGACCGGCAGTCGAGCCACATTTCGAATGCCTCCGGCGGCAGGATCGCCGGCATCCGGTCGTGGATCGCGCGCATCGTGCGATTGGCGGCAACCGTGAGGATCGCCATCGTTTCCACCTCACTGCCATCGGCCCCCAGCCAATGCTCGTAGATGCCCGCCATCGCCATCAACCCACCGCCGCGCGGGCGGATCAGGTGCGGTTGCTTTGCCCCTTTCTCACCGGTCCATTCGTAAAAGCCATCGGTCGGCACCAGACAGCGGCGGTGGCGCATCGAGGAGCGGAACGAAGGCTTTTCGGTCGCCGTCTCCGCGCGCGCGTTGATGAGCGTGGTAAAGCTCGCGGGCTCCTTCACCCATGAAGGGATGAGGCCCCAGCGGACCAGCGTCGCAACGCGCTCACCACGCGCGGAGGTGCGCACAATGACCACCGGCTGCGTCGGAGCGATGTTGTATCGCGGCGGAAAAACCTCGAGATTGACCGTACCGAAATAGCTGCGCACGGCCTCTGGCGGCGACGTCAGCGAATAACGCGAGCACATGTGAAAGGCTCCAGCACGGTTCGAAGGCCCTTGATCAACCCGCGACGAACAGCGCGCAACAGCCACGGATGAACGCTTGTACGATGCCGATCGCGCGTGACGATAACATGCAGCTAGAGCCCGGCAAGGTTGAGGCCGCGAGCGCGCTGTTGTTCCGCGATGGCCTTGTGCTGCTGGTGCGCCGGGGCGATGGGCCGGCGCGCGGGTTGTGGAGCGCGCCAGGTGGCCGCATCGAGCCGGGCGAGACGGCGATCGAAGCGGCTCACCGCGAAGTGTGGGAGGAGACCGGCCTCGCCGCGCACGATCTGGTGGCGCTGGCGACCCATTTTGTCGTCGCTCCCGTCATGCGCGGACGGCCTGCCACGACCTACAGGATTGAAGTTTTCGCCGGTGTAGCGGGCCGCGGACTGCCGCATGCTGGAGGGGACGCAGCGGAGGCGCGCTTTTTTGCGCCAAATGAACTGCCGCGCCTCAACACCACGACCGGCCTTGCCGCGTTCGTCGAACAGGCGCGCGTCCAGATAATCAAAAACCCGTCCCGCTAACGATGCCGGCCCTTGCGCCAAACGCCGTGCCGTCGCCGAGAATCGGTGCTAGAGGAGAAAAATGCAGCGGCGGCGTTGGGTGCCTTCCCTCGCGTGACGTAACGGTAAGGCCAAAAGCAACATGGGGCGGCAGGATGGGGAGCCATCGGAAACGGGCATCTTGGGGAATGCGCATGGCCGGCATTGTGCTTGGCCTCAGCGCGGCCTTGGCCTGCGCGCCGCCAACTATTGCCGCCCCCCTTGCAACACCTGCTGCGCCATCGGCCGATAGCCGGCCCTACGACACCAAACTGTTGCGGCTGGCCGAGTTGCTCGGCGCCATTCACTATCTGCGCGAACTGTGCGGCGCCAACGAAGGACAGTTCTGGCGCGACACGATGCAGGAGCTGATGAAGACGGAAGGCTCATCGGCCATTCGAACATCGCGCCTGACACGCAGCTTCAACCAGGGGTATCGCAGCTATAGCCGTACCTACAGCTCGTGCACGCAGTCTGCTCGCTCGGCCATCGATCGCTTTCTGATCGAAGGCGCACAGCTCTCCGACACGCTCACGACAAGCAATCCGTAATTCCCGCACATGACGGGTGCAACGCAGGCCTGGTTGCTGCCGTGCAACAATTTGTATCCAATTTACAATGAACGCGCGATCACACCGCACGCACGACGCCAGCATGATAGTCTTTTCAGGTTGGGCCGTCTGGCTGTCGATGTCTGCACCGAGAACGTGTTGTGGTCTTCTGGGCGTCGGTACGGCAAGCCACGCAATTGGATTGCTGCATTTCATCTGACGAACCGGCGATCATTTCGACGGCCATTGCACCGATCGTCTTGTGGATTGCTTTCGGCGCCGATCTGCGCGACAGCAGTGCCGGGACGCAGCCGCTGCCAGACTTTGGGCGCGAGAGTCTTGGGGCGCGAGAGTAGCGATAGTGAGTTGATGCCGAACCGGCGCCACCGGAGAGGCAAGTATCGGGGGGCGTATCGTGGCGACACAAGTTCAGTTGGTTGACGACAGCGACGAAAGCATGCGGGCCTTGAGCCTCATCCTCGCCGCCTGGGACGAGGGCGAGGAAACCGGAGTTGCCCCCGAAGCGATGGCTTACGCGGCGCTGTTCACGGCGTTGAGCGACCTCGTCGACATCTACGGCGAGGATGCGGTGGCCTCGCTGGCCCGCGGTCTGGAGCGGCGGGTGCGGCTCGGCGAGTTCACGATGATCCAGACCAAGCAATAGGGCCTGATCGTCTGAGATGGAAACGCTCGCGGTTCCGTCGAGGACGTGAATCAGACTCTCAATCAAAGACTTAGAGCAGGCCCCTGCCTTTAATGTAATTCCGCCAAAGTTGAACCTGCTCTAATTGGGCGCCTGCAGCAGACCCGTTGCACGGCGATCCAAGGCCAGCACAGGGCGAACATGGGGCCAGTTGCAGCGCGGCAGCGACGGGGCGTCACTGCGCGAGTGTCACGCCAGATGCAGGACGTGCTTCATCACCATTTCGCCGATCAAGACGCCGCCAAACACGATCAGCGCCAATCCCGCTACACGGTTGATCTGGCCGAGCCGGGCGCCATCGATGCGATGACGGATACGGCCGATCAGGTTGGATAGCAGCACCCACCAACCGAGGCTTCCGGCCATGATCGCGGCAACCATCGTCAAGGCATCGATGTAGGTCTTCACCTCGACGAACGTGCTGACGCCGCCGAAGATCGCGAACAGGCCGAGCACCGCACCGGGGTTGGTGATGGTGAGAAAAAACGTCTGCGGGATGTCCCAGGCGAAATCCTTGAGCGAGGCGTTCTCCTCATGGCTTGGATGCAGCATCTCGATGCGCGGGCGCGTGCGGTAAAGTTTGAGGCCGAATACCGCCAGCGCCAGTCCACCGACGATCTGGATCGCGGTTCTGTAATCTTGCACCGCACCCGAGATGGCGCCAACGCCCATGGCAGCGAACAGCGCGATCAGTCCGTCACCCAGCACCGCGCCGATGCCTGCCGCCACACCACCCCAGAAGCCGCGTTCGATGGCGCGCTGGATGCACAGCACGTTGACGGGGCCAACGGGAGCCGCCACAAGAATGCCGATGAAAAGGCCTACGGGAATGATCAGCGGATTGGGAATTAGCTGCATGCCACCTCGCCGCTGTCGCGACCATGATCGCGGGGCGTCAATTCCGCTGCGTTCGGCACTGCCACCAAATCCATCCTCGCACGGCCGGTCGCCGCGCAACAGGCTAGATCCGCGCCACGCCTCTGCAAACGGCTCACCATGGCGCGCAACGCTGTTGTCCCCGATGCAATGGCAGGCCTGCTGCCCCTCGATTCGTCTCATTTTATTGGTAACGGCGCTTTGCGGGCTTGTCCATGGAACGCTGGCCACCGCTAAGGCCGGCAAGGACGCAACTCCTACCTCGCCACCTGCATCACCGCCTGCCTCATTGCCGTCCGCCTCATCGCCGTCTGCCAAGCCCGCTGTCGCTTTCCAGCAGCAGATGGAGCCCGCCAAGCTGCCGCGACCTGTCAACGAGATGGTCGATGCCATCCTGGCGGCCGTGCACTCCGGCCGTGTAGAAGACCTCAAGTCCGCGCTCGAGTGGAACGAAATCCCGCCAGTGTTCTCTGCCGAAAAGGTCGAGGATGCGATTGCTCACCTCAAGGCGACATCTGCGGACAAGGAAGGTCGGCAGGTGCTGGCCATTCTCGGCAACCTGCTGAGCGTCGGCCCGGCGCGACTGAGGCTGGGCCGCGATGCGGAAAACAACGAGGTTCTGGTGTGGCCCTATCTGGCCGAACTCGACCTCGATCAGCTGACGCCGTCGCAACAAGTCGATCTCTATCGCCTCGTGCCCGCGGAGACAATCGCAGCCATGCACGCGGCCAAACGCTGGACCTGGTATCGAATCGTCATCGGTGCGGATGGCACGTGGCATTCGTTCATGCGCCACCAATAACAGGAACATCCTTGCAGGACGATGTGGTGCCGCCGCGTCTCCGCATGAAGCGGCAGGCCTTAGCGTACGACATGCGATGATTGCGCTTCGTCCTACGAAATCTATTCTGCGGCAGGTGCGACGTTCAGACCGCGTTCAGATGGCCTGGGCAAGTGTTGTCCAATCGTCGCATGACAGTCTGTCCGCACCCCTGGGGAGCGGCGGCCGGCAGGTCTGCCGGTGGCGCAAAAGTCCGCCTGGAATCACCGCTTTGCGTCTTGGTTCGGAGCATTGAACAATGCGCACTTCGAACGCCGTCAAATTGGGACTGCCAAGAGCGGCTGCACAATGCCGCGGTTCCACCGCGATCGTGTACTATTGGCATGGGGAAACAAGATGGTTAAGCAGACTCGGTGAGATTGCGTTGCAGATTCATAAGTGCGCTGCGGAAGGCTCCGCAAGCCATCGCCGAATCTGCTGATCTCGCGACCTGTGCAAGTTCACGAAGCGAGCGTTGCTCTGCTGTTTCCTGTCACTGAGGAGAGTTCGAATGTTGCTGCGAGTTACCGTTTCGGCACTGGCGCTGGCCGTCTGCACGTTGGGCACGATCGAGGAGGCCTCGGCACAGTCCTATTCCAACTCGTGGGCGCGCCGCTCTGCCGGTCCCTACGTGATGCGGCCCGACACCGGCTACCGCAACCCGGGATACGGCCGGTATGTCGATCGTTACGAAGAGGACGACGAGGAAGATTATCGTCCGCGCAAGCGTTTCAACAAGCCGTTCTGGGACGATGAGGAGGACGACGAGCCAGCCTTCCGCCAGAAGAAAAAGAACCAGCAAGCCAAGATTGACGACGGCGGCGACGAGGTTCGCAGCGGCGGCCCGCGTCCGGCGATCTCGGGAAAAAGCCCCGCTCGCGTGAAAATCTCGACCAAGTACTCTGCAGGTTCCGTGGTCATCGACCAGTCGGCGCGACAGCTCTATTACCTCATCTCGGATAGCGAGGCTTACCGCTATCCGATCTCGGTCGGCCGCATCGGCTTCTCCTGGACCGGCTCGGAAAAGGTGTCGCGCATCGCCGATTGGCCTGATTGGCACCCGCCCGAGGAGATGCGTGAGCGCGATCCTTCGCTGCCGGTCAAGATGACGGGCGGCATCAACAACCCACTTGGCGCCAAGGCGATCTACCTCGGCAATACGCTCTACCGCATTCATGGCACCAACAATCCGGGCTCGATCGGCCAGGCCGCCTCATCGGGTTGCTTCCGCATGATGAACGCGCATGTGACTCATCTGGCAGGCCTCGTTGGCGTCGGCACACAAGTGCATGTGTTGAAGCACATGAACAAGGCGGTCGCATCGGCCAACTGATCGGCCATCGCAGACGAACAATCGGGCGGCTTCGCAGTGCGAGGCCGCCCGAATTGTCTTAACGGTATTGTCGAGGCGAATTGAAACACCGGTGCCGCCGAGACGGCTTCAACGCACCAGGTGATACAAGAGATCGTGCAACGGCGAGGGGCCGGCAAAAAGGTTTATGCCGAGCGCCGACTTGGCCAGATACAGCACCGCCGCCGCCGGCGGTATGGACATCATCAATGCCGCCAAACCCGCAGCGTGCTTACGGGTGGCAAGGGCTGTGGACGTGATACTGGCGGAGCGCTTCATTGGTGTATCAGCCGGAAACAAGAACTGCGGTCGGGTGGATGTCTGGATTGGCGTTTGCAATGCCGATGCCAGATGGCAATGCCGATTCCAGCCCGGTTAGCGCTCACCTTGCCGAGGCAACCTCCCGCTCGCCGCGTCAAACGCCAGCTTCGAGAAATCGCACCGGCTCGCCGGTTGCCGCGGCCGCCAACTCACCCTGCCACATCGCTGCTTGGCCGCGCACGAAGGTGCCGACCGGCCAGCCGGCGACCGTCTTGCCGTCATAGGGCGTCCAGCCGCAGCGGCTTTCGATCCATGCGTTACGGATCGTCTCGCGGCGCTTCATGTCGACAACCGTAAGGTCAGCGTCGTAGCCGACCGCGATGCGGCCCTTGTCGGCAATCCCGAACAGGCGCTGCGGCCCATGGCTGGTCAGATCGACGAAGCGTTGCAGCGACAGCCGGCCGGCATTGACGTGATCGAGCATGATCGGCACCAGCGTCTGCACCCCGGTCATGCCGGAATGGGAGCCGGGATAGGGATGATCCTTTTCCTCGCGCGTGTGCGGTGCGTGATCGGAGCCCAGTACATCGACGATGCCTGCATCGAGCCCCGCCCAAATCGCCTCGCGATGACGCGCGTCGCGCACCGGCGGGTTCATCTGCACATAGGTTCCTAGCGCGGCGTAGCATTCGGGTGCTGCAAGCGTCAGATGATGCGGTGTCACCTCGACGCTGACCCAGCGCTTGTGATCGGCGAGATAGGCCATCTCCGCCTCGCTCGAAATGTGCAGTACGTGGACGCGGCGGCGGTGCTTTTCGGCGAGCGACGCCAGCCGCTTGGTCGCCATCAGCGCGGCTTCCTCGTCGCGCCAGACGGGATGCGATGAGGGATCTCCGGCAATTCGCTCGCCCATGCGCGCGATGAGACGGGCCTCATCCTCGGCGTGAAAGGCGGCTCGGCGCGAAATACGCGCGATGATGCGATCGAGACTGGCCGCATCGTCGACCAAAAGATCGCCCGTGGAAGACCCCATGAAGACTTTGATGCCGGCCGAACCCTCCAGCCGTTCCAGCTGCGGGATCTCATCGATATTGTCGCGCGTGCCGCCGACGTAGAACGCAAAATCGCAGAACATGCGATGGCGCGCGCGCGCCACCTTGTCGGCGAGCAGTGACGCTGTGGTCGTCAACGGCTTGGTGTTGGGCATTTCGAACACCGCCGTCACGCCGCCCATGACCGCTGCGCGGCTGCCCGTCGCCAGGTCTTCCTTGTGCTCCAGGCCCGGCTCACGGAAATGCACTTGGGTGTCAATCACGCCGGGCAGGATGTGGAGCCCCCTGGCGTCGATCGACCTGGCGGCGCGGCCCGCATCGATGTTGCCCAGTGCTGCGATACGGCCGCCTCGGATGGCGATATCACGCCGGCCCTCACCATCGTGATTGACGACAGTTCCGCCCTTGATAACGAGATCATAGCTCTCAGCCATCGCCCATTCATCCTTCGCTGCGCCGGATCGGTCCCGTGATATCGCCGGGTCCGGCATCGTGCGCCTTGCACCTGTGTGCGGGCATACCTAGAATCGAATCGACGAGAAACCAAGGCGGATCGAATTTCCCGCCAACGATCGTGGAGCCCCGCTGCATGTCCAACGCCCGCATCGCCCTGCTGACGGACCGCGGTGTGCTGAGTGTTACCGGCCAGGACGCCGTCAAGCTGCTGCAAGGCGTCGTCACCAACGACATGGAACGGCTTGACCGCGAAGGTGCGATCCACACCGGACTGCTGAGCCCGCAAGGCAAGATCCTGTTCGATTTTTTCGTCACGCGGAACGCCGATGGACTTTTAATCGACACCCTGAAGACCTCGGTGCCGCAGTTGAAGCAGCGGCTCGAGATGTACAGGCTGCGTGCGGACGCCGAGATCCGCGATGTCAGCGCCGATTACACCGTCACCGTATGCTGGGGCGGGCCGCACGCCGCCGAGCATGGAAACTCGCCGACCGTAGGCTTCCGCGACCCTCGCCATTCGGGCTTGGGGTTTCGTCAACTGGCATCTCTGGAAAGCGAATGGCGCTCCGTTGGGGAAGGCGCCGAACCCGCCACGCAGGAGGATTATCGCGCCCATCGCATCGCCATCGGCGTGCCGGCTGCCGGCCACGATTTCCCGCTCGGCGACACCTACCCGCACGAAGCGCTTTACGATCAGACCGGCTCGGTCTCCTTCACCAAAGGCTGCTACGTCGGCCAGGAGGTGGTCAGCCGCATGCAGCACCGTTCGACAGCGCGCAAACGCATCGTGCCGGTCGAATCGGAAAGCGCGCTGCCAGCGCGTGGCGCCGATATCCGCGCGGGCGATGTGACGATCGGCACACTCGGTTCCGTTGCCGGCAAGCGCGGCCTCGCCATGATCCGGCTCGATCGCGCCGCCGAGTTCCGCGCCAAAGGCATCGGCCTCAAAGCCGGCGATGCCTCAATCGAAATCGTGTTACCCGATTGGGTGACGTTTCCTCTCACCCCACCAGATGCGGCCGCCTCCTCATGACCAGCCGCAGCAAAGCGGTGCTTCAGCGCTGCCCGTGGCCGGGGATGGATGATCCCATCTATCAGCGCTACCACGACGAAGAATGGGGCGTTCCCACCGTCGACGACAATGCCCTGTTCGAGAAGCTCGTGCTGGAAGGCTTCCAGTCCGGGCTGTCGTGGCTGACCATTCTCAAGAAGCGCGACAACTTCCGCGCGGCCTTCCATGGATTCGATCCGGCGCGCATCGCGCGTTTTGGCGCCAATGACGTGGCCAAGCTGATGGCAAACGCCGGCATCGTTCGCAACAAAATGAAGATCGAGGCGACCATAACCAACGCGCGTGCCTTTCTCGCCCTGCGCGAAGAGACGAGCCTTTCTGCGCTGATCTGGGGCATTGCGCGTGAGGAAAAAATCGCACTACAGGCGCGGCGGAGTTTTGCCGATGTCCCCGCCGTGACGGCGGCTTCGAGGCAGATCTCCAAAGCGCTCAAGGCGCGCGGCTTCTGCTTTATCGGCCCCACCACCATGTATGCGTTGATGCAGTCCGCGGGAATGGTCAACGATCACCTTGTGACGTGTCATCGCCACAAGCCATGCGCGGCCCTGCAGCGCGCGTTCAAGCCAGCAAAGATTCGATGACGAAGCCGATGCCAATTCCGACCGCCGCCTCGCGCAAGCACATTGACGAGACCACCACCCGCGCCAACCGCGCATGGCAGCGCATGCTCTCGGGCCGCCGACTAGATCTGCTCGACCCGGACCCGGCAGACGTCGCCATCGAGGACATTGCCCATGGGCTCGCCCGCGTCGCGCGCTGGAACGGGCAGACGCTTGGCACGCATGCCTTCTCGGTCGCGCAGCATGTGCTGGTGGTGGAAGATATTGCCAGCGACCGCAATCCCGGCTGGAGCAAGCAGTGGCGGCTGGCGGCCCTGCTGCATGATGCACCCGAATACGTCGTCGGCGATCTGATCAGCCCTTTCAAGACGGCAATCGGCCTCGACTACAAGGCCTTCGAGAACCGCCTGCTCGAAGCAATCCACATGCGCTTTGGCCTGCCGCCACAACTACCGGCGGAAATTGCGGCCGAGATCAAGACCGCCGACCGCATCGCAGCCTATTTCGAGGCGACCGTGCTCGCTGGCTTCAGTACCGAGGAAGCGGTGCGCTTCTTCGACCAGCCACAGGGTCTTTCGCCGACACTCACAGGGCAGCTGACGGCACTTTCGGGTGCTCCCGCATCGAACGCTCAGGACGCATTTCTCCAACGCTTCGCGCGATTGATCTGAGTGGGCTGGCCGCGAACCGTCTCCAACACGCCCGCATTCGGGGTAACGGCGGCATGCAAGGCCCGATCTGATGCTGACAACGCTTCCCGCAACCATCGCCGTGTGCCCGCTGCGCCGTCTCGACGAGACGATCGCGGCGACCGGCGCTCGCCACGTCATCAGCGTCGTCAATTCCCATCTGATGCCACCGACACCCTACTTGATCGAGCCGGCGCGCCATTTGCGATTACCGATCAGCGAGGCGCGGATTGAGCGCGGCATACCCAACCCAATGCAACCCATGATCGAAGACCTGATCGCATTTGCACGCGCGTGGGAGCGGGAGGCGCCACTGCTGATACATTGCTTTTCTGGCCTCAACCGTTCGCCGGCTGCGGCCTATATTGCATTAGCAGCGCTGAATCCGGCGGCACCCGAGACCTTGCTGGCGCACCGTTTGCGCGCTGCCAGCGAAATGGCGGCCCCTAACGGAACCATGGTCGGCGTGGGCGATATGGTCTTGGGCCGCGGCGGAAAACTTGCCTCCGCGATCGATCTTATCGGCCCTGGCGTGCCCGCGGCGGAATGCGTGCCATTCTCCATAGTCGCCGATTTCACCGAGACATAAGGCGTGCCTGCAACCGCCCGAAACGGCCCTGTTGGCCACGTCTTGCCGGCTGCCGTCCGGATTTATCTTTTTCAGAGAAATTGAGATGTTCCGAAAAACGCCACGATCGAGCCTTACTCAAACGAACGGGGAGGCGTGATTCGAACGTTCGGGGGATATGATTGAAGCACGCTCTAGATATCACAAAGGCAGCGGCCGTGCGCCGTGAGCCGGTCACGCGGAAAGACGCGCCGATGGTTGAGATTGGTCTCAACGCGGCAATCGTTTCCGTACACAACGACGAGCCGGTCGTTCTCGTAGTTCGCGAGACCGCCGACTCCATTGGTGCGTCTGACAGCCTGCCGTCGGGTCCGTTCTCTCCGCGTATGCACCGCACGCTCGAAATCGGCTTGCGGTCATGGGTGAGCGAGCAGACAGGCCTCGAGTTCGGCTACGTCGAACAGCTCTACACGTTCGGCGACCGTGGCCGGCACGCGGCGGCGGAGGATCGCGACCCTCACGTCGTCTCGATCGGCTATCTCGCCTTGACCCATACCAACGATTCCGAGGAGCTGCAGCGCGGCGCGTGGCGCAGTTGGTATCACTATTTCCCCTGGGAAGATTGGCGTCGCGGCCGGCCCGAAATTCTCGACGCCGAAGTGCTGCCGCGTCTCAAGGCCTGGGCAGAAATGCCGCCGATGCGCTCCTCACCGAGCCGGCCAATCGAACGCACCGATCGCCTTCGCATGTGCTTTGGAGTGGAAGGCGGCACATGGGACGAAGAGAAGGTGCTCGATCGCTATGAACTGCTCTACGAGGCAGGCTTGGTAGACGAAGCGCGCCGAGACCGACCCGAATTCTCCATTGCCAACTCTGATGGCGCCCAGCTTGGCATGCCGATGACCTATGATCATCGTCGCATCCTGGCGACAGCCATCAGCCGCGTGCGTGCGAAAATCAAGTACCGGCCGGTTGTTTTCGAGCTGATGCCGCCGGAATTTACGCTCTACGAATTGCAGAAAACGGTCGAAGCCATTCTTGGACCGCATTTGCACAAACAGAATTTCCGACGCCTTGTCGAAAGCGCCGGACTTGTCGAGCCGACAGGCCTCGTCAAAACACGTACCGGCGGCCGGCCGGCGAAGTTGTTCCGCTTCCGCCGTGAGGTTGTGCTGGAGCGGCCGGCGCCAGGAGTTCGCGTCAAACCAAGTCGCGCGTAATTGTTCGTCATAGCAGCAAGCGGTGCCTTGTGGAGATGCACTGCTTGCCAACATCCGCGCACGATCCGGATCGTCCGGACAGCAGTCACTTGCGGCTGCTGCCGCGAGATCGATTGCGCGCGAGCACGAGTGAATCTGCGCGTTCCAGCGGATGGGAAGCGCCGATCGAGAGTTATGCCGCTCTTGCAAGCCGCTCTTACAAAGTGAAACCGCTCCGACAGTGTCGCGCGGTTCGCAATCGTCGGAGTGGAAACACGAACAGCAGCGGTGTCGGGGCAACCTCGATACAGGTTGCAAAAACTTCATCAACTTGACAAAGGCACTGGAAATCCGCGTCCGCGTCCCCTATCTTAATTCAGCAACAATGCTCGATTAGAGCATAAAGAGTTGGTTGCCGGCGTTGCCGGTTATTCGCAGGCAATAGAAATGCTCGAAATGAGCATTTTCGACCAAGATGGAAAGGGACTTAAATGGCCATCATTGGAAACACCCCGTCCAACACTTGCGCCGTGGCGCCCGCCGCCGTTGCCTCAGCACCGCGTCCCGAGCGGAATTTGCCCGCCTTCACGCCTGCCCTCGCCCGCGAGATGGAGCCGCTTTACGATCGCGTGAAGCACGTCGTCACGCCGATGGAGTGGCCGCACTATGCGCCGCTCATCAAGGCTATCAACGAGCTCAAGAAGGAGCGTAACGCCGTCATCCTGGCGCACAACTACATGACGCCGGAGATCTTCCATTGCGTGGGAGACTTCCGCGGCGACAGCCTGCAGCTCGCCAAAGAGGCGGCCAAGACGAAGGCGGACGTCATCGTCCAGGCCGGCGTGCACTTCATGGCCGAGACCTCCAAGCTGCTTTCGCCTGACAAGACGGTGCTCATCCCGGATTTGAAGGCCGGCTGCTCGCTTGCCGAATCGATCACGGCCGAGGACGTGCGGCTGCTGCGCGAAGCCTACCCGGGCGTGCCGATCGTCACCTACGTCAACACGTCGGCCGCGGTGAAGGCGGAATGCGACATCACCTGCACGTCGGCCAACGCCGTGAAGGTGGTGGAAAGCCTGAATGCGCCGCGCGTTCTGCTGATCCCCGATGAGTTCCTTGCCAAGTACGTGCAGACCAAGACCAAGGTCGAGATCATCGCCTGGAAGGGCCATTGCGAGGTGCATGAGCGCTTCACCGCCGAGGAGTTGGAGGCGTTTCGCGCCGCCGACCCGGCAACGAAGATCATCGCCCATCCCGAGTGCCCGCCCGACGTCATCAAGACGGCCGACTTCACCGGCTCGACCGCGGCGATGATCGACTGGGTGAAAACGAAGCGGCCGAAGAAGGTCGTGCTCGTCACCGAGTGCTCGATGTCGTCCAACGTCGCCGCCGAAGCGCCCGACGTCGAATTCGTGCGCCCGTGCAATCTGTGCCCGCACATGAAGCGCATCAGCCTGGAGAAGATCTACGAAAGCCTGCGTGACATGAAGCACGAGGTGACGGTCGATCCCGAGGTTGCCGCCAAAGCGCGCCGCGCGGTCGAGCGCATGGTGAACCTGACCAACTGAACGTCACGCCTCCCGTCCCCGCACCGGGGACGGGAGGACGATCCTCGCTCTAGCCCGCAGCACGGGAGCCGAACATGTCTAAAGCAAGCGAGCATGGCGCAACGGTTTCGTTTCGTCCCGCAGTTGCCAACGGCGACCCCGGCGACATCGTCATCATCGGCGCGGGCCTCGCGGGACTGTTCACCGCGTTGCGGCTGACACCGCACCCGGTGACGGTGGTGGCTGCCGCCCCGCTCGGCGAGGGCGCGTCCAGCGTATGGGCGCAAGGTGGCGTGGCCGCTGCTGTCGGCGAAGGCGACGACGCGGCCGCACATGCCGCCGACACGATCGCGGCTGGCGCCGGCATCGTCGACGAAGCGGTTGCGCGAATGGTGGCCGAGGAGGCGCCCGAGCGCATCGCCGATTTGCTGCGCTATGGCGTACCGTTCGACCGCGACCGGGAGGGCCATTTCGTGTTGTCGCGCGAGGCCGCCCATTCGCGTCATCGCATCGTTCGCGTCGCTGGCGACCGCGCCGGCTGGGCGATCATGCAGGCGCTCATCGCACAAGTCCGTCGCACGCCATCAATTCGCGTTCTCGAGGGCTACGAGGCCGAAGACCTGCTGACCAGGAACGGCCGTGTCACAGGTGTGCGCCTCATCCGCGGGCCCGATCGCGGGCGCGGCGCCTATGAGCTGCTGCCGGCGCGTGCGGTGGTGCTGGCGACGGGCGGCATCGGCGCAATCTATCGCGTTACGACCAACCCGAGCTATGCCCGCGGCGAAGCGCTGGCCTTCGCGGCGCGCGCTGGCGCGGTGATTGCGGACGCAGAGTTCGTGCAGTTCCACCCGACCGCGCTCGACGTCGGCATCGAGCCGGCCCCGCTGGCGTCCGAGGCCTTGCGCGGGGAGGGCGCAATCCTGATCAACTCGCAGGGCCACCGCTTCATGCCGGATTACGCGCCCGAAGCCGAGCTGGCGCCGCGCGATGTGGTGGCGCGCGCCGTGTTCGCTGAGATCGAGGCCGGCCGTCGCGTCTATCTCGATTGCCGCAAGGCGATCGGCGAGCGCTTCCCCGAGCTGTTCCCGACCGTTTACGCACATTGCCGTGCGTCAGGCATCGATCCTGTCACCGAGCCGATCCCGGTGGCACCGGCCGAGCACTATCACATGGGCGGCATCGCCACCGACGAGCGCGCCCGCACCAACATCTCGGGACTGTGGGCGGTTGGCGAAGTCGCATCGACCGGCCTGCACGGCGCCAACCGGCTCGCCTCCAACTCGTTGTTGGAAGCGGTCGTCTGCGCTGCGCGGGCTGCGGCCGACATATCGGCAATCGTCGGCGACGGCAGCGGCCTCGTGCAGGCCGAGCTGCATCCCGTTGCCGGCGGCGTGCCGAGCGATGCGGAGACGCGCCAATCGGCCATCGCGCTCTTACGCAACATCATGAGCGACGATGTGGGTGTGGTGCGCAACCGACGCGGACTGACGCGCGCGCTGCTGCGTCTGCGCGAATTGGCGGAATTGGCCGAGGCTGGCGACCTGCAGCTTGCCAACATGGTCCTTGCGGCTCGCATCGTGACAGCCAGCGCCCTGATACGCTGTGA
Organism: uncultured Hyphomicrobiaceae bacterium; assembly: GCA_964559355.1. Lineage (GTDB taxonomy): Bacteria > Pseudomonadota > Alphaproteobacteria > Rhizobiales > Hyphomicrobiaceae > JAEUMD01. Next base: position 50,091 of record CAZLHQ010000003.1, read on the forward strand.
AAGTCGTGGCGGACATTACCGTCGCGATTATCCCGACGCTGATCCAGATCTGGCGCATCGTAGCTTCATCACGCTTGACGAACTCGAGCAAATAGAGGCGCGCGTTGCCGCCACGGCCGTCGCGCACGCATGCGAATCCTGGCTCGCATGCGATGCCGAGCAAGCCTTCGCATCATGAGCAAAGAGCGCATGGTGCCGCCGCTGCCGATTCCTCTGGTGGAGCGCGCGGTGAGCGAGGCTCTGGCCGAGGATCTGGGGCTCGTCGGCGACGTTACGACCAACGCGACGATACCGGCGAGGACGACCGCGCGCGCCGTGATTGCCGCGCGGCGAGCTGGGGTCGTGTGCGGCAATGCACTTGCCGAGCAGGCTTTTCACGCCCTCGATCCCAGCACCGTCTACAAGGTTTTGAAGCCGGATGGAGCATCGGCCGGCCCCGGTGACGCAATTGCCGAAATCTCCGGCCCGGCGCGCGCCATTCTTACCGGTGAGCGCGTCGCACTGAATTTCATGGGGCGGATGTCGGGCATCGCCACGCTCACGCAGCGTTATGTGGCGGCTGTAGCAGGCACCAAGGCGAGCATCGTCGACACGCGCAAGACGACTCCGGGCCTGCGTGCCTTCGAGAAGTACGCCGTGCGCTGCGGCGGCGGCCATAATCATCGCATCGGCCTGTTCGACGCGGTGCTCATCAAGGACAACCACATCGCCGCGGCCGGCGGCATCGCTGCCGCTGTCGAGGCTGCTCGCGGGGCCTGCGGCCACATGGTGAAGATCGAGGTGGAAGTCGACACGCTGGCACAGCTCGAGTCGGTTATGGCCTATGAGGTCGATGCCGTTCTGCTCGACAATATGACGCCGCAGATGCTGCAGCAGGCGGTTGCGATCGTGGCCGGGCGCGCCTTGACGGAGGCATCCGGTGGCGTAACCTTGGAAACAGTGGCGACGATTGCGCGCTCCGGCGTCGATCTCATATCCGTCGGCGCCCTGACGCATTCCGCGCCCGTGCTCGATCTGGGCCTTGATTTCATTGGCTGAAGCGGCCCCGAAGGCTGAATAACCTCTTTCCGCCACAGTCTTACAAAGACTTGCGGCAATTAGCTCTGGCTCGAAGCCCTGTTGGCGTGCCATTCCATCGGCATCGGCCACCAGCCATCGAAGGTGCAGGAGAACCGCCCATGTCCGCCTTATCCGGCATTGTTCTGGTTTGCATCATCATGATCGCAGGCGGCGCGAGCGGTGCGTTTCTCGCTGGCGCCAAGAACCGCGACATCTCATTCTGGACGGCATGGGGCTTCATTTTCCCGCCGTCTGTCCTGATTCTGGTGATGCTCAGCCGTAACAAAGGTCCGCGGCCGCGGCGACCTTCGCTCGACGAGGAAGATCGCATGCATCTGTGACCTGCGAGCCTGCGATTCATCGGTGACTCACGGCCGCCCCTCACCGTAATCGACGCCGACGAGATACAAGCCCGACGCTGGCGCGACGACGCCGCAAGCGCTGCGGTCGCATGCTGCGAGCGCCCTGCGCACGTCGTCGGGCGTCCACTTGCCATCGCCCACATACTTCAAGGTGCCGACCATCGATCGCACCTGATGATGCAGGAACGAGCGAGCCGATGCCCGCACATGGATTTCCTCGCCCTCGCGCGTGACGTCGAGCCGGTCGAGCGTGCGCAGCGGGGAATTGGCCTGGCACTGGGCGGCCCTGAATGTCGTGAAGTCGTGACGGCCGACGAGCATCGCCGCAGCCCGCGCCATCTGCGTGTGGTCGAGCGGCACGCTGACCCACCAGACCCGGTTGCGATCGAGCGCAGGCGGTGGGCGTCGATTGAGAATGCGATAGAGATAGTGGCGGCGGGTGGCGGAAAAGCGCGCGTCGAAATCGCTGGCAACCTCGGCGCAGTCTCGCACCACGGCTGGCGCAGGTCGTAGATGGAAATTCACCGCCTCGCGGATGCGGAAGGGCTCGCGTGGTCTGGCAAGATCGAAATGGGCAACCTGTCCCAGCGCATGCACTCCAGCATCGGTGCGCCCCGCCGCACGCAACGTTACGCGCTCACCAGAGAACGCAAAGATTGCGTCCTCCAGCGCACTTTGCACGGATTGGCCTGAGGGCTGTGACTGCCAGCCGACGAACGGCGTGCCGTCGTATTCGATGGAGATTTTGTAGCGCGGCATCGGCGGGAACCAGCGGCAATAGCGTGTCGGAACCCAGCGCCCCTTTTTGCACGTATGTCAATACGCCGGGTTTGCGTCGTCGCCTGACGAGAACGTTTGGTGTCGTTGCAGGCGCCGGCTGGCGCTTCGCCAAATCGAGAGTGCAGGGCCGAACACGAAACAGCGCGCAACACGATGATGCGGCCCCCGCGACGGGAAAGTTTTCGCTCTCCCATCGCGCTGACGCGAAGGCCGGGGCCTCATTCAAAAATGTTGAGCAAGCCACCAGCGTTCAACGCGATTCCGGCAAAGTTGAACCTGCTCCGGCGCTTCAGTGCCGTCCTTTGCCGCCGCCACCGTGGCCACCCGGCTTATGGCCATAGCCGCGGCCGCCTGGACGGTGGTGCTTGCCATCATGGCCGCGACCGTCATCACCGTTATAAAGACCACCGCCGTAGTAGCCGTGGCCGCCGCTCTGGTCCGAGTTTTCGTTGTAGTTGTAATTGTAGTTGCGCGTGTTTTCGTAGGTCTCGCTGAAGCTCAAGCTGAGCGGCGTCTTGCCCTGCGGATTGATGATGACGCGATCGGTCGGCGGCAGCGGCCGAAACACGCGCACGCCTTCCTCGATCGTGACGACGGCGCCGTAGAACGGCCGGGTCTCGATCCGCGTGGTGCCGGCTTCAGCGGTCGAAAATGCAGCCGTTGCAGCAACCGCCGCGACAACGGTCATAGCCTTGAAGGTACGCATGACTTGAGCCTCCTCGAACCGGGCACGGCACCCCCGCGCCCACATTGTTCAAGACACACTCTAGCGCTCCTGGCGATGCACACTTAAGACTTTGTAAACCATGATTAATGCCGTTCAGTGAGCCAACGGCCCGCCGACCATTGACCCGCGCGGAACCGGAAAGCCTCGCAGGAATTCGGCGGCCGATACCGCCTTACGTCCCGCCCGCTGCAGACCGACGAGGCGGATGGCGCCACGGCCGCAGGCGATCGTCAGTCCATCGTCGAGCGCCTCACCGGGCCGGCCCTGGCCGGTCGCGGGCTCGGCGACAAACACTTTTATGCGCTCGGCTGCTCCGCCAAGCGCGGTCTCGAGCCAAGCGCCGGGAGCGGGTGACAAGCCGCGAATCTGGTTGAGCACCTCGGTCGCATCACGCGCAAAATCGATCTGCCCTTCGGCCTTGTCGATCTTGCGGGCGTAGGTCACGCCGTCGTCGCTCTGGGGGGTGGCGGTGATGGTGCCTGCCTCCAGAAGCGCCAGCGTTTCAACCATCAGCCGAGCGCCCATCTGCATCAGCCTGTCGTGCAGCTCACCGGTCGTTTCGGTCGCGCCAATCGGCGTGCGGGCGGTCAGCAGAACGGGGCCAGTATCGAGCCCTTCCTCCATCTGCATCGACATGACACCGGTCTCGGTATCGCCCGACATGATGGCGCGCTGGATCGGCGCGGCCCCGCGCCAGCGCGGCAGCAGGGAGGCGTGCAGATTGATGCAGCCGAGCCGCGGCGCCACCAGCACCGGCTTTGGCAACAGCAAGCCATAGGCAACGATGACGGCGACATCGGCGCCAAGCGCTGCAAACCGCGCCTGCTCTTCCGCCGACTTGAGGCTGACGGGGGTTCGCACCTCTAAGCCGCGGGCAACGGCAAAGTTGTGCACGGGCGATGGCGTCTCGGCCAGACCACGTCGCCCTGCCGGACGCGGCGGCTGCGTGTAAACGGCGCGCACGCAATGGCCTGCCTCGAGGATCGCCGCCAAGGTCGCAACCGAGAACTGCGGCGTTCCCATGAATACGATATTGAGCATCGCCACATTGCCCCCGAACCTTCGACGCTGCACCGGCGCGCGCTCATGTACGAGCGATCACGAATGGCCGGCACGCATGAACCAGCGATTTCGTGATTGCGGGTATTAGAGCCCGCTCCTTGCATGCTTCTTGAAGCGGCGCACCACCATGTCGCGCTTCAACCGTGACAGGAAATCGATGATCAGCTTGCCGTCCAGATGATCCATCTCGTGTTGTATCGCCGTTGCAAGCAAACCGTCGGCCTCCAGAATTTGCTGGCGGCCTTCACGATCGAGATAGCGCACGGTCAGGCTCGCCGGCCGCTCGATGTCGACGAGCACGTCGGGCAGCGACAGGCAACCCTCCTCGTAGATGCGCGATCCTTCCCCGAGCTTGAGGATTTCGGGATTAATCATCGCAATCGGGTTGCGCGGCTCTTCCTTGTCGGTCACATCCAGCACCAGCAGTCGCCGGGGCACCGCCACCTGAACGGCGGCAAGTCCAATTCCGGGCGCGGCGTACATGGTTTCGAGCATATCGTCGATCAGCCGACGGGTCGCGTCGTCGATCTGTTCAATCGGCGCCGAGTGGGTCCGCAGAAGCGGAACGGGAAGCGTTATGATAGGAAGTTTGGCCATGGCTGTGACATAAGGAAACCGCGCCAAACGGTCAATCGCGGCGCGAAGCCGCGTCAGAGCAAATTTCAAGGATGACACATTCCTCCGGCAATACTGCCAGCCGAACCCTGCCGCCATGCAAAAGCGGCAATTGCTCCTTGGACTAACGATCGCGGGTGCTAATATTCGAGTCGGATCGAAACCGGTAGCCTCACCATGACGGTCAAGAACGATGCAATGATAAGGCTGGGGGCCATCAGCGGGTGTTGAAGCGGCGCGATCTCTTCCTGGGGCTGCTGACTGGCAGCATTGCGATAGCATACGGTGTGGCACAGAGGGGCGGCGCGCGCTCGGCTGCCAAACGCGACCCTCACCCGAAGGCTGTCGACGCCGCAAATCCCGCTTCCCTGCTGCAGAAGGCGACCAGTTGGGCCTACCAGTTGCAGAACTACGATTTCCGGGAACTGGCAGCTTCGGACGCGGACATTCTGGTCGTCGACTACTCGATCAGCGGTGATGATCGCAACCGGTTCACCGGCGACGTGGTTCGCCTGTTGCAGAAGAAGGCTGATGGCTCGCGCCGGCTGGTGCTCGCCTACGTCAGCATTGGCGAGGCGGAAGCCTACCGCTTTTATTGGAAGCCAGAATGGATCGAGACGGTGCCCGCTGCATCGCCCTTTGCACCCACACCAGCACCTTCGCCGGCGGCGACAGGTGGCCCACACACGGAACCCATGACGCCTGGAGGGCACGCCACGCCGGCACTCCCGGCAACTGGCGTTCCCGCCGAGACTAGGCCCGAGCGCCGGCTTTCCGCCTTGGCGCCAGCCTGGCTCGGCAGCGAGAACGAAAGCTGGTCGGGCAACTTCTTCGTGCGTTACGAGGACCCGCAATGGCAGTCGATCTTCATTGATGGCCCTCAATCCTATCTCTCGCGCGTCATCAACGCGGGTTTCGATGGCGTCTATCTCGACCGCGTCGACGCCTTTTACGAACACCCCGACCATCGGCCCGACGCGGCACAACAGATGCTGGAGTTCGTCACACGCATCGCGCAGCAGGCGCGGGCCGCCAAGCCTGACTTCCTGATCGTTCCGCAGAACGGTGAAGAGCTGCTATCTCGGCCGGGCTACGCGCAAATGATCGACGCCATCGCCAAGGAGGATCTGTTGTTCGGCAGCCCTGACCACGGGATGGCCAACACCACCGAGCAGATTGCCAACTCACTGCGATGGCTCAGCATGGCCAAACGCAAGGGCAGGCGCGTACTGGTGGTTGAGTATCTCGACGATCCCGAAACGGTCGTCGGCGCCCGCGCCAAGATTGCGCAGATGGGATTCATACCATCGTTTGCGCCGCGCGGGCTGGATCAGCTTTCACCACTCGCTGTCCCCCAACACGAAGAGCCACTCCGCTGACTGCAGCAACGTTGGCGCATGAGGATGCGACGCACGGGTGCCCTTCAACGTGTCGACAGGGCCTCGCGGGCGATGATGGCGAGAATCTTCTGCCCCGCCCGCACCGACCCCACCAGCGTTCCTGAAATTTTCGACTGGCCAATGCGGCGGCGGTAGCGCGCCGGCCGCTCGATGATCGCCACACCCGCACGCGCCGCCTTGATCTGCATTTCGATGGTCCAACCGAAGGTCGGATCGGCGACCCCCAGTCGCCCGAGCACATCGGTCCGGATGGCGCGAAATGGTCCAAGATCGCTGAATTGCGTGCTCCAGAACAGTCCTACCAGCCCGGTTGCGAGCCAGTTGCCGAAACGCTGCTGCGGCGTCAATGCGCCGGCTTCGACCGTTCCAAGCGTGCGCGAGCCGATGACGAACGCGGCCCTGCCAGCGACGATGGGATCGACCAGCATGTGCATGTCTTCGGGATGATCGGAGAAGTCGCCGTCGACAAACACGACGATATCGACGGCGGGCAGCGCCGCCAAACCCGCAAGACAGGCCGCGCCGTAGCCGCGTTCGGGCGCATCAACGACAACCGCACCTGCTGCGCGCGCAACCGCGGCTGTCGCATCGGTCGAGCCATTGTCGGCCACGATCACGGCATCGACCCACGCCGGCACGGACGCGACCACCTTTGCGATCGCGTCTTGCTCATTCAGCGCTGGAATGATGCAGCCTACGCGCTGTCCGCCTCGCACGACGCAGCTCCCTCATGTCGCCAGGCGCCGGCCCAGCCGCGCGCATCGGCAGATTATCACGCAATCGGTCGCAAACGTCCGGCTATTCCATCGTTAAGGCATTCACGCGCTACTGAGACGCCATGAGTTTCATTGCGGGAAGAGAGCAATTAAGCTACGCGAAATTGCAATCGGGGCCAATTTGGAGCGGCTCGTGCCGGCACCCTTCATCATCGGCTGGGAAGAATGGGTCGCGCTGCCTGATCTCGGCCTGCCCGCCATCAAGGCCAAGGTCGATACCGGCGCGCGCACGTCGGCCCTGCACGCCCACCAGATCGAGATGTTCGGCCCCGTCTCGGCGCCATTGGTTCGTTTTTGCGTCTACCCGATTGCCAACCGCAACGACATCGAGATCACCTGCTCGGCACCGATCGTCGACCGCCGCGATGTGACGAGTTCGAACGGCGATCGCGAGTCCCGCTTCGTCATCCTCACCGGCGTTCGCATCGGCACGCGATCCTGGCCGGTCGAGATTACGCTCACCAATCGCGAAACGATGTCCTATCGTATGCTGCTGGGCCGCCAGGCGATCAAGGAAGACATGTTCGTCGATCCTGCAGCCTCGTTCCGCCAGCCCAAACTCTCCTACAAGCCTTACAAGCAACTGCCGCGGCGTGACCCCGTGCATCGAGCGTTGCGACTTGCCGTTCTGACGCGCAAGCCCGATGCGCCGGGCTCGGTGCTGCTGGCGCGCGCTGCGACCGAGCGTAACCACGTCGCCGAGACTCTCGACGTCGCGCGGCTGGCGCTGCGGTTTGACGGGCTCATCCCCGGCTTGATGCGCGGCAAGGTGCAGCTAGGGCACTTCGATGCCATTATCCCGCGCATCGGCGCCGGCAGCGCTCCGTTTGCACGGGCCGTTGTGCGCCAGTTCGAATTGATGGGATCGGTTTCGCTCAACCCGTCCGATGCTATCGATTGCCTGGCAAACCCACTGACGACACGCCAGGCACTGCTGGCAGCCGGAGTGCCGACAATCGGCCCGGGGAGCGTAAATCACGACAACGCCAAAGCCGCGATGACGCCGCCGCTGGCCCGCTCCACGTTGAGCGTGCTCGTCTGCGGCCGCAACGCCATTGCCGCAATCGCCCGACCAGATGAGGGCCGGGCTCGCGATGCCGGCAACGCCATCGACCCGGCCGCACGGCGCACCGCCATTCTGGCAGCACGCAGCCTCAAGCTCCGCCTCGCCGCCATCGATCTGGTGGCGCAGCGCGAGGGCTATGCGGTGGCCGCCGTATCGCCGTTGCCTTCGCTCGGCCGCTTCGAACGGTTGACGGAACGCGCGCTCGCTCATCACATCATTGCCGATGTCGAAAGCCAGGTCCGCTCGTGGATGAGACGTGCAGACGTCGAGAACGCCGTCGCCAGTGACCGGGGTCAATGATCGCATCGCAAGAACATTCGCCGACGAAGTAGCCGCCGGTTCGCCGTAGAAAATGCGACCAATCAGTAATTCCAGAGCCGTTCCGGTTTTGATGGAATCGCGGAACGGCTCTTGACCCTTGTTTTATCGTGCTTCTTTTCGGAAAACCGGTTCCCACTTTTCCGGAAGCGCTCTAGACGGCCTGCGTCTGCTCCAACTCGAGGATATCGCGCCACGCGGCAAGCACGGCCCGCCGATCGAAATGGCGCTCGGCCTTGATGCGGCTGGCGCGCGCCATCGATGCCAACAGGTCGGGCCGCTTCAGCAGGCTCGCCATCGCATCTTCCAGCGCCGGCACATCACCTGGCGCAACAAGGCAGCCATTGACGCAATCATCAACCGTATCGCGGCAGCCAGGAGCCGAGGTGGTGATGACGGGACGGCCGCACGAAAGGGCCTCGAGCACAGCCAGCGGCATGCCTTCGCGGCGCGAAGGATAAACAAATACGTGACAGCTGCCGAGCGCCGGCGCGACATCGGCCAGCGGACCCAGGAATTTCACGCTCGCAGCATAGGGGCGCAGCGCTTCGAGCTTCATCCCCGTTGCGCCGCTACCGGATGGACCGGCCAGCAAAAACTGCGTATGCGGTGCGCGCTCTTTTACGCGCTCGGCGGCCTTGCAATAGTCGAGCACGCCGCGCGCTTCATTGAGCGACGCTATCATCAAGAAGATTAGACCGTCACCGATCGGCGGCAGCGGCAAGCTGGGGAACGCCGTGAGATCGACTCCGGCGCCAGGAACGATGCGCGTCTCCAGGCCGGCCGGCAGCAGCGCCTCGCGTTGCAAGCTCCGCCGATCGTCGCGATTGTGGAACACGGCGATGTGGGCCGCCTTCAGTGCCTTCGACAGCAGCCACGGGGACGCCCGCAACGGATCGTATCCCACCACGGCGTCGAGTTCGCGCGGGGCAAAGCCATTGAAGAGCGCGATGCGCCTGCCGACACGCGCGCGCCGCGCTGCAATCAGCGTCAACGCCATCACCCGCTCGGTCATGCCGACCACCACATCGGCCTTCCAGCTCGCGAGCTTTTCGGCAAGCGCGCGGCTGATGCGCCAATCTGCCAGCAGGGCTGGTCCTTTCGGCACCAATTCGAAGGTTGCCGCTTCCGCTCCCATGAATGCGAGCTTGGCCTCCTGCTCGGAGGAAAACTCGGGTGCAAGGCACAGAACCGGACATTTCGCCGCCACCAGCGCATGTATGAGCGGCGCGCGCGAGGCAAGCAGCGTATGGGCGGCGCCGCTGACGAGCGCCACACGTTTGCTATCCGCCGATGGCCACACTGCGGAATCGTTCATGGCGAGTTCGAATTTCCCTCATGCAAGAGCTTCAGCCGTCGGCCGAGCGCGATATTGACGACATCAAACGCCAACACAACACGATACTCAGAACACCAAAGACAATTCCACCGGCCATGTTGCCGGTGAGCACGCCGGCCGCGCCCGCATAATGACCGCCCAGCAGCACGAACGGGAAAGTGCCGAGCGTCGCCCGCGCCCAATTGAGCATCGTCGAGACGTGCGCACGCCCGAGCGTGTTGAAGACAGCGTTGGAAACGAACAGTGCGCCGAGAAATGCGAACAACGGCGAAAGCCAGCGGCAGAACAGGATGATGAGCTCCTGCGCTTCTCCCGTTGCCAGGAACAGGTGCGATATGGTCTGCGCCAGTATCGCCAAGGCAAGCCACGCCGCGAGCGTAAAAGCCAGCGTCACAGCGAGCGACAAGACGTAGGCATCCCGCATGCGCTGATGCTGACCACCGCCGAAATTCTGGCCGATGATCGGGCCAATCGAGCCGGACAGCGCATAGATCGCTCCAAAGGCAACCGGCGTAACGCGACCTATGATCGCCCAGCCTGCCACGGCACTGTCACCGTAAGCGGACATCGCCCGCGTCACATAGGCATTCGCAAAGGGCGTTGCGACGTTGGTCAGCACGGCCGGAATGGCGACCGCGGCCAATGGCCATGCATCGCTTATCAGTGACCGGCGGCGCGGTCGCGTGATGAGGCCATGCACATGCCACACACCGTATAGCCCTAACCAGACGATCGCGATCCGCGACAACGCCGACGCAATAGCCGCGCCTTCGATGCCAAGCCCCATGCCGAAAATCATGATCGGGTCGAGTATGGTGTTGGTGATCGCGCCCGACAGCGTCACGTACATGGCGCGGCGCGCATCCCCCACCGAGCGCAACACAGCCGACGACGTCATGCCAAGCGAAAGCAGCGGCAACGTCGGCACCAGGATCGAGAGATAGGACGAGGCCAGATCCAGCGTGCGGCCCTGCGCACCAAGCATGGCAAGCAGCGGCACGATCGACAGCCAGACGAGCAGCGCCAGCGCCGCCGAGACGATGAATGTCCAGACGTGGGCATTGACCGACAGCCGCCGCGCCTTCATGTGCAGCCCGGCGCCGATGGCGGGCGAAACGATCGACGTTGCCGCAATGGCCAGGCCGATGCCGATCGAAATCGTCAGAAACTGGATCGAACTTGCGTAGCCAACTGCGGCAACCACCGCCTGGTCTCCAAGCCGACCGAGGAAGAAGATGTTGGCGAGATCGCCAAGGAAGATCGCCATGAGGCCGACCGCGCCGGTGCCTGTCATCACCAGAATGTGGCGCAGCAGGGAGCCTTCGAGGAACTTTGGCTTACTGCGAGGCTGGCGCTCGGGACGGATTGGCGGGGACATAGAAGAACTTTCTGAGGATCGCGAATGCCGGCCCGATTGCAGAGGTGAGCAGAAACGCCAGCGTGTGGTCGAACTGCTTCCGATTAGAGCCGGCGCCGTGAGCGGATGGCGGCCGCCAATGTTCCCTCGTCGAGATAGTCGAGTTCGCCACCTATCGGCACACCTTGCGCCAGACGCGATACGGCAACGCCGGTTCCCGCCAGTTGCTCGGTAAGATAGTGTGCGGTTGATTGCCCTTCCACGGTCGCATTCAACGCCAGCAGGACCTCGTTGACATCCCCTGCGCCCGCGCGTTCGATCAGACGAGTGATGTTGAGGCGCTCCGGCCCAATGCCGTCGAGCGGCGAGAGGTGCCCGCCCAGCACATGATACAGCGCGTTGACGACGCCGGCCCGCTCCAGAGCCCACAGATCGCCGACCTCCTCGACGACGACGATCATCGAGCGATCACGCCGTGGATCCTGGCAGATGGCGCACGGTGAGAGCGTGTCGACATTGCCGCAGTTTGCGCAGACGACGATCTTTGTCAGCGCCTCGTTGAGCGCAGCGGCCAAAGGCGCCAGCAGCTCCTCACGCCGCTTGATGAGGGCGAGCGCCGCCTTGCGCGCGGAACGTGGCCCAAGGCCCGGCAGGCGCGCCAGCAGCTGGACCATGCGCTCGATCTCGGGGCCAGCAATCTTTTTCGACATCGTCGAGACCGTCCGATTTATGGAAAGCATGCATGCGCGGGCTTGGAGCATTTTGCGACGAAGTGGCCGCCGGTTCGTCGTAGAAAATGCGACAAACCAACGATTCTGGAACGTCGATCCGATTCCAACGGATCGAAAGGCGCTCTAGCCGCCGCCCTGCCAACGCGCAACCCAATCCATCGGCCACACCAGCATGACGATGTTGAGGAGCAGATTGTCGCGGATCGCCCAGGCCATGAACACCTCGCTCACGAGCGCCAGGGCCACGCTGACGCCCGCCGGCAGCCACGCGGCCGCGAGAAACCCGGCCACCATCGCCAAGTTGTCCATCACCGAGTTGACGACACTGTCGCCGAAATAGTCGAGAGATATGGTCGCGGTGCGATACCGATTGATGACCATCTCAGTATTTTCGACGATTTCCCACCCGGCCTCGATGGCAACCGCCAAGGCAAGACGTGCGGCAAGAGAAGCGCGCGGCATCAGGTAGCTTAGCACGGCATAGAAGATGAGCCCGTGCAGGACGTGGCTGAACGTGTACCAATCCGTCAGATGCTGGGAGTTCTCCGAACTCTTGACGATGCCATGCCACAACTTGATGTCGCCGCACTTGCAGATACCGACCCGCCCCATCAGCAACAGCACGATGGCCTGCAGTACGACGAGTCCAGCCGCTGCCCACAGATAGCGCGGATCGCCAAAGCGCGTCGTTACGCTGCTGCCTGTCGCCGTACTCATCGTGATCCCCTCCTGCGGGCTTGGGCCCATGCTGCCGAACCGTCGACGACACCCAGCGCGCGGTTCAGACGACGAACCCTAAAACAACTTCATGCCCGGGGGGATAGGCAGGCCACCCGTTACCGACTGCATTTTCTCCTGCATCGCCGATTCGACCTTGCTCTTGGCATCTTGCGTTGCAGCGATAATCAAATCCTCGACGATCTCGACCTCGTCCGGCTTCAGCAGGCTTGGATCGATGCGCACGCGCTTCATGTCGCCCTTGCCAGTCAATGTGACGGAGACGAGACCGCCGCCCGACTGGCCGGAAATCTCCAAGGCCGCGAGCTCTTCCTGCATCTGCTGCATGCGCGTCTGCATCTCGCGCACCTGCTTCATCATACCCATCAGGTCTTTCATTGCCCAATTCCTCGCACGTTGTTGTTCATCTGCATGCCGGCCCCTGGCCGCAAGCGCGCGGCTGCTCAGCCCGTTGCGCTGTCGTCACCATTTTCTCGCGCGATCTGGCGAACCTCCTCGATCGTGGCATCGGGGAACGCGTCGAGAATAGCCTTCACCGCCGGATGCGATTTCAAGGCCTCGATCTCAGCCGCCGTGCGGGCCCGCTTCATCTCTCCAACCGGCGGCTCTCCCATCGCCTTCGACAGCATCACCACCCAGCGCCGCCCCGTCCAACGATTGAGCTTCTCACGCAGCTCGTTGGCAATCTCGGCGGGCGCGCCCGGCAGCAAATTGAGATCGATGGCGCCAGCGACACGATCGAACCGAACCAGGCTCACATGCTCTTCCAGATGCAGCGTCAGCCGTGCCTCGCGATGTTGGCCGGCAAGCGCCACTACGGCGGCAAAGCTGTGCGGATCGGCAATCCCGGAAACGACAGGCGCCAGCGCATCCTCGTCGTAGTAGTCCGTTACATCCTGAGGCCCCAGTTCTTCGGCGAAGCGTGCCGCACCGTCGTCGTCGGCATCGAACTCGTCGGCGGGCGCACGCTCTGGCGGCGTTGCAGCCTCCCGGCGCGCGGAACCGGCGCCCGCAGCACCAGGCATTGTCGCATCCGGATTTGCGGCGGCGCGGGTCGCGTCCAACGCACCAGACGATTGCGCTGCCGGCGCACCACGGCGCACTGGCGCTGCACCTTCGCCAAGCGTGCGGATGATTTCATCGGGCGTCGGCAGGTCGGACGTATAGCAAATGCGGATCAGCACCATCTCGGCTGCGGCCGAGGCATTTGGTGCGCGCGCCACCTCCTCGAGACCTTTGAGCAGCATCTGCCAGGCGCGCGACAACATTGGCACCGATAGGCTCGTTGCGAGACGGCCGGCGCGACGTCGCTCCTCCGCCGACAGCCCCTCCATTGCAGCTTCTCCACCGACCGCCTTGATGCGCGTGGCGATGTGGACGGCTTCGGCCAGATCGGCCATCAATTGGGCCGCGTCCGCGCCATCGCGGATCATCGCGGCGAACGCCTGCAGCGCCGCGCCTGCATTGCCCGAAAACACAAGCTCCAAGAGGTCGAACAGGCGGCCGCGATCGGCAAGGCCGAGCATGGCTCGCACGCCATCCTCGCCGACGTGGCCCTTACCCATGGCGATCGCCTGATCGAGAATGGACAGGCCATCGCGCACCGAGCCGCCGGCCGCACGTGCAATCAACGTCAGCGCATCGTCGTCGGCCTCGGCACCCTCTTTCGCTGCAATACGCTTGAAATGGGCGACGAGCTCGGGGACATCGACGCGACGCAGGTCGAAGCGCTGGCAGCGCGACAACACCGTCACCGGCACCTTGCGTATCTCGGTCGTCGCGAAGATGAACTTCACATGCTCGGGAGGCTCCTCCAGCGTCTTCAGCAGCGCGTTGAACGCGCCCTTCGACAGCATGTGGACCT
>CAZLHQ010000004.1:0-62033 GCA_964559355.1 uncultured Hyphomicrobiaceae bacterium
TGGCGAGGATCTAGTCAAACGCACCGATCGCTCCTCGCTGCGGCTGCTCGGCTCGGTTGGCGAGCCGATCAATCCGGAAGCCTGGGAGTGGTACTATCACGTCGTCGGTGAGGGCCGCTGCCCGATCGTCGATACGTGGTGGCAGACGGAGACCGGCGGCATTCTGATCACGCCGCTGGCGGGCGCTACGGCGCTGAAACCCGGCTCGGCGACGCGGCCGTTCTTCGGCGTGCAGCCGGCTCTCGTCGACGACAAGGGTCAGACGCTGGAAGGGGCGACGCAGGGCAACCTGATCCTCAAGGACAGCTGGCCGGGCATGATGCGCACCGTCTATCGCGACCACGAGCGTTTCGTGCAGACTTACTTCTCCACCTATCCGGGCAACTACTTCACCGGTGACGGCTGCCGCCGCGACGAGGACGGGTATTATTGGATTACCGGCCGCGTCGACGACGTCATCAACGTGTCGGGCCATCGCATGGGAACAGCGGAAGTCGAAAGTGCGCTCGTCTCCCACCACGATGTCGCCGAGGCTGCCGTGGTCGGCTATCCGCACGACCTCAAGGGCCAGGGCATCTATTGCTACGTGACGCTCAACACGGGCGTCGCGCCGACCGAAGAGTTGCGCAAGGCGCTGGTGAAGCATGTGCGCACCGAGATTGGCCCGATCGCGGCGCCGGACTTGATCCAGTTCGCGCCCGGTCTGCCCAAAACGCGGTCGGGCAAGATCATGCGGCGCATTCTGCGCAAAATTGCCGAGGACGATTACTCCAGCCTCGGCGATACATCGACGCTTGCCGATCCAGGTGTCGTGACAGACCTGATCGATAACCGCCAGAACAAGAAGTAGTGGCTGGCGGTAGCGGCTGCTTCGCGTAGGGTGTCCCCGACGCTGCGAGGAGGCTGAAACATCAACGGGCATGGCGCAAGCCATGCCCGTTGGTTTTTTGACGAGTGCGTGTGTCTGCTGCTGACTGCTGCGTGGCAGCCAAGGCTCAGCCGCTGACGCGCAGCATAGTGAGCTTGTAGGCGATCTTCTTGAACGCCTCCGACAGCTGCGCGGCGGAATCCACATTGATGAAGTTGGCGGCTTCGGCGCATTCCTTGAGCAGCGCCTCGGCCTCGGGTGGGGTCTGGAAGCCGACCGTGTATATCTGCAACTGACCGTCCAAGTTGCGGATGTTCTCGCAGATCTTGAGCGCCTGATAGCCGGACGTGCCAGGCTTCAGCGGGTCGCTCGTCGAAGCATCGGGCCAGATATAGTACTGTCCTCCGTTCCTGTAGGAGGTGTTGAACATGCCGTCGGTCATCAGGACGATGACCTTGATAACCTTGTCCTTGTCATAGGGCTTGGGCTGGCTTGCAGCGGGAAATATGCCAGTCCACGAGGGTGATACCAAGTACCAGCCCCAGGCAAGCCCGATATGACCGGCTGTGCCGCCGAATCCGCGAAGTGCGTTGATGGCGTTCCGCACCGTATTTTGGCCTGCGCTGTCGGAAACGTCAGTCAGTGGCAGAACGCTGGCGCTGGGGCAGGAATAGGCCGGCGTGTTGGCGATCGATGCAGTGCCGAGCCATGAGCCGGCGCCGGAGGGGGGTGCGTCTGTGTACGCGCCTACGCCGTTTCGCTCGACGACACAATCGTCGACGCTGGCGCCGCCGGAAACTGCGCTGGCGAGAGAGCCGGCGTTGACCGATGCGGAATAAGGCGCGATGGCGACGCGGATGGCATCCTTGGCGGGGTCGGTGCCGGCAAGCGCCTGAAGCATGCCATCGGCAGCGTTCTTCAAGCCGCTGATCTTGGTGCCGGAGCTGCACGCGTTGTTCACGTTGCCCGGCGGCACGTCGCACATCGATCCGGTGATGTCGAGCACCAGTGCCAGCTCGATTTTCTTAGGTCTGTAAATGACCGTCGAGGTCGGCGTGAAATTGAAGATCGAGAGACTGCTGGAAATGGCGCCGAACAGGGCTGGCATCGACACGTCGGCGGATGCCGTTACGGTGCCGGTTGTGCGATCGGCTGTGAGTTTGACGTTCTTCCAGGTTACGTGGTCGACTCGCAGTTCTTTCAATGATGATTTGACGAAGGACTCGCCAGTCTGTTGGATCTGGGCATCCGTCGCATTCTCATCATCGAGTATTTTTGCGGCGGCGAGCGCTCCGGCGTCGAGCGCTTCACGCATCTTGATGCTGACGTAATAGACCCGCGAGGAATCGATGGCGAGCCCTGCAATTGCGAACAATACGATTGCACTGACACCGAACATGACGGCGACAGCGCCGCGATTGTCCAACGGAAACGACGTGAAATAACTGATGATGGCGCGCATGGTGCCCACTCCGCACACTCAATACGGCAAACAACTAATGCAATACGAACCAGCTAACGATAGAAATGCTAATAAAATTGCAATCAGCTCGAAGCAAAGTCCGTCTCAATTCATTGATGTTTTAGAAGATGTAAACGCGCGCCCGGTTTCTGGACGTGCTGCCGATTTTCCGCCGGCTCGGTGACGTTTCCATCGCGATTGCGGTGGCGCAATCAAGTGTTCACCGGCAGGTGACGAACGGCCCGCGGTCGAAATGGAAATGGTCGTAGTGGGCTTCGTTGAAGTCGGGGCTCAGTGCGACGCGAAACACGCGGCAGGCCGAGCGGTGGATTTCGCGCAGGAAAGTTGCTTGCGGTCCGCTCGAGCGCCAGTCACGCGCCAGGCGGATCATGCGTCCGTCGGCGAGGCGAAATGCCGAGATATCCAGCGCGTTTGCGCTTGCATGCTGGCTGCGGAAGCCTGACAGGCTCTTCGAGCCGATGATGTTGCGGCAGGCATAGGCGCCCATGTGCTCGACGCGGGTTACACGCTGGCCCAGGTGACGCTCCGCCAGCGGCTGCACATCGTGCGCGATCCACAGAGCCAGCGCCGCGGCCATTTCGCAGGTCATGGTGCCGATCGGGATTGCCGCTCCGGCAGCGGCGTCGACGCGCACCGCGTTGCGCCAGCCGCAGCCATCTTGGCGTTCCATGTCGGTGACGGGATCGGCTTCAAGCAGGGGCGAGGCGATCACGGACAGGCATAGCGGCCGGTCATGGCGCAGCGTCGCCAGCCGCAGATCGGCGAACCATTGCCCTGGCTGCGACAGTGAGATTGGCGCGAATGGACTGAAACGCTGCGGCACGAGCCCAAACCAGAACGCAGCGACGATGCTCGATAGAACCACGACCGCAAGCAGCGTCTTTGCAAACAGCCTGCGGCGCGGACGTCGCTGCGTCGTCGTCGACATTTCGGTGTTCTCCCCGCGAAAGTCGCAGCCTGCAGCGAAGCTAGGGCGAGATGGCGGCGGATGGAAGTGTCGCGGCCGCATCATCCCAAGCGGACTGCTGTGCGCCCTGCAACCCAGGCCGCGCGATCTGCTCTATCTGGCACGTGCAAAACAGCAAGAGCGGCGCTCGCGCGCCGCTCTTGTTTTTGCAGGGCTGGATTGATGCTGCGGGAGGCCGATCAATTCGTCAGGCGGAGATGGTTGATCTGCTCGGCAATGGCCTTGAAGGCTTCGCGCAGGTCATCGCCGTTGGCGGCGTCGAAGAAGTTGCGGCTTGAGCCGGCGCAGTCGAGCAGAGTTTGCGTGGCCTTCTGGCGCAGGGTCAGGTTGGAGATATCGTCGAGCTTGAAGCCGACCGTGTAGACCAACACACCCTTGTCACGCATCGCCTTGCACATGTCGACGGCGAGGTTCTGCGACTTGGCGGCGGCCGCTGAAGCGTCACCCTCGCTCCTGCCGCCGAATGTGTTGAACAGGCCGTCGGTCATCAGGATCATGGCCTTCTTGGTCTTCTTGTCGGAGTAGTCGACCGGCATGGCGTTGCCAGTGAAGATGGATTTCCATTCCGGAGAGATCATGTACCAGGCCCATTGGGTGCCAAGGTGGCCGGCCGTGCTGCCGCCGGGCGTATACGATTGGACCGAGTTCCGCAGCATCGACTTATCGTCGGTCAGCGGCACGATGCGGGCGCTGGTCGGGCACTGCGCGGTTGATGGTATACCGGGAGAGCCGGCCATCTTCAGGTAGTTGCCAGGCGTGGGAGCGGATTCGTTCGCCTGATTGGAATTGTCGCGTTCGAACGTGCAGTCGCGCGGCGCCGTGCCACCGGTTGCTGCTGTCGAATACGTGCCGGCGTTGACGCCGCTGCTGTAGGGAGCGAGCGCGATACGAACCTTGTTCGGCGTGCCGCCGTCGGGCAGCAGGATGTCGAACAGATCGCTACTTGCGGACTTCAGAGCATCCATCTTGCCTGCAGGCGCCATCGAGCCGGTGACGTCGAGAGCCAATGACAGCTCGATATCGTTCTGCTCGAACGACGTGGAAGCGCTGACCGGGAATTCGAACTTCTCAAAGCCGGCGATGCGCGTGATCGTCATCGGCACTTCGACATTCGCCGTGACGGTGACGCCACCGTTGGCGCGGTCGACGTTGACGCTCAAGTCCTTCACTTTGCCGAAGCGCTCGGCGACGACCATGTTCTGATTGAAGAAGCCGCGGGCAATATTCTCGACATCGCCATCGGAGAGCCGGCCGTCGAGCAGCGCCTTGCCGGCTGCCAGTGCGGCGGCGTCGAGCGAGGCGGCGACGCGGGTGCGCTCGTGGTTGACGCGGGAGAAGTCAATCGCGATGCCGGCCAGCATGGTGATGACCATCGTCGAGATGCCGAACAAAATGCCGATGCCGCCGCGCTCGTCGTTGCGGAAGCTCATCGGGTTGGTCGTCGGCTGGGCGTACATGTGTCTCTCCGTGCTCACCGCCTGTGCGATGGCCGGAAAGAAGCAAGCGGGATGCCTGGGCTGGATGCGCCCGCCCCGCAGCGTCCCCAAAATCTCTCGATTGGTTGAAACTTTGTTAAAGGCTGCGCCGCCGTTGGGGCCGGAAATTTCGGCGGGCGTATGGAAAATAGTAGAAAAAACAATAGATTGTATCGGAGCCGAAGAGCGCGCAGCTGGCCGCCACTAGAAGTCGGAAGCGATGCCACCCTTCTCCCAATCGCCATATCGCACTGGATCGGGGCCGGCGCGGCCGCCGATCTCGGGCGAGGCGGACGTACCGTTGTGAGCCACCTTGCGACGTTCCTCGGCCTCCGCCAGCGCGCGCTGCGCTTGCGGCGTTAACGCGGAGGGCGCCAGCGGTTCCGTATCGGCTTGTTTTGGCACACCGTCAGCCCCGGCACCGTTAGCCGCGTCAGAACCGATGCCGGTGGGATTGGTGTTCGTATCGCTTATCGTCATGCAGCCATTCTCTTTGGTTTGCCAGCCGGTATCCTGCTTGCCCCGCTACCGCGGCGTGCTGGAGTACTGGCTACAAAGCCATCTGGTTGTCGCCACCTCAATCACCCATATACCATTGCGAGCGCCGGTTCTGATTGCCGCGTCAGCAATGGCGTGCATGGTGGTCCGGACCGGCCGTAGGATCAAGGGAGCCGCCCAATGCCGATGAATTATACCAGGACTGCGATGTTGCTGGTCGTGTTGACCGGCATCTTCGTCGCCATGGGCGCTGTGGTGGGCGGGCGCACAGGCATGGTGGTGGCCTTTGCCGTTGCCTTCGTCATGAACATCGTGAGCCTGTGGAAGTCCGACAAGGTCGTGCTGCGCATGTTCGGCGCGCAGGAGGTCGACGCGCAGAGCGCGCCCGAGCTGGTGGAGATCGTGCACGGGCTTGCCGCGCGTGCCGAGCTGCCGCCGCCGCGCGTCTACGTCATGCAGAACCCGCAGCCCAACGCATTTGCAACCGGCCGCAATCCGCAGAATTCGGCGGTTGCGGTTTCAACCGGCCTGCTCGACGCTCTCTCGCGCGAGGAGTTGGCTGGCGTGGTCGCGCACGAACTGGCGCACATCAAGAGCCGCGATACGCTGACGATGACCGTGGCGGCAACCATTGGCGGCGCCATTTCGATGATGGCGCAATATCTCCAATTCGGCATGCTCTTCGGTGGCAGCCGAGACGGGCGCAGTGGCGTCGGCTTCTTGGGCTCGTTGTTGGCGATGATCGCAGCACCGTTTGCCGCCATGATGGTGCAGACCGCCATCAGCCGCTCGCGCGAGTATCAGGCAGACCGTCTAGGCGCAATGATCGTCGGCAATCCGCTGTGGCTCGCATCGGCGCTCGAAAAGATCAACGCGCTTGCCCGCCGAACGGTCAACCGGCCGGCAGAGGCGATGCCAGCGGCGGCGCCGCTGTTCATCATCAACCCGCTGACCGGGCATGGTATGGACAACCTGTTCTCCACCCACCCCAACACCGAGAATCGCATTGCCGAGCTGGTCAAGTTGGCGCGTGAAATGGGGCTGCCGGAAGGCGGCTTCAGCCACGATCCGGTCAGCACGGAAACCGGTGATGAAGAGCGGCAGACGAGCCCTTGGTCGCGCCCCAATGTGACGGGACGAGGATCATCACGCGGCCCTTGGGGCTGATGGCGCGCGCGGGCTCTGCATGCTGCGTGTTTGTTGCCATGGCCGGCAAGTGCGTCACTGCGGGCTCATAGCCGTTTGCGTAATTGACTTGCGGTGCCGATCTGGCCGGATCACAACGGCGCGGTAACGATCGCGGTCGCCACGGCGGAGGATCGCGGCATTGCTGTGGAGTGCGCCACCATTACCGACGAACAATCCAAGGGCAAGCGTCGCCGCGGCGGGCCTATGCCAACCGTGGTGCGCATGCGCAAAGGGGGCGGCCACCCGGCGTCCACAAAGGGTGGTGGGCGCCCGGCACGGAACACCGGCGTCGAGGCTGGCACCGAGCCGGCCCGCGCGAGCGCTGCAACTGCAACCCGATCGCCACCGCAACTCGGGCTGGCGGCGCGATCAACGGCGCTTTTCCTGCTCTCGCAAGTGCTCGATAAATCCCGCACCTTCGATGATGCGCTGGCCGACACCTTTGCCAGTTCCCGTGGTTTGGCGTTGGAGCCGCGCGACCGGGGGCTGGCGCGGCTGATCGCGGCCACTGTGCTGCGCCGTCTCGGTGTGCTCGAAGCGCTGCTCGCCCTATTCATGGACAAGCCGCTGTCGGATCGCCACCAGGGCGTGCAGCGCATCCTGCTGGTTGCCGCAGCGCAGATGCTCTACCTCGATACACCGCCACATGCCGCCATCAATCTGGCGGTGGCCGAGTGCCGCCGCCGTCCGGAAACCGCACGGTTCGACAAGCTCACGAATGCGGTGCTGCGGCGCGTCTCGCTCGAAGGCAAGGCGCGGCTCGAAGCGATCGACGAATTCGAAAGCCTCATTCCAGAGTGGCTGCGGTCGAGCTGGGTCAAGGCCTATGGTGAGCCCAAGGCGCGGGCAATCGCTAGTGCATCGCTGCGCGAGGCGGCCCTCGATCTGACGTGCAAGGAGCCACAGCAGGCAGCCGTTTGGGCGGAGCGGCTCGGCGGCGTTGCATTGTCGACGGCGAGTGTGCGTCTGCCGGCGGGGGGACGTATCGAGTCCCTCGACGGCTATGATGCAGGCGCGTGGTGGGTGCAGGACGCTGCCGCCGCTCTTCCCGCGCGGCTCCTGGGTGAAAATCTCGCCGGTCGGGAGGTGGCCGATTTGTGTGCGGCACCCGGCGGGAAAACGTGTCAGATTGCGGCGGCGGGCGCGCAGGTGACGGCAGTCGACGTTTCAGCTCCGCGCCTGCAGCGCATCGCGGAGAACCTTAAGCGACTTGGTCTTGCCGCCACGCTGGTGCAAGCGGACGCTGCAAATTGGCAGCCGGAACGTACCTTCGATGCGGTGTTGCTGGACGCACCTTGCTCGGCCACCGGCACCATCCGTCGCCATCCCGACATCCTTTACCTGAAGCGGGCCGAGGATGTGCGACAGTTGGCCCAGCTACAGACGCGCCTGCTCGATCGCGCGGCAGCGCTGGTTCGGCCGGGCGGTGAGATCGTCTACTGCACCTGCTCTCTGCAGATGGAAGAAGGCGAGTTTCGCGTGCAAAGCTTCCTTGCGCGCCACCCTGGTTTTGCGCGGCGGCCGATCAATGCCGGGGAAGCGGGTGCGGCCGCAGGCTGGATCACGCGTGAGGGGGATTTGCGCACGCTGCCCACCGATACGCCTGAGGGCGATGGCGAAATGCGCGGAATGGACGGATTTTTCGCCGCCCACTTGCAGCGTATGTCGTGAGCCACTTTCGCCCGCAACTGGGCGGTTGGTGTGGCCGGAACGGTGCTCATGCACATTCTCGCCGTGCGGTTGCCTTGCGCCGGACGCTCGAGCCCGTTAACCCGTAATGATGCAAGCGTCCGCAAGGCGAGGCGCTAGACTAGAAGATCCGGAGCCCTTCGACATGGCGCGTCTGACGTTGCCTGAACGCCTGCGGATCGCCGCCATCGGCGCGGAGCGCACGCGGCGTGGTGTGGTCTCAGCCGCCTTGAACTCGCGCACGCTGCGTTGGCGCTACGGTGCCCCGCGAGCCGATCAACTGCTGATCGTGCCGCAGGACCTGCGCACGGCCGACCCGAGCTTCTGGTTTGAAATGACGCATGGCCAGTTCGGCCTTGGCGGATCGCTGGCGCGCCTCGATGGCAATTCGCCGTTCGACGTGGTGCCACCAAGTCAGCCGTGGGCGCGTGCACTGCACGGCTTCGGTTGGCTGCGCCATTTGCATGCCGCCGCTGAGCCCGAGGCCGGCGAGGCGGCGCGGCAGCTGGCGGTCGAGTGGTCGATCCGCAACGCGCGCGGCCAGGGCGACGGATGGCGGCCCGAGGTGTTGGCGCGGCGCGTCATCTCATGGCTGTCTCACGCTGGCCTGCTGCTCGAAGGCGCCGACGAGGTGACCTACAACGCGATCTCGTCGAGCCTTGGGGTGCAGTTGGTGCGGCTTGCCTCGGCATGGCGCGAGGCGGCAGACGGCCAGCCGCGTCTGCTGGCGTTGACGGCCCTTGTGTTTGCCGATCTGTGCATTGCCGGCCGAGACCGTCAGCTTGAAGGCGATGTGCGCAAGTTTCTCGAAGAACTTGACCGGCAGATCCTGCCCGATGGCGGGCATGCCAGCCGCAACTGCGCCGTGCTGGTGGATCTGCTGCTCGATTTGCTGCCGTTGGCGCAATGTTTTCGCGCGCGCGGCCATGTGCAGCCCGCCAGGCTTACCGATGCGATCGAGGCCATGCTGGCGATGGCGCGCTTCATGCGCCTGGGTGATGGCATGCTGGCGCGCTTCAATGGCGTCGCCGTTGCGTTTCCATCGCGGCTCGCCACGGTCCTCGCCTACTCGGAAGCGACTGCCCTGCAGCTATCGCATGCGGAGGCCTCGGGCTACGAGCGGTTGGAGCGTGGCGATATCGTGCTGATTGCCGACTGCGGCGGCCCGCCGTCCTTGGTGCTGT
The DNA here is from genome assembly GCA_964559355.1 of uncultured Hyphomicrobiaceae bacterium. Lineage (GTDB taxonomy): Bacteria > Pseudomonadota > Alphaproteobacteria > Rhizobiales > Hyphomicrobiaceae > JAEUMD01. The sequence goes on from CAZLHQ010000004.1 coordinate 9,353, forward strand.
CGGCTGAGGCGCATGCGGGATGCCTGTCGTTCGAAATGAGCTGTGGCCAGGACATCGTGTTCTCCAATGGCGGCGCGCCCGGCTCGGCAGATGGCGATTGGCGGCCGGCGTCGCGTGCAACCGCAAGCCACAACACGCTGGTGCTTGCCGAGACCTCGTCGTCCCGTCTCGTTTCACATCGAAGAATCGAGGACATTCTGGGCGATCTGCCGATCCGCGGTCCGGCGACGGTCGAGGCCACGGCGATCGAGGCCGCCAACGAAGGTATCGGTTTCGAGGCGACGCACGATGGATATCTCGAGCAATTTGGCCTCTTGCACCAGCGCCGCATCATGCTGGATACGGCAGGGCGTCGAGTCGATGGCGTCGATCGGCTGAAGCCGCCGCGCGGCGTGATGCGGTTGAAGCAGGACCTGCCGTTTGCGATCCATTTTCATCTGTCGCCGCAGGCCGAATGCCGGCGCGGCGACAAGATTGGCACGGCAATCGTCGAGGTTGGCGAACAGCGCTGGCGCTTTGCCGTCGAGGGCGCGCGGCTCGGCATCGAGGAAAGCATGTACTTCGCCAACTCGGCGGGCCCTGTGCGGCGGCTGCAAATCGTGTTGCGCGCAACGACCTTTGGCGAAACCGAAGTGCGCTGGGCCATCACCCGGCTTGCTTGACGGGCGCCCCCCAGGAAGGGCGTTTGGACCTTTGCTCGAGGACATCTGGCGTGGATTGGGCGTTTTCGCGCATTTCTTAGGGGATGCGCCTGTGCTAACCGCGGTCTCATTCGCGCCACGCAAGGGAGAGCCAGTCGATGAAATCCGCCCAGCCCAAGATCCGCCGCGCCCTGATCTCGGTTTCAGACAAACAAGGGTTGATCGAGTTGGCGCGCGCGCTCGCAGGCTATGGCATCGAGCTGTTGTCGACCGGTGGCACGGCGAGCGCCATCAAGGCAGCGGGCATTCCGGTCAAGGATGTCGCCGAGCACACCGGCTTTCCCGAGATGATGGACGGACGCTTGAAGACGTTGCATCCCAAGGTGCATGGCGGGTTGCTGGCGATCCGCGGCAACGCCGAGCACGATGCAGCGGCCGAGAAACACGGCATCGGCCCGATCGACCTGCTGGTGGTCAACCTCTATCCCTTCGAGGCGACGGTGGCCAAGGGCGCGGGCTACGACGAGTGCGTCGAGAACATCGATATCGGCGGCCCGGCGATGATCCGCGCTGCCGCCAAGAACCACGCGAGCGTGACGGTGGTGGTCGATCCGGCCGATTACGCCAAGCTCCTGGGTGATATGGAGCAACATGCGGGCGGCACCTGCCCCGGCATGCGCCGCAAGCTGGCCGCCAAGGCTTATGCGCGCACGGCGGCCTATGACGGCGCGATCTCAAATTGGCTCGGTGCCGTGATCGAGCATCCAGAGCGCAAGGCGGAAGGTTTTCCGCGCACGTTCACGGTGCAGTTCGAGAAGGCGCAGGGCATGCGCTATGGCGAGAACCCGCATCAGCAGGCCGCGTTCTATGTCAGCCGTCAGCCTGGCGGCGACGCTTCGGTGGCGACCGCGCACCAGCTGCAGGGCAAGGAGCTTTCCTACAACAACATCGCCGACACCGATGCCGCGCTCGAATGCGTCAAGGCGTTCGACGACAAGCCAGCCTGTGTCATCGTCAAGCACGCCAACCCGTGTGGCGTGGCCGAGTCGGATTCGCTGCTGGCGGCCTATGAGCGTGCATTCCTCACCGATCCCGAATCGGCGTTCGGCGGCATCATCGCATTCAACCGCGAACTCGATAAGAAGACCGCCGAAGTGATCCTCGAGAAGCAGTTCGTCGAGGTCATTATTGCGCCGTCTGTGGCGGCGGGAGTCGAGGAGGCGGTGGCGGCGAAAAAGAACGTGCGCCTGCTGGTGTGCGGGCAATGGCCGAAGACCGCTTCGCCGCGCCTCGACTACAAGCGCGTGACGGGTGGCCTGCTGGTGCAGGACGCCGATCTGGCGCTCTACGAAAAGCTCGAAGTGGTGACGAAGCGACAGCCTACGACCAACGAAATGGCGGACATGTTGTTCGCCTGGAAGATCGCCAAATTCGTCAAGTCCAACGCCATCGTTTATGCCAAGGATGGCGCCACCATCGGTGTCGGCGCCGGCCAGATGAGCCGCGTCAACTCCTCGCGCATCGCCGTCATCAAGGCCGGCATGGCGGGGCTCGACGTCAAGGGCTCGGCGGTTGCCTCCGACGCCTTCTTCCCGTTTGCCGATGGTTTGCTGGCGGCGGCCGAGGCGGGCGCCACGGCGGTGATCCAGCCCGGTGGCTCAATGCGCGACGACGAGGTGATCAAGGCGGCGGACGAGAAGAATTTGGCCATGGTGTTCACCGGCATGCGCCACTTCCGGCATTGACGTCCGGCGGCCGGACGCAGGCTCGGCTCCGTGCCGGGCGCTTGTTGGAAACTTCCAGGTGTCGGGGTGGTGGGGCTTGATCTGACGCGGCAGATATTGAACTTCTTGAATGATGATTGATAAGGGCCGTTTCCACATCACACTGCGCCCGGTCACGCCGGCAGACTGGAGCACGATCCGGCAGTGGATCGCGCGGCCCGACATTCAGCGCTGGTGGGGCAATCTGGCGGCGGCCGAGGCCGAGGTGCGCATGGCGTTGGAGGCGCAGACGGCTGTGTGCCGTATGATCCTGGCCGATGGCGAGGCGATTGGTTATGCGCACGCCATCGACGCCAGCACCTGGGGCAGCGAGCTGCCGCAAGGCATGCCGGCAGGCACCTGGGATGCGGATTTGTTCATCGCCTCACCCGGTCATCGTGGCAAGGGTCTTGGACAGGTGGCACTCGACATCCTGGCGGATGAAGTTTTCTCGACCACGCTGGCGCTCGCGATTTCCGTGTTTGTATCGGTCAGGAACGAGGCGGCGGTGCGGGCCTATGAGCGGGCCGGTTTCGCCTGGGTCCGGGTGTGGGAAGACCCGATTATCGGGCCGTCGTGGCTCATGCTGCGTCAGCGACCGCGCCATTGAGCTTCGTATAACTTTGCGCGCGCACGCAAAACAATAGCGGCGGTCGATGTGACCGCCGCTGGTGCATGCTCCTGGTCGCCCGGGTGCGCGTCGAGACGACTTAGATGATGTCGATCTCGGCCGGCAGATAGCTCGTGACCTCGAGGCCGACTTCCTGCTCGGTGACTTGCGGCTTGGTCCAGACCTTCATGGGTTTCTCCTTGTTTTGGATGGTCGTGGTTCAACTACGGCAATGCGGGATAGTTAGAGTGCTGCACTCATAATTGCAAATCGCAACTTCTGCTGATGTCGATAAATAGTTCTTATCATTGGGCGGGCACTGCCGCCGGCATCGACACGGGCTTTGATCGCACCATCAGCATCAACACCATGCCGACGATGAGGAAGAAGGCGATGGAGCCCATGCCATAGCGCTCGTTGCCGGTCGCCGCCGTCACCGTCGCAACCAGGAACGGCGCGAAGAATGCCGTCACCTTGCCTGAGAATGCGAACAGCCCAAAGAACTGTGTGACTTTGTCGGGCGGGGCGAGGCGGGCGAGCAGCGAGCGGCTGGCCGCCTGCACGGGGGCAGCGACAAGGCCGATGACCAGCGCGAAGGCGAGGAACACCCTTTCGCCGATGGACGAGAAGGGCGCTGACCCGGCTGCTTTTGGCGTCACCTCGAGCGTGAACAGCACATGCGACTTGTCCACCGACAGGATGCCGATAGCGCCGGCCAGCAGGATCAGCAGCGATGTCAGGATCACCGTGCGTGCGCCGACGCGATCATCGAGGACGCCGCCGATGATGGCTCCGAACACGCCGGTCAGCGTCAGCGCGATGCCGAAAATGCCAAGCTCCATCGCCTGCCAGCCAAATACGGAGGCGCCGTAGATGCCGCCGAAGGCGAAGATGGCGGTGAGGCCATCGGTGTAGAGCATGCGCGCGAGCAGGAAGTAGAGCATGTCGGGATGGGCGGGAAGGCCGCGGATCGTGTCCCACAGCTCGGCGAGCGCCGTGCGCCGGGGGCCGGCAGCGGGACCGGGCGGAGTATGGGTATCGGGCACGAACAGGAAGAACGGGATCATGAAAAACGCAAACCAAACCGCTGCAAACGGGCCGATCAGCCGATCTCCCTCGCGTTGGCTGGCATCCAGCCGCAAAATGGGATCGAGGCCGAGAATGGTCTTGCCGGTATTGGGATCGGCAACCACAAGGCCAGCCATGATGGCAAGGCTCAGCAGTCCGCCGGCGTAGCCGACGCCCCAGCCGATGCCAGATAGCCGACCCAGCTTCTCGTGGGGTACGAGCGTCGGCATGATGGCGTTGGTGAACACCTGGGTGAATTCGGCCGCGAGCGTTGCCAAAATGAAGCCGAACAGCACGAGCGCGATGATACCGGCGCCGGCGCCGGGGCGGGCCAGCCACAGCACGGCAAGACCTGAGACGAACAACAGCGAGAATAGCGCGATCCACGGTTTGCGCCGGCCGCGACCATCGGCCATGGCGCCCAGCAGCGGGCTGCCGATGGCAATCATGACGCCGGCTGCTGCGGCAGCGTAACCCCACAGCGTCTGTCCGCGCGCCGCATCGCCGACCACCACGGTGGCGAAATACGGCGCGAACAGGAACGTCAGCACCAGCGTGTAGTAGGGCTGTGCCGCCCAGTCGAACATCACCCAGGAAACGAGAGCACGCATTGGCGCCTGTTTGACGGCTGCGTGTGTGGACGGTGCCGGCACTTGCATATCGATTTCCCCCAGCCGCGATTGGCCCGGCGGGACTTTAGTGCGGTGCGATGGCGGAATGAAGTGAATATGATGGCGCAGCGCATGGGCCAAAGGCGGACGTCCGGCTGCCGCAAGATTCGATAGGTCTATCAGGCGCGATCAGGCCGCGTCGTGCGTGCCGTTGGTCGTTCGCTACGCGGTGGCCGCGATGGCTGCGGCCCGAGAGCTGGCGTTCCGGCCCATTGCCGTGTTGCGCCCAATGCCCGCCTCCTCCTGCATGTCGGCCAAATCCTGCTGCAGTGCTTCGGCGGCGATTACGTCGTCGAGGTGGCCGTAGATGGCACAGGCGCGCTTCGTGGCTGTGATTGCCTTGGCGATATGCGTTGGCCGGTCGTGGCCGCACCGCAGCAGCCAATGGACGCGTCCAAGTGCGCACTCGCCGCGGGCACGCTCCAACGCCGTCAGCTCGGCAGCATCAGTCGCAAGTGCGCGTTCGAGCAACGTCATCGCTTCGGTCAAAACAAATTCGTCGATGCCCTCATCCTGATCCTGCTCGGCGAGGAACAGCATAGCGCGTCCAAGCGCTGTTTGAGCGAGTGTGCGCGTGCGATCGGGCAGCGCTGCGCTCTTGTCGTCGCGGATCGGAAGCAGCATGTCGATGGCTGCCTGGACGGGATCGATCTCGCCGGTCTCCTCGCCGATTCGCAGCAGTGTTTCCGCCAGGCAATAACGTGCTTCGTGCCAAAGCTCGGGTGTTGCGGCCTCAGTCAGAATGCCGAGCGAGGCGCGATAAGCGAACGCGGCCTCGTTGAGAGTCACGACGTCGCCTTGGAACGCACCTTGACCGCGCAGCGCATGCGCCAGTCCGATCTGCGAGCGGGCCCAGCCGTCGAACGCCTTTTCCCGCGTGAAGACTTCGAGCGCCGGTTTGAAATGCAATGCGGCCGCCAGATAGCGCTCCGGCTTGCTGTCGCGGTCGCCAAGCATCAGCAGCAGCGTGCCAAGCTCGAGGTTGGCCTCCGCCCAAGGCAGCGGACAATCGCGCTCGCTGATGATGCCGCCAGCCTTGGCAAACGATTGCGCCGCCTCGCATAGCACTGTGCCCGGCGCTTGCGGCAGCATGCCGAGCGTCACGAGCTGGCGTGCCTGGCGCAGCTTCAGTTTCCAGCGCGATAAGCGATCCTCGCGTGGCCAGGTCTGCGCCGCATGTTCGAAGAGCCGCGACGCCTCGCGCCAGTCAGCATCGAGGTTCGCCAGATTGGCGCGCGCGGCGTGCAAGGCTGGAAGAAATGCAAAGCCGGGCGAATCGAGCTGCGCAGGGCTCGTCTGCTTTTCCAGGTGGCGCGTCAGCGCCGAAAGCTGTCGCTGTGCGGCGTGGAAGTTGCCGGTTCTGACGTGTTGAGCTGCTTCGAGCAATTCCGATTCGAGCGCATCGTCGCTGCCGACCTTGTCGACCAGTGTCATCAGTTCTGTCAGCAGCTCGATCGCTTCGACAACGCTGTCGGCAAGGGAGGCGCGGATTGCCGCTTCTGGCCGGCCGGCAAAACGCTGCCTTGCCACCAGTGCTTCGACCAGCGATGGCGACAGGCCGGTTTCGTGGGCAAGTCGCGCCTGCGATTCGGCGAGGTTTTCGGATTTTGGCTCTGGCAGGACGGACAACGGCGCATCATTGTCACCGAGCGCGCCAACGATGGCAGGCAAGCTGTGAGGCGAGGCCATCAGCGCCGATTGCATCGAGAACAAGAGTGATTGGAGCGAGCGCTGCATCCGGGCGCCCCAGCTTGACGATTCGTCTGATGCTGCGAGGGCATTATCCGAGAGGATTGCAGCAGCAAGCCGTTGCGCAGTGCTTGCGGCAAATTCCGCAGGGTTATTCAGCGCACCCTCGACGCTCACCCGGTCACGAGCGCCGTGCGAGGCGATCGTTGCCGTCAGATGTGCGAGATGCTCAGCCCGCTCCTGGTCGCTGATTGCGTCGGCCTTCACGACTTCCCACACATCGGCAGCCATGCGCTCGATGATCAATGCGAGGCCCGGAACGTGATGCTCCACGCACCGCAAGATGACGGTGCGCCCGCTATCCACGGCGCGGGTTCCGGCATCGTTGTGCCGCGCTCCGGCTGCAACGGCCAGTGCCACGCCGATGAGATTGAGAAGTGCCGCTTCCATGCGCCTGTCCGAACCACCGTGCTCGCATCCGATAGGCCATGTTGATGTGGCCAGATCGAGTGAGCCTTTCCTTGGTAATCCAGATGCGGTTCATAAAGGGTTAGCGGTCGTGCCGGAATGAGAGGTGGCGAGGCAAGAGTTCGGCGTGCGCGACGGCTTGCAGGCCGTGCTCCAGGCGCCAGATCGCTCAGTCCAGCACGATAAGGTGATTGGGCAACTCGTTGGGATCGGTCGCTCCCGGCGGGAAGTGCCGGGAGAGATGCGCGCCTGCCTTGCTGATCGCGGCGACGAAGCCATCCGCGGCTCGCCCTTCTCCGATGTGGACGGTCAGTTCGTCGACGATCGCTTGCCAGGTGCCCGGCGGAACCTTGGCATCGATGCCGGTATCGGCGAGCACCTCGGCGTAGCGTTCGGCAACGGAGACGAAGATCAAGACGCCTGTACGGCCCGTCGTGGTGTGCAGGTTCTGCACTAAAAACTGCTCGACGGCGCGCCGGTGGGCTCGCAGCCGCTGCACCGAGCGCGGCACCAGCCACATGCGGATCGACATCGGCAGCATGGCGAGCAGCAGCAGAACGAACGCCAGCAATTGCGCAAGATAGATCCACTGTACGGGCAGCCAGGTGAAATAAACGAGCGGCCACGGCACCAGAAGGGCGATCAGCGACGCCCACATGAATGGTGCATAGAGGTAGCTGTCGCTTTCGGCTGCGATAACGGCGACGATTTCACCTGACGTCCCGCGCTCGGCCTGAACGATGGTGGCTGTAATGCGGGCCTCTTCCGCGCTGGTGAACAAGGCGCTGCCGCGGCGCTCGAATTGGGTTCGTTCTGCGTTGCCCATCGGGCCACTCCTCGACTCAATGCCTCAGCGCTTACCAATCGCCCGATGCGCCGCCGCCGCCGAAGCTGCCGCCGCCGCCGCCAAAACCGCCACCGCCGCCGCTGCCACCCGACCAGCCGCCGCTCGACCAGTCGCTGCTGCCGCCTGGAATGACGATGATGCGATCGTTGAAGCCGCTGCGCCGCCGGTGTCCGGCTGATTGCGGCATCTGGCTCGCATTGCGGTGCTGCGAGTAGATGATGAAAATGAAGATCGCCAGCCAGATCATCAGAATGATCATGCCCGTATAGTCGGGCTCGCCGCCGCGCCGCTCGCCCTTGGCGCGTTCCTTGACGGCTTCGGCATCGCCGGTGACGACATCCTTCATGTCGCGCACGCCAGCCACGATGCCGCCCTGGAAGTCGCCGCGCCGGAAGCGCGGAAGGATGGCGTTCTCGATGATGAGACGGCTCATCGCGTCGGTCAGATGCGGCTCGAGCCCGCGGCCGACCTCGATCCGGACTTTTCGCTCGTTAGGCGCGACGATCAGGATGGCGCCGTTGTCCTTGCCCTTCTGGCCGATCGCCCAATGGCGGCCGAGCTGATAGCCATAGTCCTCGATCGCGTATCCGCCGAGAGAAGGCAGTGTGACGACGACCAGCTGGTCGGTGGATTTTTCCTCGAGCTGCGCGAGATCGGCGGTGATCTGCGCCTTCGTCGCCGCATCAAGCAGGTTGGCGTTGTCGACGACGCGCCCTGTTAATTTGGGAAAGCTCGGCTCGGCGAATGCATTGCCGCTCGTGATGCTGGCTGTGACGAGCAACGCCGCGATCGCCAGCGCCAGGAGGAGCGTGGCCGCGGCACCGGCGCGCAGCCCTTGCCTGATTGCCACGCTCACCAAACCGCCGTTGTCACGCAAAGGCATGCCGCGCATCGGCGCTGGACCTCACCCCAGTTGTGCGAGGCTCGCAACGCACGAACCTCGCTCGGCTGTTGCCGCCGCCTCAGTTCTTCTTGGTGCCGAAATCGACTTTAGGAACCTTGACCTCTTCGGCTGGCACGTCGAACGTCGCCATCTCCTGAGAGCCAGGATACATGAAAGCCTTCCACCAGCGGCCGGGAATGGTCGTCAGCTCGGTATTGTAGACGCGCACCGAGTTGATGTAGTCACGCCGCGCAATCGAGATGCGGTTCTCTGTGCCTTCGATCTGGCTCTGCAGGGCGATGAAATTCTGTCCCGATTTGATGTCGGGATAGCGCTCCACCACCGCGAGCAGGCGACCGAGCGCGCCCGAAAGCTGGCTTTGGGCATCCTGGAAGGTCTTCATAGCCGCCGGGTTGGTAAGGATGTCGGGCGGGATCTGCACGCTGGTGGCCTTGGCGCGAGCCTCCACCACATCGGTCAGCACTTTCCTCTCTTGATCGGCAAAACCCTTCACGGTCTCGACGAGATTGGGAATGAGGTCGTTGCGCCGCTTGTACTCGTTGAGCACTTGCGACCACGCTGCCTTGGCGGATTGCTCGTAGGTGGGGATGTTGTTGATGCCGCAGCCGGAGAGCGGCACGGCCAGCATGATGACGGCGGCGAGCGCCAGCGGTCGGACGAATGCGGCATTGAGTGTGCGAGCCATGACGCGAATACCTCTCAGGCAAAATCGTATTGTGCCCGTGGTATAGGATGGCGGTGCCTCAGCGCAAGTGACATCACCCTCAAAATTGAAGCGAAAATCGCTGCTCGCCGGTGATCGACGAGGCGTTGCTCGTGCGCCGCCGGTCGCCGCACCTCAGTTGCCGAGGCCACCTACGGGGCGTTTGCCGAACAACCCGGCTCGGCTTCGCCAAGGGGAGGCGTTCGCATCGCCCCTTGCTGCGTGCATGGCTGCGAGCGATACAGGTGGGCGACGTGATCGGCGGCCTCGCTTTGGCCGATTTTATCTGGTTGCCCTCATGCCGCGGGACGACGAGGATGTGTGGGGATTTCGGGCCGGGCGGTTGCCGCTTCCCGAAAAAGGGGCGAGGGGGCATGCCACGATGCGCAAGACCGTGGCTGTAATGAACACAAAGGGCGGTGTCGGCAAATCGACGCTGGTGCTGGCGCTTGCCGAGACGCTATCGGCGATGCACGGCAAGAACGTGCTCGTCATCGACAGCGACGCGCAATCGAGCGTCTCCTCGATGCTGCTGCCGGTGCAAAGCCTGCACAGGCTGCAAAGCGAGAATACGACGCTGGTTGATTATTTGGTGGCGCGGGTGCTGCGCGGCGTCGAGGTGGCGTGGACCGATTATGTGGTGCGCGATGTTTCCGACGTCGAGGAGGCTCGCAGCATCTTCCTGGTGCCAAGCGACATGCAGCTGACGCTGTTTGAGCGCGAGGTCTCCAAGGAAAGCCTGCATGCGCGTCTGCGTCATGCGATCCGCAGTCTATTGAACGAGGTCCGCGGCGTTTTCGATGTCGTGCTCATCGATTGCCCGCCTGGACTTTCGGTGCTGACGGAGAGCTGGCTGCGCGAGGCCGATTTCCACCTGTCCCCGACCAAGCCCGATTATGTGTCGCTGTGCGGGCTCGAGGTGTTCCGCCGTTTCAAGGCGCTCAACCCGGAAATGGGCTTTGCCCGCAATCTCGGCGTCATCGTCAACATGAAGGATCCTCATTCGGCATCGGATGCCGATTATGAGAACTGGCTCAAGCAATCGGCCGAAAATCGCTGCTTCAAAGAGGCGCTGCCTTTTTTGCGCATGCTGCAGGACGCTGCGCGGTTCCACCCCGACCGCTCATTCATGGCGAAATATCCCGGCGAGGCGGGCCGCGCCATTCGCGCCGTCACCGACGAGCTGGTCGTGCGTCTGGCGCTCGATGCCGACGCCACGCCGATGCAGGCCGCCGAAGGGGAATAGACAGGAAGCCGGGCGCGGCCGCCGGGGTATGCGCTAAATGCCCAGGCGCTATGCGCCGGGCTTGGCGGTGTTTCGATCGATTGTTTGGTGAAAAATTGGAGCGGGCGAAGGGATTCGAACCCTCGACCCCGACCTTGGCAAGGTCGTGCTCTACCCCTGAGCTACACCCGCAGTTCCAATAGGGTAACGCCGCCGGCTGGCGCCAGCGGCCCCGTCTTATGACGCAACTGGATATGGAATGCAAGGCCCATCCCGCGCCATCGTGAAGGGCCGTCATTCGGTCTGTCGAGGAGCAATCAAGTACAAGGCTTCGCCGCACAATTTGCCCTTGAGGTTGCAGCGGCGGCAGCATCTGGCTAGATCATCCGGTCACTTCTACAACCCGACAACCAATGGTGGGCCAAGGGCATGCCGCCGGACCTGCTGGACGAACATGATGCCCCAGGGCGGCTACGCCCACCAGCGACCCGTGCGGATTTGTTTGCGCGGCTCGCGGGACTGGGAATCGCCACACGCACGATCGACCACGCACCCGTCTTCACGGTGGCCGAGAGCGGCGCCATCGAGCGCGAGATGCCGGGCGGGCATACCAAAAACCTGTTCCTCGCCGATAACCGCGGAGGGCTGTATCTGGTCATTGCCGAAAGCCACACGCGCGTCGATCTCAAGGCCCTGGCGCGGCGACTGGGGGCTGGCCGCTTCAGTTTCGGCAAGCCGGAGCTGTTGGCCGACACACTCGGTGTGACGCCCGGCTCGGTTACCGCCTTCGCGGTGATGAACGATCTGGATCAGCGCGTTAGCGTGGTGGTCGATACAAGGCTGATGGCGTTCGAGACGGTCAATTGCCATCCGCTTGAAAACGCGGCCACGACGAACATTGCGCGCGACGATCTTTTCCGCTTCTTATCCGCCACGGGACATGCGCCACGCGTGCTTGCACTCGGCAGTGACGCGGACGGCACGCCCTGACCGGGAGTTGGCCTGCTCGGAGCGGGCGCAGGTCGGGCGGTTTGTCGCTTTTTTGAATTACCAATGGCACCCCATATCGAACAGCGGGTGCGAGGAGGATGACGATATGGATACGAAATCGAACGCAGGCGGAAAGGGCGGCGCGGACCTCATCAAAGAGTCGTCGACGACCGGTTTTGCGCGCGACGTCATCGAAGCCTCCAAGGAAGCGTTGGTTCTCGTCGACTTCTGGGCCTCCTGGTGCGGGCCATGCCGGCAACTTGCGCCGGTTCTGGAGAAGGTCGTTCGCAGCTACGGCGGCAAGGTGCGGCTGGTCAAAATCGATACCGACGAGCATCAGGCCCTGGCCGGACAGATGCGCATCCAATCGCTGCCAACCGTCTACGCATTCAAGGACGGCCGGCCGCTCGATGGTTTCATGGGCGCGTTGCCCGAAAGTCAGATCCGACAGTTCGTCGACCGGCTGCTCGGGCAAGACGCCGGCGACGACCTCGCCACGGTGCTGAAAGCGGGAGAGGACGCAATTGCGGCGGGCGACCTGCAGGGGGCAGCAGAAATCTATGCGGCCGTGCTGCAGGAGGATCAGCTCAATCCAGCGGCGCTGGCTGGTTTGGCCAAGTGCTACTTGAAGAGTGGCGATACCACGCGCGCCGAGCAGACGATTGGCCTCGTACCGCCCGATCAGCGCAAGACGCCGGCGGTGGAGGCGGTGCACGCAGCCCTCGATCTGGCCAAGAAGGCGGGCGAGGCGGGTGACGCGGCCGATCTCGAAACGAAGCTCGCGGCTAATCCGGCCGATCACCAGTCGCGTTATGATCTTGCAATAGCCCTGGCCTCGAAAGGTTTCAAGAACGAGGCCGTGGACCATCTGCTGGAGATCGTGCGACGCCAGCGGGTTTGGAATGAAGAGGCAGCGCGCAAGCAGCTCGTCCAGTTCTTCGAGGCCTGGGGTCCAAAAGACCAGGCTACGATCGACGGCCGGCGCAAGCTCTCCTCGGTCCTGTTCTCGTAATGCCGTTGCAATGCTGCTCGGGTGGCGGGCTGTGCCAGCCCCATGGCGCTCCAGCACCATAAGGAACCAGAGCAGTGAAATGAGCCAAGCGGAAAGGTAAAGCCATCGTGGCAACGACAGATCGATATCATGGCCCCGGTGATCTGCCACGCGAACTGCCGTTGTTTCCGCTGCGTGGAGCAATCCTGCTGCCGCGCGCCACGCTGCCGCTCAACGTCTTCGAGCCGCGTTATCTGGCGATGGTTGATGATGTCATGCGCGGCGGCAGGCTGATCGGGATCATCCAGCCGGAAACGCCGCCGGGCACGCCAAGCGATCAGATCGTCGAGAGCCCGATAGCGCGCGAGAGCCGGCTGAAGGGGGTGGGCTGCGCCGGGCGCGTCACGTCCTATCAGGAACTCGACGACGGCCGCCTGCTCATCACGCTGACGGGGGTGGCGCGTTTCGTCGTCACGGGTGAGAAACTTTCCAAGCTGCCCTATCGCACAGCCGAGGTCGACTTTTCGGGATTTGCCAGTGATTTCGCGCCAGGTCTGGGCGAGGATCAGGTCGACCGCGAAGCGCTGCTGCGCGTACTGAGGCGCTACCTCGATGCCAATCGCCTTAGCGCCGACTGGCCGAGCATTCTGAAGTCGTCGAGCGAGTTTCTCGTCAACGCCCTGTCGGTCATGAGCCCTTATGGACCGGAGGAGAAACAGGCGCTGCTCGAAGCGCGCGACTTGAAGGGGCGCGCCGAGGTGCTGGTCGCTTTGGCGGAGATGGAGTTGGCTGCGGGCTCCAGTGGTGGTTCCACCATCCAGTAGCAGCGCGCAAAGGGCGAGGATGCATTGTGACCGATAACCAGGGATCAGCAGACAAGCCTACCATCGATCATGACACCGCTGAAAAACGCGTCATGGATCCGCGTCTGCTTGCGATCCTAGTGTGTCCGGTGAGTAAGCGGCCGCTGCAGTACGATGAAGTGCGCCAGGAGCTCATCTCGACGACCGCGCGCTTGGCTTTTCCGATCCGTGACGGCGTGCCCCTGCTGACGCTCGATGCCGCCCGTCACCTTGACGATGACGACCCAATCAAGGCGAGCGGTCGCGGCTAGAACACGTTGTTCTTTGACGCATTCGCGTTGAGCGCAGGTGGCCTGCTCGGCGATACCTCGTCGACTGGTCAATGCCATCGGCTGACCAATGTTATGAATCGTTGCGCGCATAAGCGCATCAATCGAATCCAGTCGCGACCTCGCCGCGCGGATGCGCATCCCGAGATGAATCTTTTGCATGGCGATATCACGCGCCTGCACAATGCGCCGTGTCAGCTGCGCATTTTCCTTGAGCGGAACACGATTAACGGTGCGTTCACCGTGCTGCTTGAGCCTTTCTAAAACGCACTGTGATTGGTTCGGTATCGGGGCGCGAGTACAAGCCAGGTACCTGCCAAGTGAAAGTGCAAGAGAAGAGTTCTGTCGGAAGTGCCGCCCGGTCGGCTGGCCGACGGCCTGGAGTTGCATCCTTGCGGCGTTTGGCGGCGGCCGTTCGGGCAACACGCCGGCGCACGCTCGGCAACGGCCGGTTCGGCCTCGTGCTGCAGCCGAAGGCGATGTCGTTGGCCGGCGTCTTGTTGCTGCTCGTCGGGCTCGTTGCATTACCGCCGCCGTTCGGCCTCGCGCATGTCATGCTGGCCGCCGCCGCCGGCCTGCTGTTGGCAGCACTTCACGCCACGCCCGGCGCCACCGGTAACATGCAGCAGAATGGAGCAGCCGCGCGCGCACGTTTCAACGATTTGTGCGATACGCTGGAAAAGCGCCTGGAGCAGCTCCAGGACGTGCATTGGGAAATCTCCGAAAGCGATGTGCGCTATCGCGACCTGCTCGATCAGCAGAGCGATGTAATCTTGCGGCGTGATGCGCTGGGCCGACTGACTTTCGTCAACAAGGCGTTCGTGCGTGTGTTCGGCATCGATGCTGAAGCAGCACTCGGCCAGATATTCCGTCCGGTCGTTCTTGCCGTGGATGCGGGCTCGCCAGCAGAGGCGACGTCGGCCGAGCAGGGCCGCCGTTATGTCGAACACGTAGAGACCGTGTTCGGGCCACGCTGGTTTGCCTGGGAGGAGCATCTGGTCATTGCCGCCGACGGCTCGGGCGAGGAATTGCACGCGGTCGGACGTGACGTGACCGACGAGCGCCGCCATGCCGCAGAACTTGCCGAGGCGCGCGATCAGGCAGAGGCGGCAAACCGCGCCAAGTCGCGCTTCCTGGCGTCGATGAGCCACGAGATCCGCACGCCCATGAACGGCATCCTCGGCATGTCCTCTCTGCTCTATGAGACCGAGCCCAGCGACGAGCAGCGCACCTACATCGGCGCTATCGATCAATCGGCGCGCGTGCTGCTGGCGTTGATCGACGAGATCCTTGATTTCTCCAAGATCGAGGCGGGCAAGGTCGTGCTGGCCGACGCGCCGTTTTCAATCGCCTCGACGGCGCAGAGCGTGGTCGAGCTGTTGTCGCCGCGAGCGCACGACAAGGGGTTGGAGCTGGCGCTGACCATCGGAGCGAACGCGGACCGGGTGTTGATCGGCGATCAGGCGCGGGTGCGCCAAATACTGCTGAACCTGCTGTCCAATGCCTTGAAGTTCACCGATCAGGGCGGGATCGACGTTACCGTGACGGTGCGCCCGTTGGCGGCAGCAGAAGGCTACGTCGGCGTCGAGATCGCGGTGGAAGACACCGGCATCGGCCTGTCTGCTGATGACATGAGCCGTCTGTTCCTCGAGTTCGAGCAGGCAGATGCGGCGGCGCGACGGCACCAGGGTGGAACGGGATTGGGGCTTGCCATCTCCAAAAGGCTGGCGGTCGCGATGGGTGGAGACATCGCTGTTTCCTCCACGCCCGGCAAGGGTTCCAGGTTTACCGCCCAATTGGTGTTGCGCGATGCGGCCTGTGACCGGAACACGGTTGATGCAGTAGCGCGGGCCCCAGGCGAGGTGTCGCGCGTGTTGTTGGCCCTCGACCTGGAGCTGGAGCGGCGCAGCATCGCTCATATTCTGGTCTCGGCCGGCCAGATCGTCGTCGAGGCGACGACGTCGCAGGCCATTGCAGCCATCGACGAGGCGCAACAGTGCGGCTGCACGGTCGATCGCGTGATTGTCGACATCGGCTGCGATGCAGTGCTGGCGGGACGCATTCTTGCCCATGCTCGGGCAATCGGGGGCGGCAAGGCAATCGGCATCGTCACCGTCAACGTGCTGGCGAGATCAAGTCTTGCCGCGTTCCGGCAGCAGGGCTTCGAGCGCTATCTGGTGCGGCCGGTACGGGCCAACTCCTTGCTGCATCAGATTGCCGCGCGGGTGCGGCCAGCCTCACCCGGTGCAGAACACAGCGGCGAAGATAGCAAGGCTCAGTCGTTACGCGAAGCGGGAGCTATCGATGACTTCGGTCGGCCGGTCTCGGTTCTGTTGATCGAGGATAATGAGATCAATGCGCTGTTGGCCCGACGTGTGCTCGAGATGAGTGGATGCCAGGTCGAGCATTGCAGCGACGGCCAGTCGGGTGTTGCCTGCGCGGTCGATGTGATCGAGGGCCGGCGCGCTCCGTTCGATCTGGTTTTGATGGATATTCACATGCCGGGTCTCGATGGAATCGCGGCGATGCGGGCGATCCGCCGTGCATATGCAGGTCGCAGCGATCCCGAACACGGATCTGGCGGCGTTTCGTTACCGCCCTGCCCGCCGATCATTGCTCTCACCGCCAACGCCTTTCCCGAGGATCGCAGGCGCTATCTCGACGAGGGGCTCGACGGCTATCTTGCCAAGCCGTTCGATACATTCGAACTCAAGGCGCTGCTCAACGTCTGGGTCGGCCGAGGTGCGGGACGCCGGCCACGCACCGGGACCGCCGGCTGAGTGTGCTCGAGGCACAATCCTGCAGGCCGAAGCGTTCGGCCAAGCTGGCGCGCCGTCGCGGAACCGTCACGGACTCATGATACCTCACCAGCCTATCTGCAAACGCAAGGCGCATGTCTTGGCGGTTGACGCGCGCGGAGCGGACAGCAGAGCCTGATTTAGAGCATGTTCTACACGCCGAACCGCTGACACATCGACTGAACATGCAAGTAGAGCCTGATCGCCCTCGATGGAAACGCATGCGTTTCCATCGAGGGCGTGAATCAGACTCTCAATCAAGGACTTGGAGCAGGCCACTGTGGCACGAGGCGATTCTATGTAAGTTGAGCCTGCTCTAAGCATTCGCGCGAGGGTGGGAGGAAATCGAGATGCTCTTGGATCGTCGGAGGTCATGGACCGGAGACGCGGTTCGTCGCAGTTTTCTTGAACAACCGGTGCGCGCCACCTTGGCCCGTTACCTGCGCGACGGTAGCGCGGAGATGCGCATTGCGATCGGCAACGCCGCAAACGTGCGACGCCTGCCGGCAAAGGTTTACGGCCAGGTCGGCGATCTCGAAGTGCGGCTGGCGCAGACCCGCAAGGACATCATCCGCGCGCAGCGGCTGCGCTACGATGTGTTCTATGATGAGATGTCGGCCACACCTTCGGTGCTGGCACGGATGCGGCGGCGTGACGAGGACCCCTATGACGCCATCTGCGATCACCTGCTGGTCATCGATCGCGCCACTAATGGCGGTGCGGAGGCGTGGCGGTCGTCGCGGCGACCCAACGTGGTCGGCACGTATCGCTTGCTGCGCCAGGACGTCGCCGAGCGCCACTTCGGTTTCTACACGCAGGGCGAATACGACATCGCGCCGATGATTGCGCGGTGCCGCTCGCGCTATCGCTTCCTCGAGGTTGGACGCTCGTGCGTGCTGAAGCCCTACCGCAACAAGCGCTCGGTGGAGCTGCTGTGGCACGGGCTGTGGACATATGTGCGCGAGCACAACCTTGATGTCATGATCGGTTGCGCGAGCTTCGAGGGCACCGACCCGCAGGAGCACGCGATGGCCCTATCGTTCCTGCACCACAATGCGCTGGCGCCCGAGGAATGGCGCTGCTCCGCCCACAAGCATCTTCACCACTCCATGAATCTGATGCCGAAGAGCGCCATCGACAACAAGGCGGCTCTGAAGGCGCTGCCGCCGCTGATCAAGGGCTATCTGCGGCTCGGCGCGTTCGTCGGCGATGGCGCCGTCATCGATCGCCAGTTCGGTACCACCGACGTGATGATCATCCTGCCGGTGGAGAAGATCGACCCGCGCTACTTCGGTCACTTCGGCGCACCCGACGAACGCAAGAGCCGGATCGCCTTGAACGCTTGAGCCAAGGCCTGCGTTTACCACCTCGTCCGTCTGCATCGATGCCTATGCAGCGAGCTGGTTCACGGCCGGCTACGATGGGGCTCGGCGCGTGGCTTTGGCAAGATTGACGTCATTGCCAGAGGTCGGTCGGCTCAACAGGCGTTGAAGAAGGCCGCCACGAAATCAACCAGCAAAGCATCGTTCCCAAAGGGCGTGGCGCAAGGGTCATAGTTGGTCTCGCGCGGCGCATTGGCGGAGTGCAGATCATTGTTGCGGAATCTCCAGAAGATTGGTGCCAGACGCGACTTTGGCGATAGAGCGATTGATCTTTGATCAAGCTTCGGTCGAAACAGCCAAGCTTCGAACACGCTCCCGAGAGCAGCAGCGTTCAGCAAAATTTATTAGGCTATATCAATTAGTTATTAACACATAAAAATAATCAGCATGAAGGTATTTGAAGTGCAACACCTACCGCACAAAGCAGCAGGAATGTGGCGGACGAGTCTTATCAACAACCTATAAACAGTTTATTCATAGGCAGACAGAAGGGCATTGGATTTTCAACTGAGTTGTGCCGGTTGGGGGTGTTTTTAGGAGAGTGGTTATGTCGCGTTTGTTTGGCGTATTTGTCGCATCCGCTTTGGCATTTGCTGCCATGACGGTCTCAGCAATGGCTGATGGCATGGGGGGCAGCATCAAGGACGCTCCGCCGGCACCTGAGGTCTACCAGTGGAATGGATTGTCGCTGGCGGTGGGTATTGGCGCCGGGCGGACGGATACCAGTGTTTCGGTCGATGCTCACAAACAGGCAGAAAAGCAGCACTGCCATTTTCATTATGGCTATTACGACTGCTCGGCGTACAGCAATAATTGGTACACGGTTGCAGGGCCGTGGTCCAAGAATATTGCCTCAGTCTTCGAAGAAGATGATTGGAAAGGATTTGGCACGCTGCAGGTCGCGTATGACCGCCTGATCCATGATCGTATACTAATTGGCGCGTTTGCGGACATCGATTTCTACATCGACGGGGAGAGCGCGTTCTCGGAGAAGTACTATCACGGTTCTGCCCAGATCGATGGGAATTTCGACCTGAATAATGTCTGGAGTGTCGGCGGAAAGCTTGGCTTCCTCGTCACCCCGCGCGTACTGCTGTTCGGAGTCGGCGGATATACCGAGGCGAGAATCGATGCGTCTGCGAGCGCCAGTTTCAAGTGGGACGGTCTTCCGGTTCATACCGTGTCGATGGATTTCCCGGATGAACTTCGCGGATGGTTCGTTGGCGGTGGTGCTGAGCTCAAGTTGCGCAAGGACGTTTCGCTGAGGCTTGAGTATCGCTATTCGCACTTCGGGAGCGAGTCCGTGAGTGCCAGCGGGCATTTCGTGGATGGCCCATGGACTATTTATGGCGGCGACGTCAAATCGCGAATTGTCACGGATGTAAATTCGCACGCAGATCTTGACATGGACATCCACTCCGTCCGGGCCGCCCTGGTACTCAAGCTCGGCGACGTGCACGACCGCCCGGTCGAGTCGCTGAAATGAGTTGAGGTAATCCAGGCCTGATGCTTCACCTATCGGTGCGCCCCGCCCTGCGGGGCGCACTTGCTTTTCCGAGAGCGATTGCGACTGTTGCAACAGCCCAGCTGAGTGGAAAAGCATCGTAGCGACCAAGTTCGGGAGCACTGATCTCGTACTCGAGAATCGTTTGGGGGCATCGGGGAGCACATACTTCCGGTCACCGACCGCCAACGTCCATCGTAACGAAGGCGGTGAAGGTTTCAGTTGGGTAAAGCCGCACACAAGCTACGGCCCTTCCCGCCTGCCCTACCGGCTGACGTCGTAGGCGGCGAGTGCCGCCATGTTGACGACATCGGCATCGCGCGCACCAAGCGAGCAGATCTGTATCGATTGGTCGAGACCGACCAGCAGCGGGCCGATGATGGTGGCGCCGCCCAGTTCGCGCAGCATCTTGGTCGATATCGAGGCGGCATGGAACGCCGGCATGATGAGGACGTTGGCGGTGTCGGTGAGGCGGCAGAACGGATAGAGCTTCATCAAGTCCCGGTTCAGCGCCACATCGGCGGCCATGTCGCCGTCGTACTCGAAATCGGCGCCTTTCTCGTCGAGAATGGCGATGGCTTCGCGAACCTCGTCGGAGCGCTCGCCACGCGGTTGGCCGAATGTTGAATACGTGAGGAAGGCGACGCGCGGTTCGATGCCGAAATTGCGAGCCGCGCGGGCTGCTTCTTCCGCGATGTAGACGAGCTGCTCGGTGGTCGGCAAATTGTGGATCGAGGTGTCGGCGATCAGCACGGCGCGGCCGCGGATCAACGCCAGCGTGATGCCGATGACGTGGCGGCCGGGGGCGGGATCGATGACGCGCAACACATCGCGATAGACGCTGGTGAAATTGCGCGTGACGCCGGACACCATGGCATCGGCATAGCCGTGCGCCACCATCAGCGCGGCGAAAATGTTGCGCTCGTTGGTGACGAGGCGCACGCAATCGCGCTTCAGGTAGCCGCGCCGCTGCAAGCGCTTATAGAGATACTCGGTGAACTCCTCAGTATAGGGCGTCTTGCGCGTGTCGTAGAGCTCGATCTCGCGATGCAATGGCACGCCGAGCTCGCGGAAGTTCTGGCGGACGCGCTCCTCCGTGCCGACCAGCAGCGGCTGACCGTAGCCCTGTGTCAGGAAGCTGTTGGCAGCCTTGATGACGGCGGCATCCTCGCCCTCGGCGAAGATCACGCGCTTGGGATCGGAGCGGACCTTCTCGAAGGTCGATTGCAGCCAGCCGACCAGCGGGTCGAGGCGGCCTTGCAGACGGTTGGTGTAGGCGTCCATGTCGGCAATCGGCCGCTTGGCAACGCCTGAATCCATTGCCGCCCGGGCAACGGCGGGGGCGACGTGCCAGATGATGCGCGGATCGAAGGCGCCGGGAATGATGTACTCAGGGCCGAAGCTGGGCCGGCGTCCGTGGAACGAGGAGGCCACCGAATCGGGAACGGCGGCGCGCGCCAGATCGGCCAGCGCACGCGCGGCCGCGACCTTCATCGCCTCGTTGATGGTGGAGGCCTGCACGTCGAGCGCGCCGCGGAAGATGAACGGGAAGCACAAGACGTTGTTGACCTGGTTGGGATAGTCGGAACGTCCCGTGGCCATGATCGCGTCATCGCGAGCCGCCAGCACTTCTTCCGGCGTGACCTCGGGCTCGGGGTTGGCCATCGCGAAGATGATCGGCTTTGCCGCCATGCCCGCGACCATCTCTCGGTTGACGATGCCGCCAGCCGAAAGGCCCAGGAAGATGTCGGCTCCGATCATGATCTCGGCCAGCGTGCGCGCCTTGGTGTTGCGGGCGAAAGGTGCTTTCCACTGGTCCATCAGCTCGGTGCGGCCTTCGTAGACGACGCCTTTGATGTCGGAGACGAAGATGTTCTCACGCTTCATGCCGAGGCTGACGAGCAGGTTGAGGCAGGCGAGCGCCGCCGCACCGGCACCTGAGCAGGCGAGCTTGACGTCCTCGATGCGCTTGCCGGCGACCTCGAGCCCGTTGAGGATCGCGGCGCCGACGACGATGGCGGTGCCGTGCTGGTCGTCGTGGAACACTGGGATGTCGAGCATCCCCTTGAGCTTTTCTTCGATGATGAAGCAGTCCGGCGCCTTGATATCTTCCAGGTTGATGCCGCCGAACGAGGGGCCGAGGTAGCGCACGCAGTTGACGAAGGCGTCGACCTCCTCGGTGGAGACCAGCAGGTCGATGGCGTCGATATCGGCGAAGCGCTTGAACAGCACGCCCTTGCCTTCCATCACCGGCTTGGCGGCAAGCGCTCCCAGATTGCCGAGGCCAAGGATGGCGGTGCCGTTGGAGACGACGGCCACCAGATTGCCCTTGTTGGTGTAGTCATAGGCGGTGGCAGGATCGTCGGCGATGGCGCGCACCGGCACGGCCACGCCTGGCGAATACGCGAGCGACAGATCGCGTTGCGTCGTCAGCGGCTTGGTCGGGGTGATCTCGAGTTTGCCGGGCTTGCCCTGGGCGTGAAACTGCAGGGCTTCCTGGGCGGTAAAGCGCGCTTCTGCAAAGCGTGTGGCCATGGGTCGGATCGTTTCGTTCGGGTTGTTATTGCGCCGGATGGGCCTGCGGCTTGGCGGCGACGGCCTCATCGAAAGGCCGCAAACGCGCAAGAGCAGGCGTCGAGCCGGCCGGGCGCGCAAGATAGGGGCACTGCCCGTGGCATACAACACCCAACAAGGTCGATTGCAAGCCCCATGGTCGCGCCACGGTGTACGCTTCGACAGCGGCCATTCCCTGAGGCGCGCCAAAGCGCTATGCGTGTCGGACTGATGGTGGCGGCCGGCGCGGGGCAGAATGGTCAAGGGGCGGCAGACGAGGCGTGATGCCGGGACCGAGCACGGGCGACAGCCTTTGCCGGAAGAGCCGCGTGCCGAGGATGCCGCCGCGGCTGTCGTCGGAGCGGGGGAAGCGAACGCGGCCCTGCTGGCTCAACCGGCCGCAATCGCCGAGGCAACGCCCTCGATGGCGCAGTTTCTCGAGATCAAGGCCGCCAATCCCGATTGCATCCTTTGGTACCGGATGGGCGACTTTTACGAGTTGTTCTTCGAGGACGCGGTTGTCGCCTCGCAGGCGCTCGGCATCGTTCTGACCAAGCGGGGCAAGCATCTGGGTCAGGACATTCCGATGTGCGGTGTGCCGATCCATCGGGCGGACGAGTATCTGCAACGCTTGATCCGCCGCGGCTTTCGCGTTGCCGTCTGCGAGCAATTGGAAGATCCCGCGGAAGCGAGAAAGCGCGGCTCCAAGGCCGTGGTGCGCCGTGATGTCGTGCGGCTCGTGACGCCCGGCACGTTGACGGAAGAAACCCTGCTCGACGCCAGGGCGCGCAACTATTTGACTGCTGTGTTTCCAGTGCCGGGCGGAGATGGCGTGCCACTGATGGGCTCGACGCGCGGAGTCGCGCTCGCCTCCATCGACATTTCCACGGGCGAGTGTGAGATCGGGGAAACCACGGGTGCGGACCTAGCCGGCGAATTGGTACGATTGTCACCCGGCGAGGTGATCGCGGCCGAGACGCTGCTTGCCGAGCCCGGCGTCAAGCAGTGGATCGAGATTGCGGGTGCTGCCGCAACGCCTGTTCCATCGGCGCATTTCGATAGTCTGTCGGGTGAGCGTGGCTTGAAGTTGCGCCTCGGCGTCAGCGAGCTTGGCGGCTTTGGAGCGTTCTCGCGTGCCGAGCTGGCGGCGGTGGGCGCGTTGCTGAAATACGTCGACCTGACACAGATCGGCAAGCAGCCGGTGTTGCGGCCACCGCGGCGCACGGGTGGTGATGCGGCATTGCTGATCGATGCGGCCAGCCGGTCGAGCCTGGAGCTGGTGCGCTCCTCATCGGGAGACAAGCGTGGCTCGCTGCTCAGCGCCATCGATCGGACACTGACGGGGCCAGGCGCGCGCGAGCTTGCCGCGCGGTTGAGTGCGCCGCTGCGTACCCCCGCCCAGATCGAATTGCGGCTCGATGGCGTCGGATATCTCGTCGAGGAGGCCGGACTGCGTGAGGACGTGCGCATGGCGATCCGGCGAGCGCCCGATATCGCCCGTGCGCTGACGCGCCTCGCCTTCGGCCGTGGCGGCCCTCGCGACCTGGGGGCCATCCGCGACGCTCTGATCGCCGCCGAGGAGGCGGCCGTGCTGTTGTTGGAGCGCAACGGCGGCATGGGATTGGCGCACGAGCTTGCCGAAATTGCCACACGCCTGGGCGCGGCGGCAGGCCCATTATCTTCAGAGCTTTCGGCGGCGCTGACCGACGATCTGCCGGTGCAAAAGCGCGATGGTGGATTTGTCAGGCCGGGCTATCGCGCCGATCTCGACGAGGCGCTGGCGCTGCGCGACAAGAGCCGACAGGTAATGGCCGCACTCGAGCAGCGCTATCAGGAGCTGACCGGCGTCAAGACGCTCAAGGTGCGCCACAACAACGTGCTCGGCTTCTTCATCGAGGTGACGCAACTCAATGCGCGGCCGCTGGTGTCAGAGCCGTTGTCCGCGACCTTCCGGCATCGCCAGACGATGTCGAATGCGATGCGATTCACCACCGATGAGCTGATCGAGACCGAGGGACGCATCGCTTCGGCGGCAGAACGGGCGCTGGCAATCGAGCAGGAGGTGTTTGCCGAGCTCGCCGCTGCTGTCGCGCAGGCCGAGCAGAGATTGGGCGACATCGCTGCGGCATTGGCGGAGATCGATGTTACCGCGGCGCTGGCCGAGCTTGCGCACATCGAGGGATATGTGCGGCCGCAGATCGACGATAGCGATGCATTCGAGATTCGCGGTGGCCGCCATCCCGTCGTCGAGCAGGCCTTGGCGGCGGCGCGTGCCGGCCCCTTCATCGACAACGATTGCGTGTTGGGTCGCGCGCCGGCGGCCACAGGCATGACGGGGTTCGATGAGAGCAAGGATGCGCGCATCTGGCTCGTCACCGGTCCGAACATGGCGGGCAAGTCGACGTTTCTGAGGCAGAACGCGCTGATCGCAGTACTGGCGCAGATGGGCTCCTATGTGCCGGCGCGCTCGGCCCACATCGGCATCCTCGACCGCCTGTTCAGCCGCGTCGGCGCCTCCGACGATATTGCGCGCGGCCGCTCCACATTCATGGTCGAGATGGTGGAGACGGCCGGCATTCTCAATCAGGCGACACATCGTTCGCTCGTTATCCTGGATGAGATCGGCCGCGGCACGGCGACGTTCGATGGCTTGTCGATCGCCTGGGCGACGGTCGAGTATTTGCATGAGGTGTCGCGTTGCCGCGCCTTGTTCGCCACGCATTACCATGAGCTGACCGTGCTCGAGAGCCGCCTGCAAAGCGTTGCCAACGTCACCGTCGACGTCAAGGAGTGGCGCGACGAAATCGTGTTCCTGCACAAGGTGAAGGCTGGCGCTGCCGATCGGTCCTACGGCATCCAGGTGGCAAAGCTTGCCGGCCTGCCGGGCTCGGTGGTGGTGCGCGCCGGCGAGGTGCTGCGGTTGCTGGAAAAGGCTGACCGCCAACGCGGCGGCAGCGCAGCACTCGAGGAGTTGCCGTTGTTTGCCGCCGCACGACCCGTCAATCCGATTGCCGAAGCGCGAGCGCCATCCGCCGTCGAGACGGCGCTCGAAGCGCTCGTTGTCGATGAGCTGACGCCGCGCGGCGCGCTCGATGAACTCTACCGTCTCAAGGACTTGCTGAAGTCGGCGCGCGGCAAGGATCGGTCGTGACCGCATGTGCAGCGCTTACTCTTAAATCACATGCAGTTGCCGCTAGCACCTGCGCACGAAAGCCATATAGTCCACGCCATGGAAAAAACGCTCGATACCGCGCCACCCTATTTCGACCCAGCGGCGTTGCGCCGCGAACTCAGTGCGCTGGCGCAATCGGCCGGTGATGCCGCGCAGGTGCGCATCCCAGTGGTGGAGCGCTTGAAGCAGATTGTTGCCCAGGCGCGGAGTATGGCGCAGGCGCAGCTCAATGCGGACGGCAACGGACGGCGTTGCGCCGCAGGCTTGTCGCGGTTCCAGGATGCGTTCATTCACCTGCTGTTCGACTACACGACGACGCACGTTTACCGCGCCACCAACCCGTCCGATGCCGAGCGCATGGCGATCGTCGCCACCGGCGGCTATGGCCGCGGACTGCTGGCGCCGCAATCGGACATCGACCTGCTGTTCCTGCTCCCCTACAAGCAGACGCCATGGGGTGAGAGCGTCGCCGAATACATGCTCTACATCATGTGGGATCTCGGCTTCAAAGTCGGTCACGCCACACGCAACGTCGATCAGTGCATCAAGCTGTCGCTGGCCGATATCACCATCCGCACCGCGGTTCTCGACAGCCGTTTGATCCTCGGCGATGCGCAACTGTTTACCGAGCTCGAGCAGCGGTTTCGCGACGAGGTGGTGCGTGGCACCACGCGCGCCTTCATCGATGCGAAGATGGCCGAGCGTGAGGAGCGGCACAGGCGGGCGGGTGAATCGCGCTATCGGGTCGAGCCCAACATCAAGGACGGCAAGGGTGGCCTGCGAGATCTGCACACGCTGCACTGGATGTCGAAGTACCTCTACGGCGAGGGTGTGGGGCGCGCCACCGTGGAGGACGGTATCTTCACCGAAAACGAGGTGCACATCTTTCGTAAATGCGAGGACTTCCTGTGGTCGGTGCGGTGTTACCTGCACTTTCTCACCGGCCGGCCCGAGGAACGGTTGACGTTCGACCTGCAGGCGCCGATGGCCGATCTCCTGGGCTACAAGCGCCACGGCGGCCTGCGCGCGGTGGAACGATTCATGAAGCACTATTTCCTCGTCGCCAAGGACGTCGGCGATCTCACCACGATCTTGTGCAACACGCTCGAGATCCAGCAGCTGAAGACGTCGCCGGGCCTCAACCGCCTGCTCAATCCTCTGTCGTGGCGGACGCGGCGCGAGGTGCGCCAGAAGACCGACTTCAAGATCGAGAATGACCGCATAAACGTGCGCGACCGCGATGTGTTCAAGCGCGATCCCGTCAACATCATCCGCTTTTTTGCCCAAGCCGAGCACACCGACACGTATCTGCATCCCGACGCGCTGCGGCTGCTGCGCTCCTCGCTGTCGCGGGTCGACCATTCATTGCGGATCAATCCGGAGGCCAATCGCATCTTCCTCGAGTTGCTGACCGGGCGCGTCAACCCGGAAGGCACGCTGCGGCGCATGAGCGAGGCTGGCGTGCTGGCGCGCTTCATCCCGGCCTTTCGCCGCGTTGTCGGCATGATGCAGTTCAATATGTACCACCACTATACGGTCGACGAGCATCTGCTGCGCACGGTCGGTAACTTGACCAGCATCGAGCGTGGAGGTTCGTCGGGCGAGTTGCCGCTGTCGACCGAGATCGTCAAGGCGATCAAGAACCGTCGCGTGCTCTATGTGGCGGCGTTCCTGCACGATATCGGCAAGGGGCGCACCGAAGATCATTCGATCGTTGGCGCGCAGATCGCGCGTGAGCTGTGTCCGCGCCTGGGGCTCAGTGCCGGCGAAACCGAGACGGTCGCTTGGCTGATCGAACAGCATCTGACGATGAGCAACATCGCCCAGAGCCGCGACATCACCGATCCCAAGACGATTCGTGATTTTGCCGAGATCGTGCAGAGCTTGGAGCGGTTGAAGCTCCTGCTGCTGTTGACCGTCGCCGATATTCGCGCGGTCGGGCCCGGCACCTGGAATGGCTGGAAGGGCCAATTGCTGCGCACGCTCTACTATGAGACCGAGGCACTTTTGTCGGGCGGTCATGGCGTGCGGGGAGGCGCGCAGCAGGTGGCGCATGCGCAAGACAAGTTGCGCGCGGCCCTGCCCGATTGGCCGGCTGCCGATGTCGAGGTGCACATCGATCGCTTCTATCGCGATTATTGGCTCCGCTTCGACACCAGCCAGCAGGTCGAGCACGCCCGACTGATGGCGAAGGCCAAGGCGGAAGAACTCAAGCTCGCCACAGATTTCAAGAGCAATGCGTTCACCGCCATAACCGAGCTGACGATCTTCGCACCCAATCACCCGCGCCTGTTGTCGCTGTTTGCGGGAGCGTGCGCTGCTGCCGGCGCCAATATTCTCGGCGCGCACATCACCACCACGCGCGATGGATTGGCTCTCGATACGTTCTTGCTGCAGCGTGAGTTCCCCGCCGACGAAGACGAGCAGCGCCGGGCACGCCGCATAAGCCAGACGATCGACAAGCTGTTGAAGGGCGAGGCGCGGCTGAAGTCGCTGCTGGCCAAGCGCCGGCCGCAGGAACGGCGCATGGAAGCGTTCAAGGTCGAGCCGGAAGTAATCATCGACAACAATCTGTCGGACCAGTTCACCGTGATCGAGGTGGCAGGTCGCGACCGGCCCGGGCTCCTTTACGACCTGACGAGCACGTTGTCGGATCTCAACCTCGACATCTCATCGGCCCACATCACCACCTTCGGCGAGAAGGCGATCGATGTGTTCTATGTCACCGACTTGACGTCGAAGAAGATCGTCAGCGATCCGCGCCAAAAGACGATCGAAAGCAAGCTGACCGAGGTTCTGGCTGCCATCGATGGGGCCGATGCGGCGTCTTGATCACGGCGCCAGATACTGCGCCTTCTCGCCCAGAGATGCGAGATCCGGGTCGGCGGCCTCCAGTGACAGATGCCGGCTGGCAAGGCGGAACAAGAGGCCCATGACCGGGCCGCGGTGCTTGAAGTAGATCCACGACCGCTTCAGTTTGCAGCCGAGCCGCGCCTTAACGACATAAGTGGTCTGGCCGGTCTGCAGCGCCGGTATCTTGTTCTCGATGCAATACTCCATCACCTTCATCCAGTTGACAAAGTAGAGGTTGTGCTGGCGCGCCAGATCATAGTTCATGCCGATGAATTTGCCGATCACCTTGTCCTTCTCAACTAGGCACATATTGAAACTCGCGAGCACGCCGCCGATGCGGCACAGCATGATGCGCGCCTTGCCGTTGGACTGGCGCATGATCTGGCGGAAATAGTCCTCTGGCACCTCGTCGAACGCCTCGTAGCTCGCCTTGCGGTTGGCGCGCGTGGCGCGGTAGAGCGCGATGATCTCGTCGTAGACGTCGTCGATCGAGTCGCGCCATTCGACGTCGATGCCTTCCGCGCTCTTGAATTTGCGGCGCATGTCGCTGCGCGCGCGTGACGGCATCGTCTTGAGATATCCTTCGATGGAGTCGTGCGGCAGTGGCAGGATTGCGACCGGCAACGATGGCATGCGCGCAAACCCCGCCGACTGCAGGGGCGTATCGGCCCATTGCGCGTCACGGTCGGTGACATCCTTCAGCGCCAGGATCTTGATGCCTTGAGCCTTGGCGTGGTCGTGCATGGCCGCGAGCAGGGCGGCGAGCGCCCGGTTGACTGCCGGCGCATCGAGTTCTGAGTCGATACCGATCGGGCATTCCTCGGTCATCGGCGATCCAAGCCCCAGCACCGGCATGCTGACGAGGCGCGGGGCAATGCGCGCCAGCCAATCGGCGGCCTTCTTGAAATTGGCGGGTAATGTCGTGTCGAGGCGGAAGTCGAGACGGAACAGGGGCGCTGCTGCGACGAGGCGGGGTCCGTCATAAACGGCAATCGCTGAGAATGTGAAGTGCTGCGATCGGGCCAGCTCGCAACCGCGAAAGTAGCCCCAGTCCTCGGCGGCGCCGGGAAACAGCCTGTTCCAGTCGTCAGCTTCGATCTGGGAAATCGATGCGACATGCACGGCGCGCAAGCGGTTCTGGCTTGGCGCGGCGGCAGCGCGCTCGTTTGCGGCGCTGAGCGTATTCAAAGTGGCGCGTTCGGGGATGAAGTGGCCCGTGGCGGATGAGAATGCAGTGCTGGTGGAAGCCTGTGTCACGGGAGAACCCTCGCTGGTTTCGTGGTTGCCGCGGCCGCCACTCGGGCGCCCCGCGCTTTCAGGCGTTGTCGCAGATGCGCGGCGCTGGCGCTGTGCCAAGGGGAACAGCGCTTCGCACGCGTTGCGGCTTTTATGCCTGTGAGAGCGAGCGACCTGCCACGGGAGACAGCAGCATGCAGACCTTCAGCGAAACGTGCGATGGAGCCTTGCGGGTTGGGGGCGATTATTCGGCACGCGCGGCGGTCGCCGCCGAACGGGTTCAACGCAGCTACTGGCAGCGCATCGGCGACATGCCGCTCGTCGTGCCGCAAGCCGAATTGCCGGCGCGCACCGCCATCGCCATCATCGGTGGCGGCTTTGCCGGTCTCGCCACGGCTCTACGTATCAAGGAGATGCAAGCCGATGCCGATGTCGTGCTGATTGAGGCCAATTCGGTCGGTTACGGTGCCAGCGGGCGCAACGGCGGACTGATGTCACCGCTGCCCGCGCCGATATGGCTTGCGACTGCGCTGCACGATGCCGGCCATGCCCGCGCGATGGGCTTGCTTAACGCGGAGGTAGCCAAGGCGGCGGCATGGGCAAAGCGCATCGCACCCGACGCGGAAGTGACGTCGCAAACTCTGGCGCTGGAGGCGAAGGGCGCGATCACCGATGCAGCGCTCGCCCACATCGCCCGCGTTCTTGCCAAGGCGGGGATCGATTGCCAGCTCGATGCCGAATTGACGCCCGGCGCGCCACGCTCGCTGCTGCTTGCCGCCCACACCATCAATCCTTATGCGTTGGTACATGGCCTTGCCTCCCGGGCGCGTCGACTGGGCGTGCAGATCGTCGAGGGGGCACCTGTCGCCAGCGTCGTCCAAAACGAAGGGCATGCAAAGATCACGGTGCAGGACGGTCGATCGATCGATGCGGCGACCGTCGTGATCGCAACCAACGGCTATACGCCATCGCTTGCGCTGCCCGAGGCCCCGCGTGCCAAGGTCGTGCACAACTACATGCTGGCGACGGAGCCGCTCGACGCCACGGTGCTGGCGCGGCTTCAGCGTGCGCGGCAGACGTCGGGGCAATTCGTCGTCGAGCTCAACGCGGCCTACGTCTTCTACCGCCTCCACAAGGGGCGGCTGGTGTTCGGCGGCATCGAGAAGCTGCGCCACGCCGCTGGCGGCGATCTCGATGTGCCCGCCCTCGTCTTGCAAGGATTGAAAAAGCATCTGGCCGCCACGCTCGACGGTATGCGCATGCCACGGATTGCCGACGCCTGGGGCGGGCGCTTCCACATGACCGCGACCGACCTGCCGATCATCCGCCGCTCCGACCGGCACCCCTCGATCGTATTCAACCTGGGATATGGCGGCACCGGCGTGGCTCTGAGCCTGGCCTTGGCGCCGGTCGCGGCAGCCCATGCGCTCGGTCGCAAGGTCGAGGATCGCGCACTTGCCGAGCTCGCTCGTGCGATCTGCAACACACGCGTGCCGGTGGCCGGTGCTCTCAGGTTTGCGGCCGGTGTGGCGAGCGCGCTCGTTTGCGGGGCACTGGCGCGGCTTGCGGGCAACGTCGCGCCGGCGCAATGAGACCCTCGATGCGCTTACGCTTGTCAGCGCGCGGTGGCTCGTCTACTTGCGATGCCCCATGAAGCTTTACAAAGCCTTTGCCACCGTTGGCGGCCTGACCATGGTGAGCCGGCTCCTTGGGTTCGCGCGCGATATTCTGATCGCCGCGGCGCTAGGGTCTGGCGCGGTGGCCGATGCGTTTTTTGTCGCGTTCCGCTTTCCCAACCTGTTCCGCCGCCTGTTCGGCGAGGGTGCTTTCAATTCCGCGTTCGTGCCGCTGTTTGCCAAGCGGCTGGAGGGTGAGGGGCAGGAGGCGGCGCGATCGTTTGCCGAAGAGGCGATGGCCGGCCTGCTGCTGGTGCTGATCGTCGTCTCCGCCATTGCCATGCTCGCTATGCCGTGGCTGATGGCCGTGCTGGCGCCCGGCTTTATCGTCGATCCGGCCAAATACGATCTGGCGGTCCAGTTGACGCAGATTGCCTTTCCCTATCTCACCTGCATGTCGCTGGTCGCCTTGATGTCGGGCGCGTTGAACTCGATGCACCGCTATTGGGCGGCGGCGGCGGCGCCGATCCTGCTCAATGTCGTTCTGGTTGCTTCCATCGGGTTGGCGATCGGGCTTGGATATGCGCAAAAGCCAGAGGCCGGCTATGTGCTCGCCTGGGGTGTGTTCGTGGCGGGGTTGGCGCAGCTTGCCATGCTGTGGATCGCGGTGAAGAAGGCGGGGCTCGATCTGCGGCTCGTGCGGCCGCGCTATACCGAGGGCGTCAAGCGGCTGGTCCAGCTCGGCATTCCCGGTTTGATCTCCGGTGGCATCACACAGATCAACATCGTCGTCGGCACCATCATCGCGTCGCTGCAGGCCGGTGCGGTGTCATACCTCTATTACGCGGACCGGCTTTATCAGCTTCCCCTCGGCATTGTTGGTGTCGCGGTCGGGGTTGTGCTGTTGCCCGATCTAGCGCGCCGCCTGCGTGCCGGTGATCGAGCCGCGGCGATGGACAGCCAGAACCGCAGCCTCGAGTTTGCGCTGCTACTGACATTGCCCGCCGCCGTGGCGCTGGCGGTGGCGGCCGAGCCGATCATTCGCGTATTGTTCGAGCGTGGCGCCTTCCTCGCTTCCGATACGCCCAAGACAGCGCAGGCGCTTGCGGCATTCGCGGTGGGATTGCCGGCGTTCGTGCTGATCAAGGTGTTCCAGCCGGCGTTCTTCGCGCGCGAAGATACCAAGACGCCGATGTATTACGCCGGCATCAACATGGCTGTGAACGTGGCCGGCTCGATTGCGCTGTTCTATCTGTTCCTGCACTTGGGGCTGATGCCACACGTCGGCATTGCGGTTGCCACCACCATCGCAGCCTGGATCAATGCCGCCATGTTGTTCTTCCGGTTGAAGCGCGATGGCGATTTTGAAGGCGACGCACGATTGGCTCGCAATCTGCCGTTGATTGCACTGGCCAGTCTCGCCATGGGGATCGCTGTCTATTTTCTTATCGGCTGGCTGGAACCCTCGCTCGTGAGCGCCGCCCCGCTGGTCACCAAGGCAACGGCCTTGACGGCGGTCGTGTCGGCTGGCGTCATTGTCTTTGCTGTGATGATCGTTGCGACAGGCGTGCTGAGCGTGGCCCAGTTGAAGCGCTTTTCAGTCCGCAAGGGTTAACTCGGCTGGCATTTCTGAACCATGCTCACAAGGTCTTGCGCGGCGCGCGTCAGCGGGCGATAACGCGGCCCGGCTCGGAGGCGCCCACACATGAAAATCCAAGAACGTGTTTTCTCAGGCATGCAGCCCACCGGCAGCCTGCATTTGGGCAACTATCTGGGTGCCATGCTGCAGTGGATCGAGCTGCAGAAGACGCACGAATGCATGTACTGCGTGGTCGATCTGCATGCGATCACCGTGTGGCAAGACCCTGACGAGCTGCGCCGCTCCATCCGCCAGGTAACGGCGGCTTATATTGCCGCTGGTCTCGACCCCAAGCGCTCGATCCTGTTCAACCAGAGCCAGGTGTCCGCGCATGCCGAGCTTGCCTGGGTCTTCAATTGCGTTGCCCGGCTCGGCTGGCTCAATCGCATGACCCAGTTCAAGGAGAAGGCGGGCAAGGATCGCGAGAACGCCTCGGTTGGGCTCTACGCCTATCCCAACCTGATGGCGGCAGACATTCTCGCCTACAAGGCAACGCACGTTCCCGTCGGCGAGGACCAGAAGCAACATCTGGAATTGGCGCGCGACATTGCGCAGAAGTTCAACAACGACTTCAAGCCGGGCATCGAGAAGCTGGGCTACGTGGACGGCAATTTCTTCCCGCAGCCCGAGCCTGTCATCACCGGGCCCGCCACGCGCGTCATGAGCCTGCGCGACGGCACCAAGAAGATGTCGAAATCCGATCCCTCCGACCTGTCGCGCATCAACCTGACCGACGATGCCGACACCATTGCCCGCAAGATCCAGAAGGCCAAGACCGATCCCGAGCCGCTGCCATCGGAAGCGGACGGTTTGAAGGGCCGCGCGGAGGCGGAAAACCTCGTCGGAATTCATGCCGCGCTGACTGGCCAGCCGGTGGCGGCGGTATTGTCGGAGTTCGGCGGATCGCAATTCTCGTCCTTCAAGAAGGCGCTGGTCGATGCGGCGGTCGCGCGGCTATCGCCGATTGCCGAGGAGACGGCCCGCATGATGCACGACCCGGCGCAGATCGATGCTATCCTGGCAGATGGGGCTGCGCGTGCGCGCACCATCGCTGCTCCGATCATGAACGAGGTGAAGGAGATCGTCGGCTTCATCCGCTCGTGATGCGGCGGGGCGAATGGCTGCTGCGGCGCTCGGTCGAGCCTCGTCCTAAGCCTCGTTTTGCCGCACCTTTGGTGCATCGCGATTGATCAAATCGTGTTGTCGCCCACCTTCTCAAATGGCAGCATGGGTCACATGAAAAGACGCCGCAGTTTCGAATCCGGACATCGCCGCAAATTCCTCCTGGTCGTCGACGACAGTGCGGAAGTCGAAAGCGCGTTGTACTTCGCGGCGAGCCGCATCGAGCACTCCGGCGGCCTCATCGTCATGGTCTATGTGATCGAGCCGCAGGGTTTCCAGCATTGGATGGGCGTGCGTCAGGTCCAGATCGACGAGGAGAGCAATCGGGCTCGTGCGCTGTTCCGGCTGTTCCGCCGCAAGCTCAATCTGGCCGGCTTCGAGAATGTCGGCACGGAGGAAGTGATCCGCGAGGGCAACAAGGCTGAGCAGATCACGCAACTCATCGAA
Source organism: uncultured Hyphomicrobiaceae bacterium (assembly GCA_964559355.1). Lineage (GTDB taxonomy): Bacteria > Pseudomonadota > Alphaproteobacteria > Rhizobiales > Hyphomicrobiaceae > JAEUMD01. The sequence goes on from CAZLHQ010000004.1 coordinate 43,377, forward strand.
GACGACGACGATATTGCTTTGCTAGTGCTCGGTGCTGCCAGTGACGTCAAAGGGCCCGGCCCACTCGTCTCTTCGCTGGCGGCGGGCAGTGCTGCCGGCACGTTCCCGGTTCCGATCACCATCGTGCCCGGCAATCTGACCTTGGAAATGATCCGAGCACTCGCATAGCGTGCCGCTCCGATATGGCATGCCAGGGGCTGGTCGAAGTCAGTTGGCTCGTGTGGCGTTGCGCCTTTGTTGACCAACGGTGCGGCCCTCGTGGCGTCAACAAAGGCGCGTTGAACATCACACTAAGTCACTGCTTCTTCTAGTGGCCCTCGCGTCGCGCCAAAATCTTATGCGGTCGCGGCTATGTTTCGATTTTGGCGCGACGGGCCACTAGAGTCGTTCCGGTTTTGATGGAACCGCGTAACAGCTCTACGCCTTTGTTTTGTCGTGCTTCTTATCGGAAAACCGGTTCCCACTTTTCCGGAAGCACTCTAGCCAGGAAATCGCGACAGCAGCCCTCGACTTTTGTGGTTCGATCCCTTACATGTTTTGGAAACATTCTAAAAAGTTTCCATAGGGCTGGCCCGCCTCTGAGATGCGCCGGTTCGCAAACACAGCAAACATGCCAGCGAGGGTGATGATCGATGTTCATCCAAACCGAAGCCACACCAAACCCGGCTACGCTCAAGTTCATTCCGGGCAAGGCCGTACTGTCGGCCGGAACGGCTGATTTCCGCTCGCCCAACGACGCGGACGACTCGCCGCTGGCCACCCGCCTGTTCGAGATCGACGGCGTCAAAGGCGTTTTCCTCGGTTCCGATTTCATCTCGGTCACGAAAGACCAGAGCGAGTGGCAGCATTTGAAGCCCATGATCCTCGGTGCGATCATGGAGCACTACATGTCCGGCGCCCCGGTGCTGAAATCGGACGGCACCAATGATCGTGCGGGCGGCAACTACGACCCTTCCGATGCTGAAACGGTTGAAACCATCAAAGAGCTGCTGGAGACGCGCGTGCGTCCAGCGGTGGCGCAGGATGGTGGCGACATCACCTTCGCCGGCTTCCGCGATGGCGTCGTCTACCTGCATATGCGCGGTGCGTGCGCGGGCTGCCCCAGCTCGACGGCGACGTTGCGTCATGGCATCGAAAACCTGCTGAAACACTTCTGCCCCGAAGTCGAAAAGGTGCAGGCCGTTTGAGGTCTTGCAGCTTTTGCAGCCGTCACCGAACCCCGCGCTGGCCGCGGGGTTCGTTTTGATGGTGTTCATGGCGCGGCGGCCGAAACCTGCTGCCACCACGGTTCGCCCCCCAGCCGCATTGGGATTGCCCCCCGCTTGAATTGAAGGAGTGATGACGCATGGCCGCGCCTATCGATGAGGCCGCACTGGCGAGCCTGTTTCTCGAAGCCCGCTCGCACAATGCCTGGCAGTCAAAGCCTGTGCCGGAGGCGCTGCTGCGCCGGCTCGTCGACGTGATGAAGATGGGGCCGACCAGCGCCAACTGCTCGCCTGCGCGGCTGGTTTTTGTAACCTCGGCGGAGGCTAAGGCGCGGTTGAAGCCGCATCTGTCGCCCGGCAACGAGGCCAAGACCATGCAAGCGCCCGTGTGCGCCATCATCGCCCACGACATGGAGTTCTACGAGCATCTACCCAAGCTGTTTCCGCATGCCGACGCGCGCTCCTGGTTCGCCGGCGACGAGGCCAAGATCAAGGAAACGGCATTCCGCAATGCGACGCTGCAAGCGGCCTACCTGATGCTTGCGGCCCGGGCGTTGGGCCTCGATTGCGGGCCGATGTCGGGTTTTGATCCCGAAGGTGTGGATAAGTCGTTTTTCGCCGGCACCACCTTCAAATCGAACATGCTGTGCAACCTTGGTTATGGCGATCCCGCAGGGCTCTTTCCGCGCAGCCCGCGCTTCGCCTTCGAGGAAATGGCGCGCATCGTGTGACGTCACGGCAACTACAGCCTTTTCCGCCTGATTTGAGCCTTGGCGGCGATGCAGTGAGCGGCGATTGACGTAGTGCAAAGTCGAGCCAAGGCGTGTAGCGTGCCGCGCAATGAACATCCTCGCATTCGATACGTGTCTTGGCGCCTGTTCGGTGGCGGTCGGCCGTAATATCGACACGGAAGAAGCCTCGATCTTCGCCATGTTCGAGGCGATGGAGATGGGGCACGCGGAGCGCCTGATGCCGATGATTGCCGACACCTTGGCGGCGGCCGGCCTCGGCCTGCCGCAGATCGGCCGCATCGCCGTGACCAATGGCCCTGGCAGCTTCACCGGCACGCGCATTTCGGTCGCCGCTGCGCGTGCGCTCGCCTTGGCGTCAGACAACAGGATCGAGGTCGTGGCGCTTTCCAGTCTTGCCGTGATGGCCGCGCGCGCCAGCGAACTTCTGGGGCAGGAGCGGCATGTCGGCAACGGTCCGCGCCAGCCTGCTGGTCTTTCGTCGCGCGATCTTGCGATCGCCGTTGATGCGCGCCGTGGGGAGGTTTATGTCCAGCTCTTCCGCGCTGGCGGCAATGACCCGTTGTCGGAGCCGCAGTTGCGCACTGTTGCCGAGGCCGCGTTGCTGGGGGGCATGGGGCCGATCGATTTTGCAGGCTCCGGCGCGGCAGTGGTGGCGGTCGCAGCATGTGAGCAGGGGCGGGAGGCTGCGGCTCACCTACCCGAGCTGCTGCCCCGGGCAGAAGAACTGGCAAGGCTGGCCATTGGCGCTGCTCCCTTGAGGGCTGCCGTGCGGCCACTCTACTTGCGGCCGGCTGACGCCAAGCCGCAAATCGGTAAATCAATTGCGAGGGCACCTTCATGAACACGACCACGGCCAGCACACGGCTCGATCCCAAATTCGTCAGCCTGGTGTGGGCGGGGCCCGAGCGCGCGGCCGAGTTCGCCGAAATGCACGCACGGTTGTTCTCCCCGGCGTGGACCGAGACCGGCATCACCGACATGCTGTCTCATCCAGGCTCCACCGCCTTTCTTGCGCGCGTCCGTGATGGCGCTGACGCGTTGCCCGAACCGGCGGGCTTCGTCATGGGCCAGTTGGCGGCCGATGAGGCGGAAGTGCTGACGATTGGCGTGTTGCCGAGATTCCAGCGCCGTGGCGTCGGCACCTTGCTCATCGAGGGCCTCGCCCGCGCGGCCAAGCGCGCCGACGCCAAACGGCTGTTCCTGGAGGTTGCAGCCGATAATCAGGCGGCCTTCGAGCTTTACAGAAAGCTTGGTTTTTCGGCGATTGGCCTGCGCAAGGGCTACTATGGGCGTCCGGGTGGCGAGTTGCAGGATGCGTTGGCGCTGGCACTGTCGCTCGATCGCTGAGGCGTGCGCAGGAAGACCGCGGGATTAGGCCGATGGGCAGCCTCAGAGCCGGCGCTATTCTGGCAGGATTTGCCGGCCTCACACTGCCGTTGATGCCCGTGCAAGCGGGGTTGGTGCGCTTATCGCCACGGCTCGCCCGCCGGCTGCCGCATTGGTATCACCGCCGCGTCTGCCGGCTGCTCGGCTTGAAGCTCGATATCACGGGCAGCGTGGCCCAGGGCCGGCCCGTGCTGCTGATCTCCAACCACACGTCCTGGCTCGACATTCCGGTATTGTCGGCAGTAGCGCCTGTGTCCTTCATCGCCAAGAAGGAAGTCGGCACCTGGCCCGGCGTGTCCGCCCTGGCGCGGCTGCAGCGAACGGTGTTTGTGGACCGCGAAAAGCGAGCGGCCGTCGGCGAAACAGCCAGTGAAATCATCGATCGTCTGGCCGCGGGCGATGCGATGGTGCTGTTTGCCGAGGGAACCTCGAGCGATGGCAACCGGGTGCTGCCGTTCCGCACATCCCTGTTTGCGGCCGCCAAGCCGACCGCCAATGTGGCTGGGGCAGGTTCCGGCGCGGTCGTGCAGACGGTGGCGATCGTCTATACGCGGCTGCACGGCCTGCCGCTGACGCGCGCAGACCGGCCGCTGACCGGCTGGTATGGCGATATGGAACTCCCCCCGCATGCCTGGGAGCTGCTGAAATCGGGCCCCATCGACGTGAAGGTGGTGGTGGGCGCCCCGGTTCCCCTCGACCAGTTCGCCGACCGCAAAGCGCTGGCGCGCCACAGCGAGGATGAGGTCCGCGCCAACGTGGTCCGCGTGACGCGCGGCTTGCCGGCCGATGCCGTCATCGAAACGACGCTGCCGGCGAGGGCACCTGCGACGGTCCAACGACGCCGGTCCGACGGCGAGCGGATAACGCGCATGGTCTGAAGCGCCGGGCGGTGTGCGAGTGCGGTGGATTTGGCCAATTTGTCAAATGGACATGCCACCCCGTTCCTGCTGCACTGCATCGGTCGCGCAGAGTCGATACGCCGGTCGGGGCTTTGGGTTTTGATGATGTGCGGTGCTCGGCCAGCTGGCCAACCTGCTGTTAACTTTTTGACGACGATTGGTGCGTGTGCCGGGTGGTGACGGCGCATTGCTCCGCAGGAAGAAGTTGCAATGCAAAATCGGGGCGGTATTGTTGCATTGCACTACGCCGCTTTGACTGCAACGAAGCCGGTCCGGTGGCCCCCGGTGAGCAGGCGCAGCGTGATGATGGTGGGATCTCGTTAACGGGATTGGAAATCGTCGTGACTAAGATCGAGCTTCCGATACAGCCGTTGGCTGACACCGATAGCGCGGATTGGATGACGATGCCCGGGCCGAAGAAAGTTCTGGTCAAGACGTTTGGCTGCCAGATGAACGTCTATGATTCCGAGCGCATATCCGAATCACTGGAAGCTTATGGCTTCAGCGAAACGGAAACGCTCGAGGAAGCCGATCTCGTCGTTCTCAACACCTGCCATATCCGCGAGAAAGCAGCCGACAAGGTTTACTCGGAGCTTGGCCGCATTCGCCAAGTGAAGGAGGAGCGGCGCGAGCAAGGCCGTAACACTCTCGTCGCGGTGGCCGGTTGCGTGGCCCAGGCGGAGGGGTCGGAAATCGTCGCGCGGGCCCCCGTCGTCGATCTCGTCATCGGCCCGCAGAGCTATCACCGCATGCCCGAGCTGCTGCATCGCTCGCGCATGGAGGCGCGCAGCATTGTCGAGACGACATTTCCGGAAGAAGACAAGTTCGACAAGTTGCCAAAGCGTGTCGGGCCGCGTGCAGCCAGTGCGTTTCTTACCGTGCAGGAAGGTTGCGACAAGTTCTGCACCTTCTGCGTCGTGCCTTATACGCGCGGCATGGAAAGCTCCCGTCCCCTCGCTGCAATTGTCGAGGAAGCGCGCAGTCTCGTTGCCAACGGCGTTTCGGAAATCACGCTGCTCGGCCAGAACGTCAACGGCTATCACGGCGTCGACGAGAGCGGTGCTTCTCTGTCGCTGGCAAAGCTGATCCGGCGTCTCGCTGAGATCGATGGCTTGGAGCGGCTGCGCTATACCACCAGCCATCCGCGCGACATGAGCGCCGATCTGATTGCGGCTCATGCCGAGGTCGGCAAGCTGATGCCATATCTGCATCTGCCTGTTCAGTCGGGCTCAGACCGGGTGCTGGCGGCAATGAACCGCAAGCATACTGCGGCCGAATACGTCGACCTCATCCAGCGCATCCGCAAAGTGCGACCCGACATCGCCTTGTCGACCGATATCATCGTCGGTTTTCCCGGTGAGACGGAGGCCGATTTCGCCAAGACACTGGAACTGATCGAGACGGTCGGGTTCGCACAGGCCTATTCGTTCAAGTATAGCGCGCGACCCGGCACGCCGGCCGCCAAAATGGAAGGTCAGATCGCGGAAGTCACCAAGATCGAACGGCTGCACCGGCTGCAGAAGCTGCTCGACAGCCAAACAAAGCGGTTCAATGCCTCCTGCGTGGGCCGCACGATTCCGGTGCTGTTCGAGCGATCGGGTCGCCACGACGGTCAGCTGATCGGCCGTTCGCCGTATCTGCAACCCGTGCATGCCTTTGCCGACATGGCGCTGGTCGGCCGCATCGTGCCTGTGGAGATCCTGGGCTGCGGACCCAACAGCCTGACCGGTGTCATCCAGGCGGCATGAGCTGCGATTAAAAGCCTGGACAAGCGCGGCCTGCGGCGGAATGATCCACCATATGTGCGCGTTGATGGAGCGGGCTCGGGCCAGCGTGTGCAACTATTGCAGTCGACGCAAGGGCAGAGCCAGGGGCCGTTCAGCGGCGATGGAGAGCAGATTTTGACAGGCTTTCGCGGGCAACCCGCAACCGGGCCGGGGCGCGCCCCCAGACCTCAGACCGGCAACAGCCGCCTCGTCGTTCCCTTCGAGGACAATCGGCTCCTGACCCGTCTCTTGGGTGAATTCGATTCAAATCTCGCGTTGATCGAAGATCGCCTGGGCATCGAAGCGCATGCGCATGGCAACGTGATCATCCTCACCGGTTCGGAATCCAACTGCCAGATCGCGCGCGAAGTGTTGGAAGCGCTCTATCAGCGCGCCGGCAAGGGCGAGAACATCGGCCCGGGTGATTTCGACGGGCTGATCCGTCACGCGCGCCAGGAAACGCCATCGAGCGATGGCAGCGGCCAGGCTCAAGTCGCCACGCGACGGCGTGTCATCAAGGCGCGCACACCGACGCAGAGCCTTTACATGCGCGCCATCGAGCAGACCGATCTCGTTTTCGGCATTGGCCCGGCCGGCACAGGCAAGACCTATCTTGCGGTGGCCTACGCCGCGCACTTCCTGGAGCGCGGTATCGTCGAGCGCATCATTCTATCGCGACCGGCGGTCGAGGCCGGCGAGCGGCTGGGTTTCCTGCCGGGCGACATGCGCGAGAAGGTCGATCCCTACCTGCGCCCGCTCTATGACGCGCTCTACGATGTGCTGCCGCCCGAAAAGGTCGAGCGCGATATCGAGACCGGCGTCATCGAAATTGCACCGCTCGCCTTCATGCGCGGGCGCACGCTTGCCAATGCGTTCGTCATTCTCGACGAGGCGCAAAACACCACCAGCATGCAGATGAAGATGTTCCTGACGCGGCTTGGCGAGAACGCCAAGATGGTCGTCACCGGCGATCCGAGCCAGGTTGACCTGCCGCCGGGCGTGTCGTCGGGGCTGGTGGAGGCCGATCGGTTGTTGAAGGGCATTGATGGCATTGCCTCGGTGCGATTTGCCGCTGCCGACGTCGTTCGCCGCGACCTCGTTGCTCGCATCGTCGAGGCATACGACAAGCCGGCCACGGATCAGAGCCGATGAGCCGTGCGAAACCAGTGACGGTTGTTTGCCTCGCCGATGCCGAGCAGGCGCGAGGCGCGGGCGAGGAGCCGGCCGAACCTGAGCCGCGATCACCGTCGCTTTCGCTGAGCTTCGAATTGATCGAGAGCGCTGGCGACTGGCAATCGCTGGGCAACGTCGAGTCGGCTGTCTCTGCTGCCGTTGCCGCGGTCGCACGCGCGCCGCAGCTGGCACATGTGCTGCCGCAAGGACCGATCGAGGCGGTCATCGTGCTGTCCGATGATCGCGAGGTGGCAGGCTACAACAGCCAGTTTCGCGGCATGGCGAAGCCCACCAACGTGCTGTCGTTTCCAGCACCACAGGATCAGCCATTGCCGGATGGTCACGCGCGGCCGCTAGGCGATATCATCCTGGCGGCCGAGACGATTGGCCGTGAGGCAGCCGAGCAAGGCGTGCCGGTCGCACACCATCTCCAGCACCTCGTCGTGCACGGCCTGCTGCATCTGGCGGGCTACGACCACATTGCGGCGGCGGATGCCGAGGTGATGGAGGCGCTGGAAACATCCATTCTCGCCACGCTCGGCGTGCCGGACCCATACGCCGGCAGTGAACCCGTTGTTGCATCCGAGCAAGCCTCATAGAGCCGCCAAGATCGCGTCCCACGTCCCCGCATCGTTGCAGAATTGAAGGCCATGGCCACCACCGACACCACCCCGCCCAAACCCGAATCGCAATCGGCCGCAGATGACGGCCGCAGCGGCTTGCTTGGCTGGTTGTCTGCGGTGCGCCAGAAGCTCGGCCTGCAAGGCTCCCAGACACTGCGTGACACGCTCGAATATGCGCTGCGCGAGGAGCAGTCCGATACGGCGGGCGCGTTCAGCGTCGAGGAACGCGGCATGCTTCTTCGGTTGCTGCGCTTCGGCGCCAGCCGGGTGGTCGACATCATGGTGCCGCGTGCCGACATCATCGCCATCGACGAGAGCGAACCGTTGAGCGAGCTTTTGAAGCGGTTCGAGGATGCTGGCGTGTCGCGCATTCCCGTGTTCGTCGATACGCTCGACGATCCGCGCGGCATGGTGCACGTCAAGGATCTGTTCGGGTGGATCGTGGAGCAGGCGCGCAACGAGGGCAGCACGAGCTTCAGCCCGGTGGAGACCGCCACTGTAGCCACCGAGGCGCTGGGCGCCCATTCCACCGCCGAGGCGGCTGAAATACCTGACAGCTCTGATGCCGATCTCCCGCTCGACTTCGCCAGACTCGATCTGTCGCGTTCCATTGCCAGCACCAAGATCAAGCGCGCCGTGCTCTATGTGCCGCCTTCGATGCCAGCCATGAATTTGCTCATTCGCATGCAAACGACGCGCATTCATATGGCGCTCGTGGTCGACGAGTATGGCGGCACCGACGGCCTCGTCACCATCGAAGATCTCGTCGAGCAGATTGTCGGCGATATCGAGGACGAGCACGACGAGGAGGAAGACGCCCTCTTTTCGAATGATCCCAAGCAAGGGCTGATCGCCTCAGCGCGCATGCCGGTGCACGAGCTGGAGGAGCACTTGGGGATCAAGCTTCTCTCGGTCGAGGAAGAAGAGGAGATCGACACGCTCGGCGGGTTGATATTTTCGATGCTCGGCCGTGTTCCCGCGCGCGGCGAGATCGTGCGTCACAGCTCGGGATTGGAATTCGAGGTGCTCGACGCCGATCCCCGCCGCGTCAAGAAACTCAAGATCCACAAGCCGCGAACCGGGTCCGAGCCAGCGGCGGACGCCGCCTCGTGATGCTTCGGCCCGATGAGGAGACCCGCATGCGCGCCGAGCGCCAAGAGAATGCGGCGATCGAGTCCTTGCGCGAGACCTCACTTCTTTCCTCACTTGCAATCGGCAGCCGCGGTGTGGTCGCCTGGCTCGATTGCACGTCCCCGCCCTTGCGCGCGCTCACAGCCTATGTCGCGGGCGCGCTCTCGGTGTTGGGATTGGCGCCGTTCTTCCTCTCGCCGATCCTGTTTCTCACTCTGCCGCTGCTGGTGTGGCTGATCGATACCGCGCCACGTACCAACCCACCCAGCACGGATGCGCGTCAACATGGGCGATGGCTTGCCAGAGTAGATCGCGATGCGATTGCGCGTGCCGGCACCGCAGGCTGGTTCTTCGGTCTGGGCTATTTCATGTTCGGCCTGTTCTGGGTCGGCGAAGCGATGATGGTGGAGTCAGAAAAGTTCGCCTGGCTGCTGCCCGCCTCTGTCACGCTGCTGCCGGCAGGGCTGGCTGTGTTTTTCGCCGCGGCCACGGCGCTTGCGCGAGCGTTTTGGGGAACGGGTTTTCGCCGCGTGCTGTTGCTTGCCGCCCTTCTCGCGATTGCTGAATGGCTGCGCGGTCACATCTTCACCGGTCTGCCGTGGAATACGCTCGGCTACATTCTCACCTATCCGATGCTGTTGATGCAGTCGGCCGGGCTTGTCGGCATCTACGGGTTGACGCTTGCCGCCGTGGTGGCATTCGCTGCGCCCTTGGTGACGCTGGCCGATGCCGCGGGAAGTGCTTCGCGCGTCCGGGCGATGTCGGCGCTTTCGGGTGTAACCGTTGCCGCCGCTCTGCTCGGCCTGGCTGTGGCTTATGGCGCGGTACGCCTGGCGCAAGCGGGCGATGGTGTCGTTGCCGGCGCCAAGCTGCGCCTGGTGCAGCCGAGCGTGCCTCAGCGGAACAAGTGGCAGCAAGACAAGCAGCGTGAAATCTTCGACCTCCACAAAGACCTGTCACGGCGCGGACCGGATGGACGGCCGGACGATCTCGCCGGCATCACTCACGTGGTGTGGCCGGAAGCGGCGATGCCGTTTCTGCCGCTGGAAAGCCCCGAAGCCTTGAAGGAGATCGCCGAGCTGTTGCCCGATGGCGTGCAATTGCTGACCGGGGCGCTGCGTGTGGATCGCCCGGGTGGCGCAAACGGAGATGGTCAGGCGCCGCGGCACGCTTCTGGTGCGCCACTGCAAAAACGCATTGCGGCGTACAACAGCATGATGGTGTTCAATGCATCAGGTGGCCTCAACGCGGTCTACGATAAAATTCATCTGGTTCCGTTCGGGGAGTATCTGCCATTTCAAGCGGTGCTCGAGAGTATCGGCCTGGAGCAGTTGACGCGCGTGCGCGGCGGGTTTGTAGCCGGTCGGTCCCCGCGCCCCGTGATCGATGTGGCCGGATTGCCGCCGCTGATCGGGCTCGTGTGCTACGAGGCGATCTTTCCGGCTGCGGTCGTGCAGGGGAACGAGCGGCCGGCGCTTGCCATCAACGTCACGAACGACGGCTGGTTTGGCAACACCACCGGCCCCCGCCAGCACTTCCACATGGCGCGTGTGCGGGCAGTCGAGGAGGCCATTCCGATTGTCCGCGTCGCCAACAACGGCATTTCCGCCGTCATCGATTCCTATGGTCGCGTCCTGGGGCAACTCGATATGAACGTGCGCGGCGTCATCGACAGTCCGGTGCCGCAATCAGGCCCCGCACCACTTTATGCCCGCACCGGCGATCTCGTGTTTTGGGGCCTGATTTGCTTGACGCTGATCGCGGCACGCTGGCGGCGGCCTTACGATGGTCCCGAGCCCGTCGCGCCGCTTTGAACCGGCGCTTCGTCTCGCACATGCGGCTCGATTGCGGCGCGCGGCAGGAATCGAATCTTCGCGGCTTCCTGCCTAGGCGGATCTATTATTCGTCAAATTCGAAGTCGACGACAATATCGTCTCAAAAAACCATGGATGCGGAGAATATCGCAAGTCGCCGGTCGGCTGTATTTGGAGACCGTCACGACGGTTGAAATAGCCTTCACGATCATCGGCGTAGTTCGGATGTGTCGGCGTTGACGGGCACGCTCTACGCACATAGTTATGGTGGCGTGCCTCGCGATCGGGCAGGTGTGATTGAAGATGACCAGGTGGTTATGGTTCGGCTGGAATCAATGACGAGCGACAAGAGTGCGGCGGTGCCGGGCGACAACGATGGTGCTGCCGAAGAGCGGAACGCACGCAAAGCAAACCCCATGGACGTGCATGTGGGAACGCGCGTGCGCATGCGCCGGGTGTTGCTTGGCATGAGCCAGGAGAAGCTCGGCGAATTGCTCGGGCTGACGTTCCAACAGGTGCAGAAATACGAAAAGGGCGTCAATAGAATCGGCGCCAGCAGGCTGTTTGATCTGTCACACGTGCTGGGCGTGCCTATTCAATATTTCTATGATGAAGCGCCGATGTCGCTCACCCCGGTCAGCGCGCTGCCTGGTTTCGCAGAAACCAGCAATGACACGTATGTCGCCGATATTCTGGCGTCTCGCGAAGGGGTCGAGCTGAACAAGGCATTTGCGCGGATTGCCGATCCCCGCGTGCGCCGCTCGATCGTCGAACTGGTGAAAAATCTGGCAGGCGAAGAGTAGGTGGCGGTCAGCGCGCCCCGATGAACGATGCAGCGGTCGCGCTGAGCGAAAGGCCGCGGTTTTCGCGATCGCGGCGCGAGCCAGCGCCATCCAGGCGGCATTGGGCGGGGTGCGGCCAATTCGGCGGGAATTTTCTTCCGTGAACATGACGTGCGGTGGATTTGGGCTGCCTGCGATGCGGTGGGCGCTTGACCCTGACCGGAAAGATTGCCAGAACCCGCGCGATTTCCCCCAAAGCTGCTCATAAAGAACCGAGGGTCGAACGTGGCACGCACATCTTACCTGTTCACGAGTGAATCTGTTTCCGAAGGCCATCCCGACAAGGTGTGCGATCGTATCTCCGACGAGATCGTTGATTTGTTCTATCGCGAGGGGCCCAACGCCGGCATCGACCCGTGGGTGATCCGGGCCGCTTGCGAAACCATGGCCACGACCAATCTGGTGATGATCGCCGGTGAGACGCGCGGGCCTTCGACGGTGACCAAGGACCTCATCGCCCATCACGCCCGCATGGCGATCCGCGATATCGGCTACGAGCAGGACGGTTTTCACTGGGAGCATGCCGACATCGAGGTGTTGCTGCATCCCCAGTCGGCCGACATCGCCATGGGCGTGGACGCCCAACAGCCGACCAACCAGGAAGAAGGTGCAGGCGACCAGGGCATCATGTTCGGCTATGCCTGCCGTGAAACGCCCGAGCTGATGCCGGCGCCGATCTACTACAGCCACAAAATCCTGCAAGAGCTGGCGCGTGCGCGAAAGGCCAAGGAAGGCGCGGCCGCCGTGCTCGGGCCGGATGCCAAGAGCCAGGTGACGTGCCGCTATGAAAATGGCAAGCCGGTCGCGGTGACGCAGATCGTGCTTTCCACCCAGCATCTCGACGAGAAGCTGTCGTCGACCGACGTGCGCACCATCGTCGAGCCTTACATCCGCAAGATCCTGCCAGCCTCGTGGATCACGGGCGATACGATCTGGCATGTGAACCCGACCGGCAAGTTCGTGATTGGCGGTCCGGATGGCGACTGCGGCCTCACCGGACGCAAGATCATCGTCGACACGTATGGTGGTGCGGCCCCGCATGGTGGCGGTGCGTTCTCTGGCAAGGACCCGACGAAGGTGGATCGCTCGGCCGCCTACGCCTCTCGCTATCTTGCCAAGAACGTGGTTGCTGCCGGACTGGCGGATCGTTGCACCATCCAATTGTCCTATGCGATTGGCGTTGCCGAGCCGCTGTCGATCTATGTCGATACGCACGGCACCGGCAATGTCGACGAGGCCAAGATCGAGAAGGCGCTGCGCGATGTCATGCGTCTTACGCCGCGCGGCATTCGCGAGCACCTCGACCTCAACAAGCCGATCTATGCGCGCACGGCGGCCTATGGCCACTTCGGCCGCGCGCCCGATGCCGACGGCGGCTTCTCGTGGGAGCGTACCGACATCATTGCCGACAAGCTGAAGAGTCATTTGGCGTGAGGCAGCAGGGGCGTTGTGCGGCCCGGCCCAATTGAAATTTCTATAGCCGTTCCGGTTTTGATGGAGTCGCGGAGCGGCTCTAGACCTTTGTTTCGTCGTGCTTCTTATCGGAAAACCGGTTCCCACTTTTCCGGAAGCACTCTAGCGGCCGCGAAATCCGATCGCGGCCGTTGGTATTTGCAGCAGCAGCGGTGTGATGACCGGCAACAACGAAGACGGCGGCGATGACCAAGGCGGCGACTGCATGCCGACGGCAGAGCTGCGCTCGTTCGGTCGCAGGCGCGGACGCAAGGCCAGCGACCGGCAGCGGAACTTGCTGACCACACTGTTGCCGCGTGTGGGGGTCGATGTGGCACGGCTTGCTGCGGAGCCGGGCGCGGGACTTGCTGACCTGTTTGGTAAACAGTGCGCGCAAATCTGGCTCGAAATCGGCTTTGGAGGCGGCGAGCACTTGATTTGGCAGGCGCGTGCCAATCCCGCGGTCGGCGTCATCGGCTGCGAACCGTTCGAGGATGGCGTGGTCAAGGTGCTCGATGCCATCGACCGCGAGGCGATTGGCAACGTGCGCGTGCTCGCCGATGACGCACGGCCCTTGTTGCGTGCCCTGCCGGAGGCGTCGATCGATCGCGCATTCATCTTGTTTCCCGACCCGTGGCCGAAGCGGCGGCATCAGAAGCGCCGCTTGGTGCAACCGCCGCTGGTGGCCGAGCTTGCGCGTGTGATGAAGCCCGGGGCGGAACTGCGCATCGCCACCGATATCGCAGACTACGCACACACTGCCCTGCTTGCCGTATGCGGCAACTCGCAGTTTCATTGGACCGCCGCAGAGCCAGCCGATTGGCGCACGCGACCTGCCGACTGGCCGCCCACGCGTTATGAGTCGAAGGCGACGCGTGAAGGACGGCGCAGTTACTATTTTCGATTTTGTCGTCGCGAATGACTGCTTTTGCGACGGAATGCCCTTGCAATAAGCATCACATTCACGTAGCATTCAGGTGCTCATGATCATCTCAACTCTGAGAGTGGATCCTCCGGATCCGCTCTTTTTGTTTTGGAGCGGGTTCATGTGGCGCGCGGATCTCACGAACCTCGGTCCTCCATGCAGACAGGCGTTGATGGCGCCGATCACCGTCGTTTTCTGACGGAGCACGGCCTCGAAGCTGAAATCGCTGCTGTCGTCGAGCCTGCGCTCGAGGATCTGGGGTTTCGTCTGGTTCGCGTGCAAATCTCTGGTCGCGAAGGCAAGACCGTGCAGATCATGGCCGAACGGCCGGATGGCACCATTACCATCGACGACTGCGAGATCATCTCCAAGCAGGTGTCGCCATTGCTCGACGTTCACGATGTCGTCTCAGGTAGCTACCGGTTGGAAATTTCCTCGCCGGGTATCGACCGGCCGCTGGTGCGACCATCTGATTTCGAGGCGTGGGCTGGCAACGAGGCAAAAATCGAGTTGAAAGAGATGGTGGATGGCCGCAAGCGTTATCGCGGCACACTGGAAGGCTACGAGGATGGTGAAGTCCGCCTCGAAGTTGAACTCGATCAGGTTGGACGCACGGTGCTGGGCTTTCCGGTGGCGCTCATTTCCGACGCCAAGCTGGTGCTGACCGATGAATTGATCCGCGAGGCGCTCGCCCGCGCCAAGAAGCAAGCAAAACCGGGTTCGGCCGCCCATGACGGGGCCGATCTCGATCCCTTGGAGGAATGACACACCATGGCGATGGCCGGCATCTCTGCCAACAGGCTCGAGCTCTTGCAGATCGCGGACGCGGTCGCGCGCGAGAAATCCATCGACCGCAAGATCGTGCTGCAAGCGATGGAGGACGCCATTCAGAAGGCGGCCAAATCCCGCTATGGCTCGGAGAACGACATCCGTTGCGAGATCGATCCCAAGACCGGCGAAGCGCGTCTGTCGCGTGTCCTGGCGGTGGTCGAAGAGGTCGAGAACGACTCGACCCAGATCAACGTCGCCGACGCCAAGCGCCGCAACCCCGAGGCCAAAGCCGGCGATCTGATTGCCGAGGCGCTGCCGCCGCTGGAGTTCGGCCGCGTTGCCGCCCAGAACGCAAAGCAGGTCATCGTGCAGAAAGTGCGCGAGGCTGAGCGTGAGCGCCAGTTCAGCGAATACAAGGACCGCGTCGGCGAGATCGCCAACGGCACCGTCAAGCGTGTCGAATACGGTAACGTCATCGTCGATCTGGGGCGTGCGGAAGCAATCATCCGCCGCGACGAGATGATCCCGCGCGAAAACGTGCGGCTCGGCGATCGCATCCGTGCCTACATCTACAACGTCGAGCGCACGCAGCGCGGTCCGCAGATTTTCCTGTCGCGAGCCCGGCCCGAGTTCATGTCGAAGCTGTTTGCGCAGGAAGTGCCTGAGATCTACGACGGCGTCGTGCAGATCATGTCGGTGGCGCGCGATCCAGGCTCCCGCGCCAAGATCGCCGTCATCTCCAAGGACAGCTCGATCGATCCGGTCGGCGCCTGCGTCGGCATGCGTGGTGCGCGCGTGCAGGCGGTGGTCAACGAGTTGCAGAACGAGAAAATCGACATCATCCAGTGGAAGCAGGATGCGGCCGAATTCATTGTCAACGCCTTGGCGCCTGCCGAGGTGACGAAGGTGGTGCTCGACGAGGATTCCAACCGCATCGAAGTGGTGGTTCCCGAGACGCAGCTTTCGCTGGCCATCGGCCGGCGCGGCCAGAACGTGCGGCTTGCTTCCCAGCTCACCGGCTGGGACATCGACATCTTGACGGAGCAGGAAGAGAGCGAGCGTCGCCAGAAGGAGTTCTCCGAGCGCTCGCAGATGTTCATGGAGGCGCTCGACGTCGACGAGGTGATCGCACAGTTGCTCGTCACCGAGGGCTTTGCGACGGTCGAAGAGGTGGCTTACGTCGACCTTGGCGAAATCGCCCAGATCGAAGGTTTCGACGAGGGCACGGCCGAGGAAATCCAGAACCGTGCGCGCGAAGCGCTCGAAAAGCTCGAAGCCGAGCGCGATGCCCGCCGCCGTGAGCTTGGCGTCGAGGACGATGTCGCAAGCATCGAGGGTGTGACGACGGCGATGCTTGTCGCCTTCGGTGAAGCGGGCCTCAAGACCGTCGAGGACGTTGCCGATTGCGCGACCGACGATCTGGTTGGTTGGAACGAGCGGCCCAAGGAGAAGGGTGCCGAAGCTGTTCGTCACAAAGGTGTGCTGGAATCCTTCGAGCTTTCTCGCAAGGACGCCGAGGACATCATCATGGCCGCGCGCGTGCAGGCGGGCTGGATCACGGCAGAAGATTTGGCAGCCGCGCGTGCTGCTGCGGCCAATGATGCGGCCGAAGGCGAGGCCGAGGGTGAAGACGCCGAAGATGCCGGTGCCGACACCGGCAAGGCACAAGGTTAAGGCCCCGATGGGCCAGGAGGCGACGAGAGCGTGGTTGGCGAGCGATCGACAGGTCGTGGCGCAAAGCCGCAGGCGGAGGATAGTCTCCGGCTGTGCGTGGCTAGCCGTGTCTCGCGTGACCCCGCAGACCTGATCCGTTTCGTCGCAGGGCCAGACGGCATTATCGTCGCCGATCTCTCACGGCGCCTGCCCGGCCGTGGCGTATGGGTCACAGCCGATCGCAGCAGTATCGACCGCGCTGTGGCCACCCGCGCCTTCGCCAAGAGCCTGAAGCGCCGTGTGGAGGCCCCCGCAGACCTTTCCGCGCGGGTCGAACGGCTGCTTGAACGGCGCGTGTCAGACGCGTTTTCGCTCGCCAACAAGGCTGGCGCGGTGCTGACGGGATTTGAAAAGATCGACCGGCAACTGGCCGCGGGCGGTGTCGGAGCGCTGATCCACGGCACGGATGCCGCCGCCGACGGCTGCGACAAGCTGGACCGGAAATTCACCGCAATCGAGGGCAGTGAGGCGGTGTCTGGCCGCATGTTTGCGATTTTGACCGTTGAACAAATGAGTTTGGCCATCGGACGGCCAAATGTGGTACATGCTGCGCTCATCAAGGGCGGTGCAACGGATCGGTTCCTGGTCGAGGCTGGACGCTTGGCGCGTTTCCGGTTGGGAATCGGGCATTCCAACGGGTGTTTCGATGAACCCCGGCAAACCGCTGAAAACGGACGTTTGAACGGATAACGGATGACGGAAACGAAAGACTCTGGTGACAAGACCCTGCGTGGCGGCGGACGCAAGCCTTTGAGCGTGGCGCGTACCGTCGAGTCGGGCCATGTGCGCCAGAACTTCAGCCATGGCCGCTCAAAATCGGTCGTTGTCGAGAAGCGCAAGACCCGCAAGCTCAATTCGCCAGGTGGCGAACCCGAGAAGCGCCCGGCAGGCCCAGCTCCGGTCGAGGCCAAGGCGCCCGCGCCCGTTGAGGTGAAGGAAGCTCCCGCGCCGCGCATCGAAGCGCCCGCAGCAGCGGCTGTTGCCAAGACATTGTCGGACGAAGAGCTTGACGCGCGCGCCCGTGCGCTCGCCGCCGCCCGTCAGCGCGAGGCCGTCGAACGCGAGCATCGCGACGAGGAACAGGCGATCGCCAAAGCCGCCGCACTCCAAGAAGCGCAGCAGCGGTCCAGCGCGGCACAAGCCGCGCAGCCCGCCGCCGTCGAAGCGAAGCCTGCACCAGCCGCGCCAGCGCCTGCTGCCCCGCCGGCCGCACCGGCTGCATCCGCCGCCGCCACATCGGCCGCGCCAGCGCCGGCCGCCGAGGCCAAGCCGCAATCGCCTTCGCCGCGGCCGCCAGCGCGCACGGCTCCGGCTGGTGAGCACACGCGTGAGCGCTCCGGTCATGGCCCCTCGGGTCAAGGCTCGGGCGAACAGCGCCGCGATTTTCGCCCAGGCAGTTCGGATGCCGGCAATCGGCCCGGACGCTCCGGCCCGCGACCGACGCAATCGTTCAATCCGGCGATGCAGCCGCGTGAAGGTGGCAGGCCCAAGGAAATCATGCTGCCGACAGCGGCGCGCCGCGGCGGCCCGCCGGCAAAGCCCGATACGCCCGAGATCGAGTTGCCCAAGCGCCAGGCTCGCCCGGCGGCGGCTCCCGTTGAGGCGGGGGACGACGACGATCGTGCGGCCAAGCGCGGCGGCAAGGTGGCGCGGCCCGCCACCAAGGTCGCCGACGAGCGGCGCGAGCGCGTCAAGCTGACCATCAACAACGCCTTCGACGAGAAGCAGCGCGAGCGTTCGCTCGCCTCGCTTAAGCGCAAGCGCGAGCGCGAGAAGCTGAAGGCCATGGGCATTCATCAAACGCGGGAGAAGATCACGCGCGAGGTTATCATTCCTGAGGTCATCACCATCGCCGAGCTGGCGAACCGCATGACCGAGCGTGCCGTCGACGTCATCAAATACCTGATGAAGCAAGGCGCGATGCACAAGATCAACGACGTCATCGACGCCGACACGGCCGAGCTGATCGTGACCGAGTTCGGCCACAAGCCGAAGCGGGTTTCGGAGGCCGACGTCGAAGAAGGCTTCATCGGCGAGAAGGATCAGGACGATCATCTCGATCCGCGCGCGCCGGTGGTCACGATCATGGGCCACGTCGATCACGGCAAGACGTCGCTGCTCGACGCGATCCGCAAGGCCAACGTCACCGGCGGAGAAGCGGGCGGCATCACACAGCACATCGGCGCCTATCAGGTGTCGACGCCG